>CAZKRR010000101.1:0-4845 GCA_964555135.1 uncultured Nitrososphaeria archaeon
ACCTAGATTCTGAGCTTCTTCATTACATACTATGAGTATACTTGGTTTCTCCCCGCCATAGACAGCTATAAAACATTTAGGCTGTGGAGGCCTTATCAATTCATCTGAAATTGCGAAGACATATTCTTTATCGTCTTCTCTTTCTCTAGATACGTGTATTCTCAGTTTATTAAACTCTAAAGACTTACCGGATAATTCATTCGCTCTATATTTTGCAGCAATCTTGATGAATGAACGATATCTTTTTCTAAGGTCTCTAAGCTCATTAATTGTTTCCTGCAGCTTTTGTAAGATGTTGGCTGAAGGTGTTTCAAGCATCATTGATGCTTCAGAGATAATCTTCTCGTTTTCCTGAATATATGGTAGAGTTGATGTACCTGCTGTAAAGATTAGTCTCTCAACTCCTTCCTGTATTCTTTCTGTTCTTACTATCTTTATTAAGCCTACATCTTCTGTATTCTCACAATGTATTCCTCCGCATGCTTCTGCATCCCATCCAGGTATCTCTACTACTCTAATAATCGCTGAGGGGACTTCTCCTCCCTGGTATAATGTGAAACCGTAAATTTTTTCAGCTTCATTTCTATTCATCCATTTAATAATAACTGGGATTCTACTCATAACGATGTGGTTAGCTAGGTACTCAATCTTCTCTAAATCTTCTCTAGTTAATCTCTTATGATGGTATATGTCGAGTCTAGCTTTGTCTGGTTCTTTTTCAGCTCCTGCTTGCCAAGCATGTTTCCCTAAGACTCTTCTAGCAGCTCCAAGTATTATATGTGTAGCAGTATGATGCCTCATTAATCTAAGCCTTCTCTCTCTATCTAATTCTCCCTCGATCTCTATTCCTGAAGGTGGTACAAGGCCTTCCACTTTATGTAAGATTACTCCACCACTAAGTAGTATAGCTTCTGTAACTCTTGTTCTATTATCTCCCCATTTAAGGAATCCATTATCTGTACCTTGCCCACCGCCTGTCGGGTAGAACAATGTTTGATCTAGGATAACGTAGTTGTCAACTGTTCCTAAGACCCTAGCTTTAAAATTGAATTCGAGAGGGCGCTCATAGAATAGCTTCTTCGTAGCTGGGTAATTCTTTACCTTCTCTTCAAGAATCTTTATCCAATCTTGTGTTGGCACCTCAACTGCCTTCAGATGCCTCGAAGCTACAAGTTCATAGAAGTTTTCAGGAATACTCATCTTCAGATTCATTTTTTCAGCTATCTGTCTAACGAAGTCTGGTGTTAGACCTTTCTCATCATACATTCTTACCAAGAACTCTGTAGGTACCTCTTCCATTCTTGTCTTCAATTGCTTAGTTTCCCTCTCAACATAAGCTGCTCCACGCTTTATAGTCTCCTTAAACTTGTTTATTTCTGATTCAATTATCTCGATTGTCTCATTTCTTATTTCTTCTAGATGTGGGAAGTCTCTAGCCCAATAAGTTATCTGTAGATCTATTAAGTCAATTAATCTATCCGCTGAGTTAATGAATTCTAATAATCTGTATGCTTTCCTAATGAGTAGCCTGGCTAGATAGCCAACTTTAACATTTGAGGGGACAACTCCCTCGCTAATTATGAAGGTTATAGACTTAGTATAATCTAGTAGAGCGTAGACTCTCTCTAAGGGAACTATTTCTCTCTCGATAACTTCTAGCGGTATCCCAGATCTCTCAGATACGATTCTCCGAGCTTCGCGGATAGTCTGGTTAGCTTTCGGAATTACGAGTGCTGTATATGGGGAATAAGCTTCTAGGAGTTTTCTATCGGGTTTAGGAAGCTCTATTATCTTTTCTAACTTTGGGTATAGTTCTCCGTATATTGCATCAAAGCAGCTTGGCGTCCCCTGGCTAAACCATGCAAACCTTTCTATTCCATAACCTGTATCTACTGTTCTTATTGGTAATTCGATAAGCCCACTATCCAATGTTTTATACTGCATGAACACTAGAGTAGCTAGTTCAAGTCCATATGAGATAGTCTCAAAGCATGGTCCAGCATTTCCTCCACCACTCCATATAGACTCTTTATAGATTATCTCATCTTCAGGTATGCCGAATTCCTCTCTAACAAATTCATGATAGTATCTTACGGTATCTTCTTTCCAGTAGACTTCTCTATCAGGGTAGTTAAAAGCATGTGCTCCACCCATCTCGAATATTGTTAAATGTCTACCAAAGGTTAATCCAACCTTGTCTACATCAACCAGCCTTATACACGGCTGGCTAATAACTAGAGGGTTTGCAGGGGGCGGAGCTATGCCAGAGGTAACAAATGGCTGGAAATCTACAATGCTTGCATCAGTTAAGAACATGTCTGTTCTCCATCTCGCCACGACTGGATAAGGCTTGATAATTTTATGGTCTCTCTTCTCAAAGAATCTTAGGAAAGTCTCCCTAGAGCCTCTAACATCTAGTTTCTTCTTTGCTATGTTCTTACCGATGAATTTGTATTCCTCGCATGGTGATTCACCGCATACCTCTCTATCAAGATCAACGGTCCAGAAGTATTCCCCACAGATTTTACACTTCTTCCTTACATATCCTCTTTCTCTGAAAAAATCTAATGAGTATGCTTCTGCATTTTGGAGCTTATCGAAGGTAACAAATGTTCCATGAGACAATGTATCTCCCCGCTAAATTCTTTAAATTAGGATACTTTAAATACTTTAAACTCTGTAACTTAGACATCTTATTATCATTCTCTCTAGCTTCTAGTCTATTTTAGCAGTCTCGGGTTTGATTTCTACGCTGTCTACGGTGCGGGAGGTGGTGGGAGAGGCCGAGCCAGCAACTTAATCTTGAGAATGAAGTATAGCGTTACAGCTATAGCAGCAGCTGCTGAAGCAACGATAGCGTATTCTATGATTCTCCAACCTGATTCGGTAGTAGCAGAGGTTAGAGTAGATACGATAGTTGTGCTCTGCTCTGTAATGGTTGGAGTAACTGTTGATTGTTGAGTTGCTGATGTTTGAGATGTATACATCGTTGTTGATGTCTGTGTAAGTGCTGGGCTAGTAGTTTTTGAAACCACAGTCTCGGTAGTAGTCTCAGCCGTAGTCGTCGTAGTTGTCGTTACTAGAGGTTTCATATATTTCCATATCTCAATACCTTTCTCAACATCATAGATTAACATGTATAGGTAGTTCTTGAAATAATATAATCCAGCACCTGTATGAGATGCATAGCCTCGATCTTCTTTAAATATAATCTCCCAGTCCTCGGAATCTTTAGACTTCCAAGCTTCTACTCCATCTATACTATTAAGGGTTGAGAGATAGAACTGCCCATCTGGGCCTAGAGATATGCCTGCGAAGTGATTGTTAATGTTACCAAATCCTGTTCTCCCGATCTGAGTCCAATTCTTTCCATCGCTAGATCTCCATAACTGGAATGCTCCAACCGTAGGGGTGCTTACGGTAGTAAGATAGAGAACTCCATTGATTTCAGTCAACAGTCCCCAGATGTTTTTGTACTTACCATAGTTGAAACCATTCTCTATGACTTTTTCCCAGTTTTTCCCATCTTCAGATCTAAAAACGTTCAATCCATTTAAGTTGTATGTGACTGCATAGAGACGATCCTTGAAGATTATTAGTGGGTGAACAATGATATTCTCCTTAACTCCAAATCCGTTATCAACCATTTTCTCCCATTTAACCCCATCTTTAGTTCTCCATATTTCTCCTCCATTATCTGGGTTATACGTACTTAGGTAGAGGTAGTCTTTGAATGGTGTAGAATGGAAATATATCCCTATGTTTGAGGGGTCACCCAGCCCCCCTCTTTGACTTCTCTCGAAAGTTTTGCCATCTTCTGATATCCATATCTCAGCTCCATCCTTAATAGACCCAACTTGACCATTCTGCACGGGTACCAAGATCTTATCTTTAAAGAGTACTGGATGAGAAAAGATGCCGATATTGTCTTGATCTCCTAAGCCTTTAGAAATAATCTGGGTAAAACTTACACCATCCTTTGAGATCCATAATTCAGCCCCATCATCCTTATTAAAAGTCCCCGCATATAGATTGCCTTTTAAAACAAATAATAGTATATGAGAATTTCTTGTATTACCTAAACCTTTCCCTTCTATCATTTCCCAATGAGCGAAGTCTTGGGTCCTCCATATCTCAGCTACACCCCTTTTATTGTATACGCTTGCATAGAGATATCCATCATATTCTACAAAATTGTTTATCCCGATCTGGTTTGTATCGTTGAAGCCTCCTGAAATGATACGTACCCACCCCTGTGTAAGACCTTGCTGGCTACGGAAAGAGTCCCCAAAAACTGGGACTAAGCTAATCTCAAAGAACCCTAAAAGCAGAATAACCAACATCAGGACTTGTGGACTCTTTTTTATAGTCTTCTTCATGAATTTATTTTCCCAATCTTTGATATAAGTATTCTGAAAAATCTATGTAGCGATAATACTTTGGCTACAACGCAAAAATGGATGGATCAAGAAGATAACGAGTTAATCTTCGGGTTGCCAGTAAGTTATCTAGTTATCCGAATAGTGCGCTTAATCCAGCTAATGCTTCCTCTTCCTCTTTCTTTTCTTCTTTCTTCTTCTCTTCAGCAGGCTTAGCCTCAACTACTGCAGGTGCTGGTGGAGCTGTAGTTACAGCCATAGGCATAGCTGTTGCTGATTTTAATACTTCATCAATATTTACTTCAGAGATGGCTGCAACAAGAGATTTAACTCTAACTTCATCTGGGGTTATGCCAGCCGCCGTTAACACCTTCTTTAGATTTTCCTCATTTATCTGTTTTCCCGCTTTATGAAGTAGAAGAGCAGCATAAACATACTCCATTATTATCGTATAGAGTTTATTTTT
>CAZKRR010000102.1:0-4788 GCA_964555135.1 uncultured Nitrososphaeria archaeon
TTGCTTCTAATACTTTCATTATAGGCTTTGTAGGCTTACCTGCAACCCCTTCTGCACGCTCGCCTCCACTAGAAATACTCATACTGCTGATGGAAACTTTCTCCAATTTCTAGGCTTAAAATCATTTGACAAAGTATTAACCATTTAGTGTATGTCATCTTAGAGTTTAGTGGTTGATTTATTTCTATAAATACTTATCGTAACGTTTTTGCAAGAAAATCACTTGTCTGCTAAAGATGTGAAAAGCGTTGCAGTGCTATTTAAACATATCTGTTTACAGGAATGAAATGTTGTGGGCGAAGATATCAGAGAGGACTCAACAGGTTTTGAAGAAAAAAGTTCATGTTACCCAAGGTATTATCTAATCTTCTTCTAGGCTCCCTCTACTTCTATTAATCCTTTTGCTTCTAGTGATGATAAGATGTTCTTTATTTCTTTAATACCTAAGTTTAATTCTTCTGAGCACTTCTTTAAGTCTACTTCGCCTCCGTTCTTCGAGATGTATGCGTAAATCTTTATCTCATTCTCATTCAAGGTAGGTATGTCTGGGAACTTATTCTTAACAATCTCTACAGCGTTTCTCTGAGCTTCAAGGAGGATCTTTTCAGCTTCTTTACTTAGTTCCCCATACTTTACAGGTTCAAGCTTGTTATATACTGTTGTAGCTGTAAATTCTTCAATACATACTGAGAGTTCATGGAGGTTCTGAACTATTTCTGGAGCTATTGGTTTTAGCTCATCTTCAACTTCTGTTAGTAGAGAGGTTAGGGGGACTATTAGACCTATTACTTCAGTTATTTCTATTATTGTCTCCAGTCTTATCTTTACTTGCAGGAGGAGGAGCTGGCTCTTCTTAACAATCTCTGCAAGCTTCTTTATCTCAACTATCTCTTCAGCATAGATCTTTGCTCTCTCTTCATCCATATTCACCAGACATTCTACAACTTTTTCAAAGTATTCTTTGCTCTTAGCCTCCATCTCTGAATATCTTAGCCTTAGCCTTTCTATCTGGGCGTTGAGTATGCTTAGAGAATTCTCAAGTCTACTACGGAAAGCCATTCTAACATCTTCATCCATTACATCCATCTACAACGATATCCAACTAATGATAGTTTTATCTCTTACTCATGGATAATCGCTTGTAGATTCCAGGAAGAATACTCAGAAAATATCGAATACATATCAGTATCTTGGCCACATATATTCTAAAAATCAGAACTAGGAATCTTATGATTCTAGAAGAGTAATATCTAAAATAGACAGTAAAAAGAGTTATAGCAGGTAAAAAATGTGTGGTATATCCGGGTGCATTATTAAACAAGGGGATGTGGCCAATATATTGTATAACTCCCTTAAAAGGCTTGAGTATAGAGGGTACGATTCAGCTGGCGTATCAACAATATATCAAAGCCGGCTTTTAGTAAAGAAAGATGCGGGAAAGATTGATGAAATAAATTCTAGACTGAATCTCCAAGATCTACCCGGGAATATAGGGATAGCGCATACAAGATGGGCTACGCATGGTGCACCCTCCCAAGTTAACGCTCACCCCCATCTAGACTGTACTGAGAGTATAGCTGTAGTTCATAATGGAGTATTAGAGAATTTCCTAGAATTGAAACAAGAACTTGAAGCTAGAAAACACACGTTTAGATCTAGGACAGATACCGAGGTAATAGTTCATCTTATTGAAGAATACATAAAGATGGGTAAGAATATTACCGAGGCAGTATTAGAGACTGCTAGAAAGCTTAGGGGAAGCTATGCTATAGCAGTAATCTACGCTGGTGAACCTGATAAGATTATAGTTGCAAGAAACGAGTCCCCCCTAGTCATAGGATTAGCTAAAGACATGAATTTAGTTGCAAGCGATGTTGCAGCATTAATTGAATACACGAATAGAGTAGTATTCCTAGAAAATGGTGACATGGCTATGGTGACAGCTGATACTTTTCGAATAATTAGAATAGATACTGGTATACCTGTTGAGAGAAAGATTACTGAACTTAACTGGACACTTGAAATGGCTACTAAAGGAGGCTATCCGCACTTCATGCTAAAGGAAATATTCGACCAACCAAATGTTTTAAGAGAAGCATTAAGAATACAAGAGAAATATCTTGATCTATTAACGGAGTTCCTAGATAGAGGAAGAGATGTATTCCTAATTGCATCTGGAACATCTTACAATGCATGTATAGTAGGCTCATACATGTTTTCAAAACTTGCTAGGCTGTCGACATATCCAGTTATAGCATCGGAATTCGTTGAAAACTATGGTTCATCTATAGGGGTAGATACGGTAATACTTGCATTAAGCCAATCAGGTGAGACAGCAGATGTCTTAACAACTCTAGACTATGCAAGATATAGGGCTGCTACCATAATCGGTATAACTAACGTCCTTGGCTCAACTTTAACTAGAGTCGCTAGAGCCTACGTTCTACAGAACGCTGGTCCAGAAATAGGTGTAGCAGCTACAAAGACATTTACATCTCAATTAATGGTTCTAGCTATTTTAGCTTTAAGACTTGCGCGGAAGAGAGGGAAGGTCTCACAGTATGAGATAGATGAATTTCAAGATGAATTAAGAAGTATCCCGCAGCTTGTTGAGAAAACGCTAGAAATATCCAATGAGCCTATTAAGAAACTTTCAAGAGAGGTTGCAAAATTCTCTAGTATATTTTTCCTTGGAAGAGGTATAAGCTATGCTACTGCTCTTGAAGCAAGATTAAAGATAATGGAGCTCAGCTATATTCCAAGCATTGCATATCCTGCAGGTGAAAGTAAGCATGGGCCTATAAGCGTTATAGAAGAAGGCTATCCAGTATTCTTTATAGCTCCTAATGATGAAAGCCGTAAGTATTTAATAGGGAATATAATGGAGATGAAAGCTCGCGGAGCAAGAATATTCTGTGTTGGAGCTGAGGGGGATGAAGAAATAAAGCAGCTTTCAGACTGGTTTCTTGGATTACCGACTACTCATGCATTACTCTCACCAGTAGTCTATATCATACCATTCCAGCTATTAGCGTACTACACATCTATCGAGAGAGGATACGACCCTGATAAGCCTAGAAATCTTGCGAAGAGCGTTACCGTTCTCTAAGATGAGGGCAAACAACTAGTTGGAAGATACTTTCTAGATATTCATACTCCAGAGGTCTTGCTTATCGGACATCATTTACAGGTCTCCTCATTGAGATTGAATGAAGAATAGTTTTGTCTCACCCATTGTTTTTAAATGTAGCTCTCTTACTTTTACAACTACTGGTATATCGTTAACAATCCTTCCTACTATAAGGCATCTCTTAGGAGGCAGTGCTTTAACAATCCTCTTAACAGTTTCTGCATCAACTCTAGAAGCTTTAGCTAGATAATCTAGGTCTGAGTCATTAGTAAAATTGAAGAGGAATATATTGTCTGCCTGCCTGTAGACAGAGTCTGGAATCATGTCTGGCTGATTTGTAACGAATATTGGGAAGACGCCGATATGCCTCATCCTTGTTACTAAGTCATCCCAGTAAGTATCTCTCAGATAGAGGTGAGCTTCTTCAGCTAAGAGAAATAAAGGTGGATATTGATTATTCTTCAATATTGTTGAGAGCTTACTTAAAACATATTCTACTACAAGTCTTCTACCATGAGGTAGACTCTTTGAGAGGTCAATTATTAGCGCTCCACCATACTCTAGTTCTTCAAGCAGGTCTTCTAAACTCTGCGGATTCTCATCATTAAAAAATTCTAAGTCTTCAATTGATAATAGTCTACTGAGTAATGCTTCTCTAATAGACTCATTCGTCTGAGTCTTGGTCAATGCCTCGATTAGTCCTTTAAGAGTTACTCTTCCATATATTCTTTCAGTAATATACCATATTCTACTGAATTCTCTAAGACTGGCTGGAGGAGTATCATATACGTATCGGAGAATATCTAGCATCGTCTTTAACCCTGCATCTTCTACCGCTGTCTTGAAATTCCGGCCTGGAAGTATTACTTTAAGTCTGTCAGATAGCTCACTATCTGAGCCATCAATCTTCTTTGATAATCCTCCATACTCGCCGTTAACATCTAAGACTAAGATTCTAGCTCCATATTCTACAAGCCCTACGACTAGTAGTTTTGCAAGATGTGATTTTCCCATTTCTTTCTTTCCAGTAATTATTGTTAATTTACCATCTAGAGACTCAGCATTAACAGTAAACCAATCACCCATACACTCACCCAATAGTATTGACCGTCTACCGCTGCTTCTTGAAAGCTCACTTATTAGAGGGGATGAAGCTTTCCTGATTCTTGAATAAAATCTAGATGGAAGCCAGAGTATATCATTTCGAAGATCTCCATCAACTAAGACTCCTCTAAACTTACCTATTATCAGCCTCGCCTCTCTCAATTTAGCTATTAGTGACCCAATAGAATAAGGATCTATCGATGAGAAATTCTTCACATCTTCCACTGAAAGCTCTCTAAGAGTATCTTCAAGCATCCCCGGAAGATCTGCATACTCTACATCAATTACTTGTATCAAAAGCTTCTTACTATTATCTTCTACCACTAAGTAGTCTCCACGTTCAAGTAATTCTTCATCCGGGGAGGCTAGAAGCTTGAGTGTATCATTGCTCTTAGAGAGTATTTTCATCTATAATCACCATCCAGGGGTTGGAAGAGAATATCTCTAACATATTGAGGGTAGAGTAGCTCTACATCCATTTTCTTTAATATTGTTTGTAGAGTTATTATGTCGAGTCTTGTGAAAGTTGAATAATCATGAGCGAGTATAAGCGT
>CAZKRR010000103.1:0-4708 GCA_964555135.1 uncultured Nitrososphaeria archaeon
AACAATAAAAACTCAAGGAGGAGTATTACCTAGTTGACAGGCTCTTCTTAATTAAAAGGATTGTCTAAAAACTTATTCCAATATTGCTTCAACGTGGATATCAAGTCTAAGTTAATGTTTATTCAAGATTGTTTCTTTACTTGTATATTTGTATCTAGGATAGAGTGTCAGAGGTGTATTGGTGCTTCTTCTGTTACTACTGAGTGTATTCTTATATCGTATTCTCCTAGGTTTTGGAGTATTGGTGTCGGGGATAGGTATTCAGGCGGGTATACTCCTCTTGCCTTGATCTCTTCTTCTCCAAGCATTATTGCTAGTACTGCGGGCGGTGTTCCAGTTAGATACGCCGTAGCAGTTGTATCGAATTCTTCATATGCTTCTTCATGGCTCATCAATGTGTATACAGTGTATTTAACATGTTTTCTACCTTTTTTCCCTTTAACTTCTACGGCTATTCCAGCATATCCTGAGAGTTTTCCAGCAAGTTCTTCTGGATTCGGCAAGACAGCATAGAGAACCTTCGCAGGTGAGACTTCCTGTCCATCTACTCTGACTTTCTTCCTACTGAGTAGACCGATTACTTTTAGTACTTTAAGTATCTGGACAACATCTTTAGGTATGAAGAGTTTAAAGTCTACGTATTTTACGTTTTTGATATATTTGGGGATCGTGAAGACCTCTTCATGTGAGACAGCGTATACTGGCAGTCTATTGATAGGTTGGGGAAACTCATATTCCTCGTATCCACTAAGAGGTAGAAGCTTCTTAAACTTACCATTTTGGTAAATATATGCAGCTTCGAATAATTCTGCAAAGTATACTTCTTTAGAGAATAATGGTGTAAGATGGCTTCTCATACCTTTAACTATGCTGCTTTCACAGTCTCTAATCTTTATTGATTCAACTTTTGTTAATTGGTCTGCTGCATATCTAGCAAATATGTTAGACAATCCAGGGTCTTCACCCATACAGATTATCCCAGTTAGTCCTTCTTCTTTAAATGCTACATGGAATTTTAACTGTTGATCTGGGTCATCACTTGCCAAATCTATGTAATGTGTTCCAGCTTTAAGAGAGGCTTTCATTAACTGTAGGTTGAATCTTGGAAGAGTAGCATTGATCAATACATCTGAATTCTTAATAAGTTTAACAACTTGCTCGATATTTGATGCATTTACTCTCTTTGGGATGGCTTTCCTCCTACCTGTTTCTAGAGCTACTCTCTTAGCTCTCTCATAATATTTATCTGCAAGTATTAATTCTTCGACCTCTTCGCTTTTTGCGAGATGTTTAGCTATAACTGAGCCTACAGCGCCTACCCCGATAATAACTGCTTTCAGAGTTTCACCTCTCGAAGAATTATCCAAAAGAATAGAATCTCAAGTAAATGGTTGGAGAAGCCCCTCCAATAATAATCCATAAATCTTCACCAAGCCAGCTATCATGAACTACATCTAGGAATACTTACCGGAGATTTATTTATTTTTCGCAGCTTAAATATTGCAAATTTATAAATAGCTACTTGAGAAGGTATTATCTTAATAAACATTCTTCTAATTTATTTTTAATCAAACGAAAGAATGTTGCTGGCCTTCACGGGAAAAATAAGACTTTCTCAACTTGGGTATGAGTTTCCATCACTTAGCGTGCAAGAACTTGCTTGACCATCTGTAACTCAAATAATAGATGGAGGTCTTTCGGGGCTTGATAGTAACAGTTGGTTTTTCAAGTATCATCATTGTATTCTCTCTGTTTGCCTCAGGCATCCTCGAATGTAGCAGTAAGTAGATCTTCTCCATGTCGTCAGTAATTATTTTCTTGATCCACACAACATATAGAAGAGTTTTACCAGCCGAGTAGTGGTTGAAGTCTACTCAAACTCTACCAGAGCCGATGCTCCTAATGCATCCCTCACGGCCTTCAGAACGAATTCTTTTCCCACTATTGATAGTCTAGGCTCATACGTCCGCGTGGTGTCGGTTACTCCAGCTTTTCTCGTCTCCTCTATTGAGGTATCCACGAGCTCGCCTGAGTCTTTTGTCTTAATGTTGATCTCCGAGGAGAGATCCCTGTGACGCTGGTTCAAATCCAGCCTAGACTATATTTTTCTTAAGAACGACCTGAGCCTTTATCCATGGTCTTCAAAAACTCTAATGATTCTTTTACATGTCTATCGGGGTTCTGTCCTTGAATAATCTTTCTGATCGTCCCCGACTCGTCTATAATGAAGGTGACTCTCTTGGACAGGCCGAAGCTTCCAAGAACTCCGTAGGCCTTTGATACCTTGCCTTCTATATCGCTTAGGAGAATGTGGGTCAACTTATATTTCTCTGCAAATTTCTTATGACTCTCAATTCCATCTCTACTTATTCCAAATACCAATACTCCATACTTCTCAAACTCTGGTAGCATATCTCTTATCAGGCGGTTCTCACGAGTACAACCAGGCGTGCCATCCTTCGGATAAAAGAATAGGACTATCCTCTTACCAAGCACATCCGACAAGCGGAGCATGCCACCATCGCTTCTAGGCAACTCAAAGTGTGGAGCCTTATCTCCTACACTAACCATAAGCTATACAGATGTATCGTCCATAATCAGTATTTTCCAGCTACAAGTTTTTCTGTAACTCTTATACGACGCTATCTATAGGAACATATCTTTTCCTTTTACCGTTGAAAGACAAGTTGAATATATAGGGATTGTAATTTAATAAACTTGATCATATGTAAGTTCCTCTGAACATGGTCCATAAAAGTATGTTCAAGCTTGAGACTTCATGGTATTCCATATTGTTCCTTCAGTAGGAAAACGATTTTCTGCAATCTAGTTCTACCTTTTATTCCTCCGCTTGCCTTTAAAATCATAAGCTGGATAACTCTTCTTGGAATTTGCAGTGCTATCTCTACCAAACACATTGAGTTATTTAATGGTATATGGGATTATTCGAGTAAAACTAGATTAGGTTCCTTCTATTCTTGGTGCTATTAGGTATTCTAGTTTTCCTGAGGGTATTGGGAAGCCGAGTTTTATAGGTTTGTTTGTTGAGAGATTCATGATTACTTCTTCTGAGAGGTCGCCTCCAGCTTTTATAATCTTGTCAAGATATGTTATGCTGAAGTTAGCCCATACTTCTTTATCAGTCTCTATCTCATATACTACTGCACCCATCTTAGTAAGCTTCGTCTGAACTGTCCCGAGCTCCCCTCTGGCCAGGAATATTACCTCACTAGGGTTTATGGTTATCCTTACATAGTCACTTACGACATCACTATCTTTTATAGCATCTATCACTGCATCTACGTTTAATCTTGCTTTTGCATCAAAAGACAGCTTAGGCGTTGTACTCCTCGCCTCAACAGTCTCAAGAGTATTCAAAGTGAACATCCTCTCCCTTGAGCTAGTTGCATCTACTAATACTATGTTAAGCTTTCTTGCTTGATCATCATATACTATTGTTAGAGTCTCACCTTTCTTTATCCTCTTAAGAAACTTCATCATCTCAGATATGCTGAGAGTCATCTGAAGCTCTCCACTACACTCATATTCTTCAGCGGCTGAATTACTTAACTCGAAATCAACTAAAGATATGTGAGCTGGATCCATCGCTATCAACCTAACGCCCTCCTCAGTAATCTTGAATGTTCCCTCATCTACAACAGCATGTACAGCTTTTATTAAGTCTGAGAAGTAATCTGCACTCGGTAACTTCATCCTAAAGGACATCTTCTCTCCACTTTCAAGATTAAATTGGAGATTAAAAAAGTTGATGTAAGGTCTGATATGGGATAATATCTCTAGACATTATTAATATATAGTATCTGAGATAGCCACTTCTATTAACTCTCCACATATCTAATAATTTATGTTCTGGCTACTCCGTCATTTATAGCCTTCGAGACGGCATCTCCATCTACTTCATCTTCTCGAACATCTCACATCTCAATATTTGAGAATCTACCGAAAACTTTACGTATAAACTGTTCACAAAATAATATGGAGTAGTATAAGTGGACGTTTACAGACTGCGAACAATATAATATGTCTTATTGATGTATGTCTTCTTTTAAAGATAGTGTGTAATGTATTAGTTATATTTATACTTTTCTCTAATAATCTTGCATAGTGTCCGGATAAGGGTATGTTTAAAGTATGGGAGGCATGTATTGATCTCATGAATATATATTGTCCATGATTCCTAGTTGTTTTAAGCATAATGAGAAAGTAGGGATGTTAAGGTCTTAGCTGTCTTGATTATATGTTTCATGGAAGCTGTAGGAGGTTTTCCAAGATTCTAAGCATAGCTTTGGAGCCTATAGCAAGTCCACCGTACATGAACTAGTTAGGACGTTCTCATCTAAGGTTGTCCTGGCTTCCGAGCCAATTTATAAGAGGTGTATAGCTGTAGATTAGACCAAGCTATCCATGAAAAGTGTCTATGTATATATATGATTCGTAGACGTGGATTCAGGCTAATTACTTGCTCTGGAAGCTTCCTACAGTAGGAGCTGCCTAAACTCTCTAATATTCTTGAGGAAGACCCTGAAGATTTGTATAGACAAACTATTGATCATAGTTGATAGGGCCACGGTATCCATGGGCTCTTGAGAGGCTTGGGCTAGAATATAGGTATGAGAGGTTCGGTATGAGGAGTAGGGTTGAGAGGTTCTTTAGATATTTTAGGGAGAGGATAGTAGTATTCTATTAT
>CAZKRR010000104.1:0-4641 GCA_964555135.1 uncultured Nitrososphaeria archaeon
AGGATTAAGACATTGAAGCAGTGGATTAAGAATGATAAATACGATTACAGACTGAGAGATAGTATAAGATTGATGGAGAAGGATAAGGATGAGATTGCGAGGAAGATCGTTAAGATCTCTTCAAACAATGCTGTATACAGAGAGTCTTGTAGATTACTTGGATTAAAGGATAGTGTTGAAGTTGCTTTTTTAACAATAAAGCTTCCATTAAATCTACGGCTGAATATTCTAAAGAGAAGAGTAGGGCTAACACCAAACCATAACAATGGTAGATATGACCACAGTGCCTATACATATCTTTCTCAGCTAGCTGTAAACATTTACATAAATGCAAAACAATGGAAAGATAGATGGGAAGTTCCAGAAGAATTCAGAAAGATCATCGATTCCCTACCACGAGAGAAAGCAATCTACAAGCTACAATCAAAGATACTAAAGATGTTTAGGAAAGCATATTTTCTAACGAATAATAAATCAATGATGACCCTGCTGGCCGATGAGTAGTAAGAGTTGTGAAGCTGGCAGGGTGTCATAGATGATATGCTCTCCTTAACTAATAGGATGAGTAGGAGGATAATCTTCCCGCCAGCCTCCAACTACTACAACTCATCGGCCAGCCCCAACCTCTATCTTTTTTAATAATTCTAACCTCAGGTCTTATCAACTTAATAATATTGTCTAGGAACAGTAATCATCTATGAAGCTATTCTTCCATGATCTCTTCTACTGCTTTTCTGAGCCTTCCAATACCCTTCCTAATATTATCTATTGAGTTAGCGAAGCTTATCCTTATGTATCCTTCACCATAGCTTCCCATAGCTGTACCATGTAGGAAAGCTACACCATACTTCTCAATCAAGTCTAATACGAATTCTTCAGAGTGTTTCCCAACCTTACTCAATATTCGAGAGATATCTACAAATGCGTAGAATGCTCCAGCAGGCTTAACAAATCTTATGCCATCTATCTTGGATAACTCTTCAACGACAACTTCACGTCTCTTCTCATACTCTCTAACCATCTCATATACAGGTTCTTGCGGCCCTCGAAGAGCAGCTATAGCAGCATGTTGAGCAAAAGATACGGGGCAAGAAGTCATGACGTTCAAGACTTTAACAAGGTATGGATGGAACTGTTTTGAGATAGCGGCGTATCCAAGCCTCCAACCCGTCATCGCATACCTCTTAGAGAATCCATCTATAAGCACTACTTTATCGATGTCTGAAGCATAGTTTAGTGGAGAATAATGCTGTAAGCCATCAAAAAGGATCGGTCGATATATCTCATCTGAGACAATGTAGAGTTTATGGTCTTCAGCAAGCTCAACTATACCTCTAACCTCTTGGCTTGATAAAATAGATCCACATGGATTACTAGGCGAGTTCAATACAATCATCCTAGTTTTAGATGTTATCATCTCTGAGAGAACATCAGCTTTCATAGAGAATCCATTATCTATCGTGAACCTGTAGGGTACGACTCTCGCACCAGCATATCTCGCAGCAGAACTATATGCTGGATAGCCAGGATTAGGATATATTACTTCGTCCCCTTCTTCTAGAAGAGTTAACATTACTGCAAAGACGGCTTGCTTAGCTCCGACAGTAACAGCTATATTACTTCTCCAATCAAAATCTACCCCATAGACCTCTCTAAGATACTCGGAAATCGCCTCTCTAAGCTCTTGTATCCCAGGCGTTGGAGTATAATGAGTTTCATTCCTCCTTAATGCTTCGATCGCAGCCTCCTTAACATGTTGAGGAGTATCAAAATCAGGCTCACCAATCTCTAAGTGAACTACATCTATACCCTTCCTCTCTGCAAGCTTAGCTTTCTCAAGAACAATGAAAGCCGCTTCAGCTTGTAGATCAAGTATACGTCTCGGGATAGAGAAACCCTCTACAACCATTCTTCTCACAATCTAGATAAGCTAACTCTAGAGTAAAAATATTAACTATGTATGCTGAGATACTTCTATCTATCTACCTACCTACGATAATTAAAATCTTGAGGAGTATTAATGGTAGTAATCCAAGAAGGTGTGGATTTGACTGTCAAGATAACGTTTTTAGTATGAAGTTGAAAGCATTATTACGGAGAGAGGTATTGAGTAAGGCAGAGAAAAAGCTCTGGCGTAGGCTCTACAAGTATGATAAAGAGCAGAGATACTTAAGGAAAAGGTCTGAGTTAGATGAAGCTCTTGAAGAAGTCTTTGATCAGACCACGTTAATGACCATCTACAATCTAATGAAGAAAGGATTAATCAAGGAGTTTTACGGAGTTGTTAGCGCAGGCAAGGAATCTAGAATATATCTTGCAAGAGATTCAAGCTTAAATTATGTAGCTGTAAAGATATATTTAGTGGCTAGCGCAGAATTTAGAAAGAATAGAGTAATGTATGTTTCAGGTGACCCAAGATTTAAGCGTATACCAAATGATTTTAGGAAATTCATATATCTATGGGCTAGAAGAGAATACAGTAACCTTGAGGCAGCCTACAATGCAGGAGTACCTGTACCTAAACCATTATTCGTTGAAAATAATGTTTTAGGAATGAGCTTCATAGGAGAAGATGGGCAGAGGTATCCTACACTAGCAGAAGCTAAGGTTGAGAGAGATGTTCTCATAGAAGTCTACCCACAAGTAATTGATGCTGTAGAGAAGCTATATCATGAAGCAAGACTAGTTCATGGAGACCTTAGCGAATACAATATCTCCCTACTACCAGAAAACCATATAGCTTTCATAGATCTATCACAAGCAGTACATATAGAGCAGCCGCAAGCTGACCAACTTCTCTTAAGAGACTTAAGGAATATTGTTAGATACTTTGAGAAGAATGGTTTAGGAGTTGAAGATTATAGAGAACTTTTTAAGAAGATAACTGGTCGCACACCAGTATTCGATGTAAGTGAAGAATAGGTGGGGGTGACAGAGAATGGAGACAAACTACTTCATAGTGAACATACCGTTAGAGAGGGTTGGAGTCTTGATCGGCCAAAGAGGAGTAGTAAAGAAGACTATTGAGGAAAGGCTTAATGTTAAGCTTGATATAGATAGCTCGTCTGGAAGTGTTAAGATAGAGCTAGCTAAACCATTAAGCGAGGTTGGAGACCCTATAGCTCTCTTTAAAGCTAGGGATATTGTTGAAGCAATCGGTCGAGGATTCTCTCCTGAGAGAGCTTTCAGATTATTCTCTGAGAACGCTATCTTAAGCATAGTAAAGATTGACGACTACATAAAACCTACTAGAAACAATCTAGTGAGAGTTAAAGCACGGTTAATAGGTCAAGAAGGAAAAACTAGGAGAATAATAGAAGAAAACACGGATACTTATCTATCAATATATGGAGATACAGTAGCGATAATAGGTGAGAATGAAGAAGATGTGAGAGTAGCAGAAGAAGCTGTAATCTCTATTATAAATGGTGCACCACACCCCTCAGTCTACAAATTCCTAAATAACTACTCAAGAATGAGGAAGATGAGGGTTATTAGAAGATAGCCTCCCCATAGCTATATAGGTTATTCTGAAACTTTTGCTTTAAGGAAGTCTGGTAGAACCCCCTGCTCAGCTAGTTTTAACGCTTGACCTTTTGTAAACCTCCACCATATATCCCCACGTTTATCGCTCTGGAAATCCCATGGACTAACTAATACGAGGTCTCCTTCCTTAATCCAGATCCTACGTTTAAGCTGGCCTCTAATCCTGCACAGCCTAGTCTTACCATCACTACACTCAACTAGAACCCTATCATACCCATACATCTTAACTACTACACCATAGACATCTCCCGGTCCAGGCTCCATCATCTGCTCAAGCTCATCGGGCTCAGAGACAATTTTTCTTTTCCCCATTCTAAGAATATTTTCTTCATGCTTGTTATTAAGCTTCTCCATAAACTATACCTGGCATATATCTGTTTTGAAAAGTTGATTGGAGATTATAATTTGAGGTCAATCTTTAAAAGCTCATTATTTTAAGATAGATTCGATGTCTAGTGGTGAGTTTTTAGTTTATATTGATGGAGAGTTTGTTCCAAGGTCTCAAGCGAAGATCTCGGTCTTTGACCATGGTCTACTCTACGGTGATGGTGTCTTTGAAGGTATTAGGAGCTACAATGGTGTAGTCTTTAAGCTCTTAGAGCATATAGATAGATTGTATGATTCAGCTAAAACCATCATGCTTGAGATACCTATAAAGAAAGAAGAAATGGTAAACATAGTCTTAGAGACTCTTAGGAGGAATAATCTAAAAGACGCGTACATTAGGCTAGTAGTTACGAGAGGTGTAGGAGACCTAGGATTAGACCCTAGAAAATGTAGTAAACCATCTATAATCGTTATTGCTCAGCCCATGGAGCCTCTACTTGGAAGAGAAGTAAAGGAAAAAGGTGTAAGGCTCGTAATCTCATCTGTTAGAAGAGATAGAGTTGATGCTACAACCCATCAAGCAAAAACGTTAAACTATCTTAATAGCATACTTGCAAAGATAGAAGCTATAAACGCTGGGGTAGATGATTCAATACTACTCGATGAGAGGGGATTCGTATCAGAAGCAAGTGCAGCCAACCTGTTCATAGTAAAGAACAGCATAATATCGACACCACCCCAAACAGCTGGAATACTACCTGGAATAAC
>CAZKRR010000105.1:0-4631 GCA_964555135.1 uncultured Nitrososphaeria archaeon
TTGGAATAAGATTAAAGTCTCAGGTGAATTAAATGAGTCTAGAAACGATTACAACACTTCCATGGGTTGAGAAATATAGACCCAAAACATTAAATGACGTAGTCAACCAGGAAGAAGTAATTACAAGTTTAATGAATATCCTAAAAACAAAGGCCGTTCCACATATGCTTTTTGCAGGCCCCCCAGGAGTAGGCAAAACAGCAACAGCACATGCTTTCGCAAGAGACCTGTACGGACCAAACTACATGGAGGATGGATGGTTTGTAGAGATTAACGCGAGCGATGAAAGAGGAATTCAAACTATTAGAGATAAGGTTAAGATGTTTGCTCGGCAGATTCCTATGGGAGGAGAGATTAGTTTTAAGATACTCTTGCTCGATGAGAGTGATCAGCTTACAGATGATGCTCAACATGCTTTTAGGAGGGTTATGGAGCAGTATTCAAGTACTTGTAGATTTATCTTGGCAGCTAACTATAGTAATAGGATTATTGAGCCTATACAGAGTAGATGTGCAGTCTTCAGGTTTAGACCATTGCTAAAGAAAGATATTATCGGAAGGATAAAGTGGATCGCTGAACAAGAGAAGCTTGAAGTAGATGATGCTGCTCTAGAGACAATATACGAGTTCAGTGAAGGAGATATGAGAAGAGCGATAAACACTCTACAGGCAGCTGCCTCTATTTCTCGTAAAATAGATGAGAAGATAGTCTACTATATCTTGGGTTATGTAAGTAGAGGAGAGATTAGGAAGATACTTGAGTTAGCAATGAGTGGAAACTTTACACAAGCAAGAGATGAGTTAAGAAAGCTAATCTACGTGCAGGGGCTAGCGGGCTCAGATATAGTTTCAGCGATATACCGTGAATTATTCTACCTAGACATAGGTGAAGAAGATAAACTTGAACTAATCGATTTGCTCGGGGAAGTAGATTATAGGATAGTTGAAGGAGGAACCGAAGAAGTCCAACTTATGGCTTTCTTAGCTAGACTCGCAGCCAAATCAAAGAAGATTAGTGTGGGGAGATAGGGATGCCTCAGCTCTGGACAGAAAAGTATAGACCGAAGAAGGTGGCCGAAGTAGTAGGTAACAAGGATTCTGTGAAAGCTTTCCTTGAATGGATGAAGAGCTGGGAGATGGGGAAACCAGCCAAGAAAGCTGCACTACTTTATGGACCCGCGGGTGTAGGTAAGACAAGCCTAGTATTAGCTTATGGGAGAGAGTATGGATATGATGTAGTTGAAGTTAACGCTAGCGATTGGAGGAATGAAGAGAAGATGAAAGCAGTAGTTGGAGAATCATCTCAGTATGCTTCCCTAGATGGATACTCAAAAAAGATAATACTAGTAGATGAAGTAGATGGGATAGCGGGTAGAGAGGATGCTGGAGGAATATCAGCATTAAGGAGGATAATCAATGAGACGAGAGTACCAATAGTAATGGTTGCAAACAACCCATGGGACCAGAAGCTAGCACCTATTAGAGAGCAGTCATTAATGGTAGAATTTAAGAGGCTCAGTAAAACTGCTATCATCAAGAGATTAAAAGAAATCTGCGAGAGAGAAGGGATAAAAGTTTCAGATGATGTACTGAGTAGGCTTGCTGAGAGATCAGAAGGTGACTTGAGGTCAGCTATAATGGATCTACAGGCAGTCGCTGCTGGGAAGAATACTCTTACTGAAAAAGACCTAGAAGTATTGGGAGAAAGAAATAGAGTTAAACAAGTATTTGAAGCTTTAAGATACATCTTCTATGCAAAATCTATCAGAGGTGCTAGAGCTGCTATAGAAGGTTTAGAACTGGAGCCTCAAACAATTTATACATGGATACTTGACAATGCTCCTACACAGATAACTGAGCCGGAAGAACTAGCTCAAGCTTTCGATTTACTTGCGAGAGCTGACATATATTTCGCAAGAATAGAGAAACTCCAAATGTGGAGATTAATGAAGTACGCTATTCCAGTAATGACTGGGGGAGTTGCAGTAGCAAGAAGAACACCACCTAAAGGTTTTCAGAAATTCACTTTCCCCCACAAGATTAGACTCTTCCAGCAATACAAGAATGAAAGAGAGATTAGACAGAGCATAGCATGGAAGATTGCTTCTAGACTCCACCTCTCTTCATACAAAGCAGGTAAGGAGATGCTCCCATACATAGGCTTCATAATCTCCCATGCAGATAAATCAAAACTAAGAATAGCTGAATACTTTGAATTTACAGATGAAGAAGTTGAATACTTAAGGAAAATATACGGTGGAGTAGAAGAAAAGAAAGAAGAGGTTAAAGAAGTAAAAGCGAAGAAGCCTGTAAAGCGTTCTAGAGGAAAGTCTTAAGAGGATAATTGAGGTAGTCATAGAAACAATCATGCAATGCCTCAGAAGAGGTGGAGAGATGAAGTATAGACCTTTATAGCTCAGGATTAAACACTGTATGATGAGTTCATAGACTTAGAAGACTTAGACTATCGCATAGAGGGATAGTAATGGAAATTGAAAGACGATACAATGTCAGAATATCTAAGGCATATGTAAGTATATGGTTTAGAAAACTCCACAATCCAAGGAATAGCGTTAAGATGCTACCCGAATACACCAAACCGTCTGGAGAGCTAGCGTATATTGCTGGAACAATCGCTGGACATCGAACTACAAGAACTAGGAAGAGTAAGGAAGGCCATATCTACTACTATTTTAAAGTTGAAGTGTAGAGATGCTGATTTCACTATACAGTTTGCAAGATGCTTTGAAGGCCATCGACTGTAAACCACTCATTATAATCCAAGATAGATTCTATATTATTGAAGCATATTGAAAGATATTATACGAATTGTTGAAGAAGCCATTAAACCTAGAGAGACCCAGACAATACATTGAATAGGGTGAGAAAACTATCGCAGGATTTCTGAAGGATTCATCGATAATGAAGGAAGCGTGGGTAGGGATGGTATATACGTGTCTATAATACAGATTTAAAACTACTAGATTATGTTAAGGAGCTTCACTATAGAGACGAGGATGGAGAGGCTACTAAAAAACTCCAGGCCTCCCAAAATCATTTCATACTTACTCACTCCAACAACAATCATTTCCTAGTAGTAATTAATACAATATTAGTAACATCGTATTTCAAGTCTATGAGCCCCGGCTCGAACTTCCAATCGCGGGTTAGATCATAAGTAGAGGACTGAACCATCGAGAGCTATACACTAGCCACTTCTCCATCTAACGATATAGTAGTAGTCTTATCTATGCATGCTTCTAAATGCTTATTATCCACTTATACTATTTTTAGTAGTAAAGTACTAGCTAGTGAGTTATGATAGCTTGAGGCGAGCAAGATGCAGGATCCGCATATGATCTCCGCTTATGATATGTGGCGGCTCTCGTCCATTAAGATTCAGACGGCCTCCTCGGTAGGAGAGGTTCTAGCTCTTTCTTCAATATAGATGTTGGAATACCTGGTAGAGAAATGTAGGATTTCCTACCTTTAGAACCTTCACTTACAACTCTTATCTTGATTATCCCAAGGTCATCAAGTCTTTGGAGTGCTTCCCAGAAGCTCGTATAAGACCTAGGTTCTACATCGTACTCCTCACAAACCATTTTATAGTAATCATTTAATATGCTTGAAGTAACATATGCGGATTTTTCAGCATCTAAAGCCTGAGCTAGAGCTAGTAGTATAAGCTTAGAATGTTGTTCAAGAAACTCTAAGTGCTCTCTCCTGATAGTGGGGTATACACTTGCAGCAGCTTTCCTCACATGTTCAGGTGCTACTTGAGATGCATTCTCAGCTTCAGCATATTTCCCAGCTCTCCACAATATGTCTAAAGCATACCTCGCATCTCCCCTCTCACTTGCAATATCAGCAATTAATTGTATTGAATCTTCTATCAGTACGTCAGTTCTAAAAGCTAGAGATGCTCTATACTTTATTATGCCGTATAATTGATTATAATCGTATTCTTTTAGATGGATCGTATTTCCTAAAAGGCTGCTCCTCGTACTTGCATCAAGTGTATCAAGTATCTCAAGGTTTCTAAATATAAATATAGTAGATACTCTCGGAATCTTTAATCTTTCTTCTCCAACTCTAGAGAATAGGTAAAGTGGTTCTGAGCCTTCTTCTCTTAATAGCATCTCAACCTCGTCTAGAGCTATGATAGCATAGGATCCTTTGTAATCAAGGTAATCTAGAAGTTTATGGATGAACTCCTCATTTGATAATCCTCTCTCAGGTAATCTAGCTTTCAACTGCTCTATCAGCTTCCTCAATACCGAGAAGACAGTCCTGTTTATCCTACAATTTACATACAGAAACTTCAAGTCTACTCCTTTCTTCAGAGCTTCTGATACGGCTTTCTGACCAAATAGTTTCACCAATGCACTTTTACCTGTACCAACAGATCCTGAAACAATAACCCTTGTAGAAATCGATGGTGCCCCATCAATAACACTACTAAAAAATGTCTTTAACATATTCAGCTCATTCTCACGATGTGGAAGATTTGGGGGAACATACTCTGGTGAAAGCTTCTCTTCGTCTTTAAATATCCTCAATCTAGTTGAAAGAATGTTTTAAGTGATTGTTAAATATTTTGATGAGATAATCGATAGTGTCCGGATAAGG
>CAZKRR010000106.1:0-4593 GCA_964555135.1 uncultured Nitrososphaeria archaeon
AGTTTACTATAATAGGAAGATAATCCATATACTAGCTGGAGGGCTTGTAGCAGTAATTATCCCACACACATTCATGACTCCTCTCCTCCCTCTAACGATGGCTCTACTCCTCGGAGTCTTCACATATGTACCTCACAAGACAGGTAAGCTAATGTACTGGTTTCAAGTTGAGGGGAACATGTATGAAGTATCATTCTGCATAATGTGGGGGGTGGTAATAACGCTTGGATGGATGATCTCGAGTGGTAATTACTGGTTTGGTATACTTCCAGTACTGTTCATGTCTGTAGGAGATGCTGTTACAGGATTGGTAAGGAACACTTTATTCAAGAAGAGGACTAAGTCATGGTGGGGTAACTTAGCTATGGCCGCGGTATCTATACCTATGGGAGCTGTATTAGGATTAGCAGGAGTCACTGCAGGAGCAATAGCATCTTTTATAGAGCACTTTGAGCATCATCCAATTGATGATAATGTAACTGTTCCGTTAACATCCTTCATCATACTCATACTTGCAATGCTATACGCTCCCTCTCTTCTCACGTTTGAGAGCTTAGGCTTATAGACTGAAAAAACTACATATTATTAAATTAAAACATGAAAAACAGCAACATTAGACATAGAGAATACTGACTTCTACTTGCTTGTGATAGTTTTATTATGGCGGTTAATCTTGTTTGGTGGATGTATGAGGTAGTAATCGTCATGCCCACGTATAATGAAGCTGAAAACATTAGGAAGGTTATACCGAGGCTTCTCCAAATCTTAGAAGAATCTGGAATGCATGGATATATTCTAGTTGTTGATGACTCAAGCCCTGATGGGACAGCTGAGATAGCAGAAGAAATCGGTAAGGAGACAGGACTTGTCGGAGTCTTAAAGAGACCTAGAAAACTTGGATTAGGCTCTGCATACATTGATGGCTTTAAACATGTTATCGAGAATATTAGAACGGTTGAGTATGTTTGTGAGATGGATGCAGATGGGAGTCATCCAGCAGAGATTCTTCCAGAAATGGTCGCTCTAGCCGAGAGGGAAAGGTATGACGTTATTATCGCATCAAGATATATTAATAGTGGGAGATGGGAGGAGAAAAGCCTTATCAGGAGGATCATAAGTAGAGGAGCAAACCTCTTAGCTAGACTATCGACGGGTATTAATGTTAGGGATCTAACGTCTGGTTATAGAGTTATAAGACTCAGCATGTTGAAGAGAGTCTTAGAGAAACTCTCAGAACTAAACTCAGGGTACGTCTTTCAAGTAGAATTAATCCATCTATTAAATAAAGCAGGAGCAAGGATAGGTGAATACCCATTAATCTTTAAGCCTAGAATGTATGGCAGATCAAAGCTTGGAAAGAGGGAGATTATCTCGTTTGCTTCATGGTGTATAAAGAATCTAATGAGAAGGTGGATCCCTTGAAGAAATTGAAAGATTTAGGTGAGAAATGGATAGTAGATTATATCAATTCTACTTTAAAGAAGCTTCAGGGAACACTTTTACCGATTGGAGATGACGCAGTAGACCTAGCCCCCACTGGTAAGCTCTTAGTCTCAGTAGATATGATGGTTCAGAGTACAGATGTACCTGAAGGTATGAATTGGAGAGACGTAGGTTACAGGGCTATAACAAGTACCACAAGCGATATTGCCTCAAAAGGAGGAAGGCCAATAGCATACTTAACATCCCTCGCACTCCCCCCAGACATGAGTATAGAAGACTTCAAAGAATTATGGAGTGGCATATTGGAAGCAGCAGAATTATATGGTGGAGTTGTAGTTGGAGGTGATACAAATACTGGAGACCAGGTAATAATCGATGTAGTCTGCATAGCTGAGGCCTCCAAGAAAATTATTCCAAGGAGTGGAGCGAGACCTGGAGACATAGTTGCTGTAACAGGGTTATTCGGTTTAGAGGCGGCTGGACTCCATGCATTAATCAATAAAATTGAGAAACCCATCTCAAGAAAAGTTATTGAAGGAATGGTTCGACCAATTGCACGTATTAAAGAGGGACTTATATTAACTGAGTTTGCCTCTGCCTCGATCGATTCAAGCGATGGCTTGGCAGAATCGTTACTTCTACTATCAGAAGCTAGCAGAATAGGATTTAGAATTATTAACCCGCCTGTAGACCCACTTGCAGTAGAATACTCGAAGCAAGTTGGTATAGACTTATTCAACCTTGTGTTCTATGGTGGAGAAGAATATGAACTAGTTGTAACTATACCTAGAGAACACTGGAATCTAGCCTGCGTAGAGATCGAGAAAGCTGGAGGAAAGCTAATTGAGATTGGGTATGTAATTGATGAGCCTGGAGTTATTGAAGTTCTGTGGGATACTCAATATAGACGTTTATCTAGGAGAGGCTACCTACATTTCGCGGATTACCCATATCCTTGGTAAAGATACTTGTAGTAGAGTAATGCTAAGAAAGTCTTCCCATCTACTTCATTTCTCTTCATTAATTCTTCTATCGCTTCATCTACGTCCATCTCAATTATTGTTAATTCCTCATCTTCTTCCAGCTTCTGAGTAGACTTCTCTAACCCCGATGCAACATATATGTGAATAGACTCTGTCGAGTATCCTGGACTAGGATAAATAGTTAACATCTTCTTTAATATTCTAGCTTTATAGCCTGTTTCTTCTTCCAATTCTCTTAATGCACACTCATCTGGAGATTCTCCATCTTTTATTGTTCCCGCAGGCACTTCTAGTATCCATTCACCTACGGGATATCTATATTGATTGATTAAAAGAATTCTATCTCTTGATATTACTGGTAGTATTGCAACCGCTCCAGGATGCTCGACAACCTCTCTAATCTTTATTTTTCTATCTTTTAGATAATCTATTCTTAATCTTACAACTCTTCCACTGTAGATTATCTTACTCTCCTTTATCTCAGACATATTATAATATGAGTTAATCAAGGAAGAAAAATAGATTAAGGAAGAAAACTGAAGATAAAGATACAGCACGGGTATTTTTAAAGTTTAGGGAAGAATTGAAGAAGAATATCTTATTTCTGCGTGGCACTCTATAGGTTTAGGATTATAGTGCAAGATCTGCAGGCGGAGGAAGAGCCCTCATATACTATGATGGATGACGTGTTAGAGTGTCTAATTCTAGAGGTTGTACAGACGGTTTGAGGTGGTGAGCTATTATATGTGGAAGATGTATGGGTAAATTATAAAGACTGGATATATTAAAGGAGAATTTTTAACAATAAGCTTAACGCTATTCTAACTATGCGTGTAAGAGAATTATTCGACTACTTTAAGCCATATGGTTTCGAGATACCTGATTGGAAGATAGCAGAAGAATATGGTCTTGATCCTAGCGAGATTATTAGAATGGACTTGAATACTTCTCCATATCTACCTCAAAAATGGTTAAAAAATCTTGAATCCAAGATTCCTAAGTTGAAGATTAACCAGTATCCCGACGCTACTTATAGAGACTTGATTGAAGAGATATCCAAATATGCTAAAATGAAGGCTGAGAAAATAATCCCCACGAATGGTGGAGATGAAGCAATCGATATAATTGTTAAAGCATTTATAGACTCTGGTTGTGAAGCAATACTTTCATCTCCAACCTACGATTATTTCAGAGTGTCTGTCGAACTTCAGGGAGGCAGGGTAATCAATATTCAAAGAAGAGAAAACTTTGCAGATAATGTAGAAGATATCCTCTCAGCTATTAATGATAAGACAAGGGTAATCTTTTTATGTAGCCCAAACAATCCAACTGGGAACACTATTCAATACAATGATGTTCTAAACATTTTAGATAAAGCCTTAGACATAGCAGTAGTAGTTGATGAAGCATATTATGAATATTGTGGTAAAACATTCATAGAGCTTACCGAAACCTATGATAACCTAATAATTGTGAGGACTTTATCGAAAGCTTTCGGTTTAGCAGGAGCAAGAGTAGGGTACATTGTAGCATCAAAAGAAACAGCAAAGCTATTGAATAGAGTTAGACCGCCGAATAGCTTAAACTTAATAGCTATCGAGTTAGCTAAGACTGCATTAAGAGACTATGAAACAGTCCTTAAGAATGTGAGAAAAATAATCAAAGAAAGGGAGAGAGTTAGAGAGCTTCTCTCTACTATACCTAGAATCAAAGCTTATCCTTCCGAGGCTAACTTCATACTCTTCCAGCTACTAGAAGGTGATACGAAACTACTTCATAGAAAACTTATGGAGAAAGGTATAGTTATCAGGTACCTAGGTCCTGGCCGGCTCCAATCATGTCTAAGGGTAACAATATCGCTTCCTGAGCATAATAATAGATTCTTGAAAACGCTGGAAAGGATACTTAAAGAAGAAATTTAAACTATAGTCTATTCATAGATGCTAATGAAGACGAAGGTAGAAGAAAGCGTTAACGCAGGGTCCAAGATGCGAAACAATACTTTATTATTGTAAAGTTTATTTTATTCTATTAATAGCAAGAACATATGGAGATTAATACAGATGCCTACTGAAGCTATTAGATGCCCAAGATGTGGTAGTGGTAATATCGTTGAGTATAAGGGTAACTATGAATGTATGGATTGTAGGTATATATTTACTTCCTC
>CAZKRR010000107.1:0-4579 GCA_964555135.1 uncultured Nitrososphaeria archaeon
ACCACTATTGATGAAGGAGGAACTATTATACAAGAATCTTCAGAGAGTTCAAAGATCTAGCATGATTGGCATTGATGTTGGAAGCAATGTCAAGACATTGGAGAAGATGGTTGAAGATGCTAGAAGAGAGATAATTGATAAAGCTACTAGACTAATTCCAGGATTCACAGATGTAGCTAAGAATCTAGGGCTAGATGTGGATGATGTTAATGGATTAACAGGGCTAGCTGGACTACTAGTATACGATAAATCTACATCATATCAGAAGTCTGTTAAATATCTTGGACTCTATAAGGCTAAGGGTAGAGATGCTTGGAAGATGAAGAAGTATAGTAGTAAGGCTCAGAGATACTTAACAACGCTTACAAATACAATTCTATTGAAGAATGGGGAGTGTCGTCCGCCAAGATATAGAAATATGAGAAAAGCTCTGAAGACAATAATTGAATAATTGAATCGAGAAAGCGGATGAGGTTCGCCGAGAGAGGAGCTGGAGTATAAGCTCTAGCTATGCTCGTATGTATAGATTTATAGCTCTCGGCGAGCCTAAGAGGCTTGAATCGAGAGCCGATTTATCTTATTTATGAGCGCTAGGGCTACTAAACCAGCTACTTCCTCAATTTTTTAAAGCCATTGGAAGTCTACCTTACCAACCATCCTTAAGCTGTCAAGTAAACCTTCTGCATATGCAATTGATGCTAAAGCATTAAATAATTCTCCGGAAGACCAGAATCTCTCAGCATCTTCTATATAGCTTGAAGCAATCTCTAGTATTTTCTGGATCTCTCTACTAGGCTCTCTAACTTTTAAACTGTTGGCCACGCCTCTAGTCTTCATAATGTATCTCCACACTCTCTCCTTCCCATATCCTAGAGGTTTATGTCTTTTAACAATTTCTTCATCTATATTGTATAATCTGGTTAATGCTTCAACCTCCATAAAATGTAGTTCTCCTGGAAAGATGAGGGCGTGAGGTGGGGGAGGATAACTCTCAGTTATCAATTCTCTAACTATGGCTACTTTGACTAATTCTTCTTGAAGACCGATTCTAGCAAGACCTATTGCTAATGTATCTTCTCCTACTATTCCTTGCCGGAGTAAGTCTTCAGCTTCTAGTAGTTTTCTTAATGCTTCTGGTATAGTTAAACCTCCATCTGCCGTATCTAGAAGCACTAATGTGTGTAGACCTCTCTCTAGATTCTCCTTAATTATTCTATATGTTTCTCTAGGGTCTCCGACCCTAGCTAGGGTGGTGGTTCTCCCAAATTTGTAAGCCTGGAGACCCGTAATACTAACTCCAGCAGAATATATTGATATTCCATGAATTATCTTGTATGGAATCTTTCTCTTAGCTGCTTCAACTAGTAATGATATGTGGGTTGTCGCAATAAGCGGGTCTCCTGGAACCAGTATAGCGATACTTGTTTCACTAGCTTCTTTCAAGATTATCTCTAGATTATCTTCAAGGTCTCTCCTAGCTGCTAACCTGAGCCTTCCATAAAATTCCTTCATAAGCCAATTCATTAGATCTTTAGAGATAAAACCTGTATAGGTATCAAGATAAACAGTGTAACAATTCTTTATTTCCTCAGCTGCTTTAAAGCTCATATAATCGAGAGAGCCTAAACCTAGACCAACAAGATATAAAACCATGATTCGACCAAAATATGCCTAGTTAAACAATAATTTATAGAATTTCTATGTTAAAACTTGACTTTAAGTGTCGACACTACCAGAGATGTGTTTAAATTCTGTAGATAACGATGATATTTAGTGAAAGCTGTAGTTCTTGCAGCTGGGCTAGGTAAAAGGCTTAGACCTCTCACGAATACTAGGCCTAAGCATCTTCTACCAGTTTGTGGAAAACCAATCATAGAAAGGGTTCTAGAAGCTCTCCTACTAAATGGGATTAATGATGCCGGTATAGTAGTCTCCTATATGTCTGATTTAATCATTAAAGATGTGAATAGTCTCGAACTCGATATGAAGATTGAATGGATTTATCAGAGGGAACCCCTAGGAACGGCTGATGCCCTTAGAGTTTGCGAGAAATTTCTAGAAAGTGAAGATTACTTCATAGTTGTTTATGGTGATATAACTTTAAACAGCTACGTCTTAAGAGACTTAATTAAGTTTTACAGGGAGAATAAATGTGATGGAGTAATTGAAGGAGTATACGTAGAAGATACTCTAAGATTTGGTAGAATAATTTCTAGAGACGGCATACTAGAAAAGATTGAAGAAAAATCTATGGGTGGGCCTGGAGTAGTGAATTCTGGTTTGTATATCCTCCCATATGAGGCTCTCAAAGCTTCTAAAGAGATTAAACCATCGAGGAGGGGTGAATATGAGTTGACGGATGTCTTAAACATTTTAGTTTCCAGAGATTACAGGATGCTCGTGCATACTTCTCAACATGATTGGTGGATAGATATAGGTTCTCCGGCAGATTACTTAAATGCAAACATTAAGAAATTCGTAGAAGAGTATGGTGTTAGTGTAGTATGCAATTCTAAGATCGATGAAACGATAATCATAAAGCCTCCTTCACTGATCCTTGAAGATGTTGAGATAGATAGAGACACGATAATAGGGCGTAATGCATTCATAATGAAGAATGTCAGGGTCAGCTCTAACACTGTGGTAGAAAATTCTATCTTACTCGAAGGATGCTCCATAGGAAGGGGTTCGATCCTAAGAAATGTTATTGTCGGAGAGCATGCAAGGATTGGTGAAAAAGTATATGTTGAAGGTAGTAAAGAAGTATTAATTATTCCCCCAAATACCGCTATCGAGGATAATACTCTTATTAAGAATCTATAGTTTAAGATTGGAATCGTTCTTCGAGGATTGCATGTGCAATTAATCTTGCTAATCTAAGTGGCTCAGGTATTCTCCCAAATAAAGTGTATTTATTTACTAGATTGAGAGCTGCTTCTACATCTACTCCAACTACCCTGAGATAGATCTTAAAACCATTCTTATTAACTACCTCAGTTCTAGGCCCATTCTCTTCATATATTCTAGCTCTCTCACCCCAATCTTCTGGGAAATACTTCATAAAATATTCTCTGAGACCAGCTGATGGATAGTAAGTTAGACAGATTGATGGTAAATTTGTTTCTTTGTAGAGTTTGTTTAAGTCTATTACGTTAAACCAGCTTATAATACATCCGTTAATCATTAATGCGGAAACATCATCTCTATTAAGTTTACGATACATTTTAAGAATAGAATCAGTCACATCCATTCCACCCACTCTGCATCTTCCTAAGACTACTCCATCAACTATAAAGTCGCTTCTCATTACAACTCCAGCTAATACAGCATCTTGACTAGAACCTTTCCTAAAGCTTTCAGCCAAACCTAATACTCTAATTGCTTTCTTCCCTAAGCTAAGCCTCAAAACCCCCAGACAATACTTAGTAAAGCATATTATAATCGTTTAAGAAGTTTAGAGTAATTTAAGGATTGAATTGAGCTACATCTTCTAAGTTTATTAAACGTATTCTACGTTCATACTTTTTTCTTAATGCAAGTATAGGTTTACCAGCAGAGACCCTCGCCATCTCAATTAACTTGGATTTATCTTTCTCGCTAATTCTTGAACTATACTTACATTCAATCAGGAGGATAGAGCCATTCTTTAAAGCAATTAAGTCCAGAGGCTTGCTTCTAGCAACTCTTACTGTTAGCCAGCCTCTAGATTCTAGTAGCCTTCTAACCTGCCACTCAAACTTTCTACCTTTCTGATAACTCAAATAGCACTCTCCATCTTAGAGGTTATCATCTCAAGATAAATCTATTCTCATAAAATTCATCGTGTATTAAGTGCTTATTTTTCTTTATCATAAGCGAGATGTATCCCCCTCCATGCTTAGAAGTTTGCCTAAAAGAGGGTATTCAGAGTTTTCCCTTAAAGATATTAATTCATCGTTTATCTCTACAGGTATTACTGCACACCATTTCTCACCAACAAAACCGCAATCTTACCGGGATAGATTTCTTCAACAAGCATCTCTAATTTTCTTAATTCTTCACCTAACCTCCAGCAATTCTTCTCTAGAAACTTGTTTGCAATCTTCCCTGATTAAATTAGCTTCTCTAAGCTCTCTCAAGAATCTTCAAGCATTTCTTTAATTATTTTAACATATCTTTCATAGATCTTAGGAGCTCTACCATCCAGTACTCTACCTTGACCTTGTGAATGTATGGGGAAAATCTTCATCGCATTCTGAGCGGTAGACTATATTCTCAATAAAAAGCCCTCTATATCTCTCTAACCTCTATCTTCTCTTTCTTTAGGAGAGGATTATCCAAGATAATTGAGTGACCAGTATCTTCTGAAACATCGTTTACACCCAGCTTACCATGGATTTCATCACTACTATATCATCTCAACTTGAGTATCTCCCTTCTCATAACTTCTTTATCGAAGATTAACCGTATACACGCTACTAACTGTTATCCAATCTAGATAAGAATATTCTAGACTATGGTGAAGATGAGGTTCAGGATTTCCTTCTTGCTCTTATCTTATTAAGTATCTCTTGAGCTTTATCAAGCCTTACAGTCTTTT
>CAZKRR010000108.1:0-4476 GCA_964555135.1 uncultured Nitrososphaeria archaeon
GGATATTCAATAATTATCACATGGATGATGTCTCCATCTTTATACAGGCTAGAGAATTCTATGAGGTGCCGAAAGGTCTATACACATATTACGTCATTACTAAGCTTCAAGGGTTCGAGAAACAGGAATTCGTAGGAATACTCTCCCTCCAGATAAGAGGTTCTCCTGGAAGGAATCTTGCGGGATTCATCATAGTTAGGAACGATTATCCACACCTTGGTGAGAAGATCTTCTATTATGTACCACAGGAATCTGAGCAGAAGCTTCTTGGGCCAGCCGCTGCGAGAGAAGCTCTCGAAAGATATCCGGAATTTAGGAAGCTTCAAACACTCTTGGAGAATCCTAGAATAGGTGAGACAATACTATACAATATCGGTGAACACCTTGTATATGTAATCCCAGTCTATACTACGCCAACTGGTGCAGGAGGTGTAATAACCCAGCTTGGAACTATATCTATCGTAGGTGCAGAGTTTACTGGAAGCTATTTTGTAAGTATAGGCAATAGTATTGAGGAAGCTTTTGAATTATTCCTCAAAGCGTTAAGAGGTGTACCTATCACATCCAAGCCCATAATTGACATAACGAATCTAACATTACAAGTAATAGAGAGGGAGGGATTAACTCCAATCTTTCCAGAGAAGATAAATGCTCACCTAGTATTTAATGAGGGAAGCATATCTTATACGACTATAGAGCAGTTTACATCTGATTTAAGAGAATTCTTAAAGAAGTGGGTTATAGAAGCTGGAAAAGATAAAGTAATAGTTTGGAGAGAAGATAATGTTTTAAAGGTTGGAGTATTAATTCTAGACAAGGGAATAGTTGAACTACACTACATAGTGCTGCGTGGAGGTTAGCCTAGTAAATGGCCCATAATAGGAGAGATGATAGTATGGGAATATTCCTGTCTAGGTTGTTCACTCTATTATTAGTTATACTTCTAGCCTTGATACTTATCTCCCTTACGGCTAGATTCCAGAGAAGTCTACTAGGATTAGCATTAATTATAGCTCTTGGACTACTAGCCTTCTACTGGTCTAGGGAGCTAAGAAAGGCGGTATCTAGTAAGAGAGCTGTAGAAAAATATCCAGTAGAATTAATTGAAAAAGATGAATTAATATTACTGACAGCTCAGGTTCCTGGTCCAGAAGAAGAAGTAAAAGTAGAGCTTAGAGGGACTAAGCTACTGCTGATGGGTGGAAGGGGGTTTAGACGCATCATAAAGCTACCATGTAGAGCCACTATACTTACTAGAAGTTACTTAAACGGGGTTCTACATTTACAGCTTCGTAAAACAATTGAGGGGCAAAGCACAGTAACTTAAACTGCTATAATTATCCTCATTAATATCTCCATCGAGAGATGTTCTATACTTCATCTTATAATCGTCTAATTGTTAATGAATCTTGTTATAGATTTCTAAGCTGTGGTATAGCTATAATTGCTCCAATAATAATCAGTATGGCTGCTACAATTAATCGTAGAGCTACTGTAAATCCAAAAGGTGTAAATATCCATGAGACAGAAATTACAGCGATCGACCCTAATATAGCTGCACCTACAATTATTAAGATTAAACCAATGATTAGTTGGAGATGCTTCTCTAACTCAAATGATACGGCTAACGGTTTCTCCTCCCCAGCTTTAGGTATTAGGAATACTGCGACAATATATAGGATTAACATAAGAACTGGTGAGATAACAAATAACAGTATAGCTGCGATTCTAAGTAGGTTAGAGCCTACTTTAAGATAGTCACTCAAACCTCCTATAACTCCTGCGAGGACTCTATCTTTTACAGATCTTTCCAATCGTCTAGAGGACAATCTCTCTAATTTTAATATATGCGATAGTTTATAAGTATTAAATTACCTACATCTAAACTGTAGCACTTTATTTATTCAAGTGTAAGGAGGGCTGAAGCAATCAATGGAAGTATTACTGTTGCATCTCCATGAACTGTAATCTTCATTGCTTCTGGTTTTACTTTACCCCATGAAACCGCCTCTCTAACTGTTGCACCACTTAGGCTACCATCATACTCGTATCCGGTAGTAATGTAGACAGCGTAATCCAACCCATCTTTAAACTGATTCCACCATAAAACATGATGTTTTGAGATACCACCACCAATCATCAATGCTCCACTACGTTTAGCTTTAAAGATCACCTCCGATAATTTATCAAAATCTCTCAATAGGTTTAGCTTGAAGTCTCTATGTTTCTGCTGGAACAACCAGATCTGCGTTCCAACAGCTCCATCAAGTATTCCCGGGACAAACACTGGGATGTTATTCTCTGCTGCATTCTTCAAGAAACTGTTTTCATCTCTTATCTTCATACCAATTAGGTAGGCTATATCACTGCTACATACTTCTCTTAACCCTCTATTGTATTCTTCTTCAAGTAATTCTTGAGTGAATCTCTCTATTGTTGGACCATAGTTTTCAAGTGGAATTAATACGCACCCAAGTCTATGGTATCCTTGTTTTCTTAGAGTTTCATCATCCATCCAGAAGTCTCCTTCGTAGTATTCTTTTAGAGATCTTGCAATGTCATGGTCTAACGCACCGCAAGTTGTTATAACTATGTTGAAAAATCTTCTTCTTATCAATTCCGAGATGACGCCTCTTAGACCCGTCCCGATAGGTGCACCGATGAAAGATAAGAATCTTATACAATCATTATCTCCAATCATCTTTTCTAAAACTTCTACTGCTCTTGCTACATATAATGCTGTAAACCCACCTGAATCCCTCATCATTTCAACAAGCTCCGATACAGTCATTCCAGGTTTAATCTTTATGTCTCTAACAACCTTAGGCATACTTCTACCATGTTAATTGGATATAATAGGATTATCTTATTTAAAATAACGGGATGCCCTTAGCTAAACCAGCTTCTTCAGCCTCTCAACTATTTCTTCAGGAGATTTCAAGAGAGATAGAGAGAACGAGACTCCTTCAAGCTCTGCGAGTTCTATTGCGAAGGCATCTACTTCTTCAGGTATCTTTGGACCATGTATTACTATCATCTTCGGTTTTATTGGATATAAGCGGACTGCAACCATCGGAGACCTACCTCTACTAACTTTTGTAAAGATCATTACTCTGTCAGGGTTCTTACCGAAGAGGTAGAGGAAATCTAAAGCCTCTAAGTTCCTTATCGCTGATAAGCTATCTATCACAGTGTATCCATATATTAACTCATTATCCCATTCTCTACCAACTAGCAGTACACCATCTAATGCCTCAACTATCTGTTTAACAGTCTTAGGATTCCTGAACTCATTCATGTCTAATACAGCTATGCTTAGGTCACGGTGAAGCATTGAGAACCTTCTAACATGTATCCCACCTTTCTTTATGTCTGCATCTACGAGAGCTGAGACGAATTTTCTTATGAACCCCGCACCAGGAGACTTTCTTCTATTATTTTCATAATCACTTAACACTGAAGATGATACACCCATGTGTCGTGCTAATTCACTCTGATTTAATTCGAAAAGCTGTCTCCACTTCTTCATTACTGACCCAGGGCTCCCAGATAATATTATCTCCCCTGCTATTCTACTCATCAATATGTCTCTTGCCGTTGTACTTACTTCTCTCTCAATAGAATTCTGCACCATACCGTACGCCCCTCATATTTGAGCATACTATGTCTTCTAAATAGTTTATGTCAAAAACTAGTAAGAGAGACCACTAATTATACTTTAACATAGACGTAAGACGTAGATCTAAGATACTGTACAAAGCCTCTCTGCTCTTCACCCTCACCAGAAAAATAAGAAGGATTTTCTGGTAACTAGATTAAACTCAGAAGCTTCATGGGAGAACAGATACGTAATTTGAGTGAAAGTATTACAGGTGGCTTGAGGAGCGAATAGATTTTCAAGAAATTTTTAACTGGTAACCGTTCACGATTAACAAATTTTTAAGAAGCTGACCATTTTCCAACAAATAAGAGAATAGTCCCGTCAACTTTTACTTAGGTTTTCTTTTTAGTCTATAGCCAGCGCCGAGGTTTACTAAGGGTCAAGCATTAAAAATAGCTGAGCAGAGGGTTCTGCCAGATTTCTTAAAGAAAAAGTTAAAGAGTTCTATATGTTTAGCGTATTTTATCGATGTTTTCTAGTTTATCCCATCTTGTCAACTTGACGTCATGGAGTATCTTCATTCTTGAGTTACTTCTCGTCTAAGGCTTAGTTAAAAAGTTTATTTATAGATGAGCCTATATGAAGTTATGGGACCCTGCCAACTCGACGTTATAGTTAGGATATTAACAACGTACCTCAAGCTAACATCTAAAGGCGAGCAGCCAACGATCCAGAGAATATCTAGCGAGTCTTTAGTTGGAGAAGAAATAACTAGAAACATCTTGAAAGAGTATGGATTAGAAGGTGAAGCATCATCTAACAAGAGAGTTAAAGCTGCAGTAACCGCCTTAACAATAGGGGTTGAAGGAGATAGA
>CAZKRR010000109.1:0-4448 GCA_964555135.1 uncultured Nitrososphaeria archaeon
TATCCTGTGCCCATTCCATGCTCCCATGCACCTGGTTCCAACTCGTCGGAGAAGTCTAGATTAACCGCCGCCACAAATGTTCTAGAGCATGTCCAAACAGCAGGCTGGTCATCAACCAGTATCTTGAGTGCCTCTCTAACGATCTGTGCTTCTTTCTCCTTATCTATCTCAAATTCTGCAGAGAAGATCTTTTCATTGAATGCCGGATTATTGTAACCCATAGCATTCGACCATGAAGCTCTAACGATGCCCTTCTCGGTGTAGTAACGGATGAAGTAGGTTGGTCCAGGACCGTGTACGAATGGGAATATGCTCATATCGAAGTCCCAGTTCTTAAATACTCTTTCGTGCCATGCTGCTGTGTCTAACGCTACTATCTCAACTACTATACCTACCTGAGCTAAGAAATCTCTTATCAGCTCTGCTTCCTTTAGATAAAATGGATAAGATACAGAGTCTATCATCAACCTAATCTTGAACCTGGTCCCATCTGGGCCACGCGGGTATCCTGCCTCATCAAGCAATCTTTCTGCCAGAGCAGGGTCATAAGGCGGTTGATTTACACCAGGGTTATATCGTGCAACAGCAGGTGCGCTTGAAACAACTGTATCCAGTGCCTCAACTCTATTGAAGTAAACTACTTCAGCTATCTTTTTACGGTCAATAGCTGCTGCTATAGCTTTTCTTACTCTAACATCTTTTAGAGGGGCGAGACCTTCTGGATGTAGGTTAAATCCTACAACATCTAGAGATCCTCCTGGGCTGGGGAAGAACCATACTCTCTTACCTGGTAGTTGTCCTAAGCCTATCTTTTCCTGGAGTGCTACTGCATCCGACATTGCTAAACCATATGTCCATATAAAGTCTATCTCTCCCTTCTCGAAAGCAAGCATCATTGCTGGAGATGTTCTGATGATCTTGAATATTATTCTATCAAGGTATGGTAATCCTTTTTTCCAGTAGTTCTCATTTCTCTCAAGGATGATATATTCCCCTTTCTTCCATTCTTTGAATTTGAATGGACCAGTTCCTATGGGTTTAGTATTATATGGATTGTTTAAGATGTCTGTACCTTCATAGAGATGTTTAGGACTGATGTTTATGCCAGACGCTCCGAAGTAGCCTGGATAAAATGCTGGAGACCATGTAGTCTTGAATCTAAATACTACCGTGTAGTCGTCAGGTGTCTCTATAGATTTCACATAGTTTTTCATCATTGAATCTACAAAGCTATTGAATAATGGTGCTACCTGCTCATAAGTAAATTTGACATCAGCGGATGTGAAGGGTTTACCATCATGCCATGTAGCATTCCTGACTAAGTGGAATATAATAGTCATTCCACCATCCGCTTCTTTGATAACCTCCCAAGATTGAGCCAGCTCAGGCCTCCACTCAAGAGTCTCAGGATCAAAGCTCACCAATGAATTACCGATCTGTCTAACAACTTGGTAGAAAGCCCAGGTTGGTGGACCACTTAAGACTAGGTGAGGAGGTTCAGATGCTAATCCAATTATTAATGTACCTCCATATCTTGGCTCGGGTTTTGGCTGTGACTCAACATAAGGTAGTATCACAACTGCTACCAGCATTAATGCGATTAGCACACTTAGAAAAGAGTATCTAAGAATCTTTCTTAGAGAAATGACAGTTTCTTTTCTCATGTTCAATAAGTTTCTCTTGATCCTATATAAGGTTTTTAGCGTATAATGCCTCCTTAATTTAAAACTCCGTACGGATGTCTTTTTGCTGTCTCGAAGCTGAGACGAGTATATGTTTGTTCAGAGCTAACATATCTTATTCAGGTGGTGTAGACGTTAAAATAAATTTTAGATATAATAGGAGTCTTTCTAGCCCTTGGCTTTATGGCTATTGAGTGATCATCAGCTTTTAGATTGTGAAAAGTTATATTAGACTGTGGAAAGAAAACTTATAGATGATCAATTCGAAAATTCTTGAGATTTCAAATCTAACAACTTATTACTATACGTCTCGAGGAATTGTAAGAGCAGTAGATGGTGTTACATTACATGTAAAAAGAGGTGAATCACTTGCAATAGTTGGTGAATCAGGTAGTGGGAAAAGCACACTTGCTTTTTCAATAATGCGGTTACTTCCAGATAATGCACGAATCTTTAATGGAAACATATGGTTATACCCTGAGAAAATAGATCTAGTAAGGCTCTCTAATGATGAAATGAGGAAAGTGAGAGGCCGTAGAATAGGAATGATCTTTCAAGATCCGATGACCTTCCTCAACCCCGTAATGAAAGTGGGAGATCAGATAGCTGAAGCAATAATGTATCATCATGGATGCACAAAGACAGAGGCTAGGAAAAAGGCAGTTGAATTATTAGAAAAGCTTAGAATCCCGGATGCTACTAATGTTGCGTACAGATATCCTCATCAATTAAGTGGAGGCATGAAACAGAGAGTTATAATTGCTATTGCTGTCTCATGTAACCCAGAAATACTAATAGCGGATGAGCCTACTACAGCTCTCGACGTAACTGTTCAAGCTGAAGTCTTAGAATTGTTAAGGAGGCTTATCCATGAATTAGGAATGTCTCTTATCCTCGTCACACATGATTTAGGGATTGTAGCTGAGATCTGCAATAAAGTGGCCATAATGTATGCTGGAAAAATTGTTGAAATAGCAGAGATATATTCATTGTACAGGAATCCTAAACATCCTTATACTATTGGTCTACTTAACGCTGTTCCTACTATCTATAAATCAAGCAGTGAAATTGGTGGTATAAAGGGGAATCCACCTGACTTGGTGAACCCGCCGACAGGTTGTAGATTTAATCCAAGATGCTCGTATGCTTTTGAAAGATGTGTAAGAGAAGAACCACCTTTAATAGAAGTAAATAATGATAGAGCTGTAGCATGTTGGTTAGTGGTGTGATGAATTTATGAGAACATATCCATTACTCAGAGTTGAGAATGTTAAGAAGTATTTTCCTATAGGAAGAGCTCTCTTCGGCAGGAGCAAACAATATGTTAAAGCTGTTGATGATGTATACTTTAGCTTGGATGTAGGAGGATCCTTAGGCATTGTAGGTGAAAGTGGATCTGGCAAAACGACTCTCGCAAAATTAGTATTGAGGCTTCTTGAACCTACTTCAGGAAAAGTTTACTTAGATAATATCGACCTCATCAGTTTAAGTAATAAAGAGATTCGAAGACTTAGACCTAAGATGCAGATGATCTTTCAAGACCCTATGGCATCTCTCAACCCTAGAAAAAAGATAAGGGACATTATTGGTCAAGTATTCAAAATCCACACAGATATGAGTGATGTAGAAATTAGGGAAAGAGTTATAGATTTATTGGAGAAAGTTGGTTTAACTCCTCCAGAACTTTTTCTAGATAGATATCCCCATGAATTAAGCGGTGGGCAAAGACAGCGAGTATGCATAGCTAGAGCTATCGCTCTAAACCCTAAATTATTAATTGCAGATGAGCCTGTTTCAGCTCTCGATGTATCTGTTAGAGGACAGATAGTAAAATTGTTGCTAGATATTTTTGAAAAATATAAAAACGAAATAGCATATATTGTAATCTCTCATGATATTGCTCTTATTAAAAGTATCTGTAAAGATGCGTTGGTAATGTATCTTGGAAAAGTAGTAGAAAGAGGTGAAGTAGGAAAAATTATAGAAGAACCTTTACATCCATACTCACAGATGCTAATCTCATCAATACCTGTACCTGATCCAGAAATCGCTAGAAACCGGAAACGAATACCTATAGGTGGAGAGATACCTTCTTTGATAAATCCACCGAAAGGATGTTACTTCCATCCTAGATGCCCATATGTAATGGATAGATGTAGAGAAAAGATGCCTCCGCTAATAGATGTTGACAATAGACTAGTATCCTGTTATCTTTATTCAGAATGAATCTTTTTCTCAGTTTAAAAAGAAAACTTTTTAAGTATAAGTATTTCTTCAAGATTAGATGTCTCCATTAATGTTTTTCATTATTAGAAGATTAATCCAATATGTTCCCATGATACTGGTTGTTATAATAGTTACTTTTTTGCTAGTCCGGCTGGCTCCTGGAGACCCTACATATATTCTTGTTGGAGAGGTAGCGGATGAATCATTTGTTAAAGCTATGAGGGAGAAACTAGGATTAGATAGGCCATTATACGATCAATTCATAATCTACATTTCAAATGTTTTTAGAGGAGACCTGGGATATTCTTATTTGAGGTCTGAGTCTGTCGCTAAGCTCATAGTTGAACGTATACCTGCAACTTTACTGCTAGTTTTGACGGCGATGTTTATTTCTGCATTAGTTGGAATTATAGTTGGAACTATTGCGGCGGCAAGAAGAGGGGCGGTTGATTTAACTTTATCAACTCTTTCGATTATAGGTATCTCGATCCCATACTTCTGGCTTGGACAGATTATACTAATAGTCTTTGCAGTATGGCT
>CAZKRR010000110.1:0-4388 GCA_964555135.1 uncultured Nitrososphaeria archaeon
TCTCAGGCTTCAACAGAGATAATATCCTCTCAAGTACTTCTGTTATTCCAGGTGATGGACCATAAATATATCCATCAATGTATGGGAGCCAACGAACTCCAAGTTTACTACAGATTAGAGCTATCGGTGAGAACGGTGACAGTCTACCAGACTCTATAAGCTCATCAACTCTAACACACTTCAAGACCAATAATACATAGGTTATATCTAAATAAGTTTTAAAAACTATTAAAAAGACTATTTCCTGACCTAGGCAATCATGAAGAGTCTCCTTAATCATGTAAACTTTATTTGGACACTGCCGGATTCAGCTACTATTTGTTTAGCATGGATCGTTTTATTGAGTTCATAAAACATAAGAGTGTATAATGAGCTGTTAAGGGAAAGGTATTTGAATTTTTTACAACTTTAACCAATTAGAGTTGAATAAGGTACTGGATTTAGAAAAGATTAAAGAGGCTGTTGTTAGGGCTCGTAATAATTTTGATTGTATTTATGCTCTGCTTTTTGGCTCCGTGGCTAGAGGTGATGCTAAGGATTATAGTAACATAGATATTGCTGTAAAATTCAGAGACACAAGAAACTGTTTCAAGAAAGCACTAGATTTAATGTCTGAGATATTGAAGGAGATTTAGGCGTGCATGTTGATGTAGTTCCCTTAAATATAGCGATACTATCATTAAGTACGAAGTCTATAGTTAAGGTATTCTCCTTTTCAGTATGGATTATAATGAGTATATATATAGATGATTTTATAAATTAATCATGAGGGAGATAAGAAATGCCTGCACCAGAGGTTGGAGCTAAGGGTCAACCGGTTTTGGAGAGCTATGAAAAGGCTTCAGGAGATTTCAAGTATTAATGGGAAGCACTCATTGCTTACATAAAATGGAGAACCCCAAAATCATACAAAGAAATTGTTACAATATTATTAGAAAACGGGGTAATAGATGGTATACTAGGCAAACAGTTTAAAGATGTAATAAATATGAGAAATATGCTAGTTCACAATTACATATACATGGAGCCAGGAGAACTATACAATAATACTAAAAACCCATCCCTCCATTGAATGAAATAATGAATTACATTACTAACTACATGCAAAAGAAAATCCAGAATCATTATGGGTACGTATCCCGATTCTGCTCCTAACTTTGCCCTTTACATCCTGAACTATCTTCATAGATCTATGAACTATAAACATAGAAGACATTCTTTCTATAATGCTATGCTTATAGCTAACCTAAGTGGTTTTATATATAAACTGGAGCATGATAACGTAAGAGCTGATATAAAGTCGAGAAGTATAGATTTACTTTACACGCCTAAGCCTATCCCAATTATTAGTGCTCGCTGGCTATCCGCCCTACTCACTCCTTCTATACTAATTGAGAAATCATCAAGTTCTACCTGCTGGCAGAACTATCTCTTGTATGATCGGTCTATCGATTTAGGCGTGTTAAAACCAGTATTGTGGTTTTTCTGTAATTCTTTCTTTATCTTCATCTATGAATCTCCATTTACCTCTAAGATCCAGTATTACTATACCTAACTCTCCACCAAGCTTATCGCTTATCAAGACTTCATACTCAATATTCGAGACCATGATGTCACATTTAATTGGTCCTATACTTCTATCTCCTGCTTCAACAGTATCTTCAGCAGCCTCGGGAATCAAGAAGTTCCTAGCTGATCCACATGCAGTACCAACCTCGATTAATACTGCATTGGGCAGGGGAGGCTATAGATCTAGCTTGACAGCAAGCAACGTAGACATCAATAGTTGGGGTTTCAGCTTTAAAGCCTGAATTAACTAGAGCTGAAGATGTAACCTTCCCACTATTGGTAACATTAAATCTACGGCTTTTTCCAACCTCTTATAATAATATATCCAAGACTTTTTTACCAATTCAGGATCATGAAGAAGTGAAGCAACCGGTATGAGTAAGACTCTACTCATCACTGTCTCTTTCTAAGAATAGTATAAAGAGTTGCCTGGTATAAAATGATAGCGTCTAGATAAACATTTTTATCAATCTCTCATCTTCATAGTTTGATAGTATAGTGCACAGAGTTTATAGGAACAGGTTAGGATCCCCTTATTCCCTGAACGTGACCGTCTACGCTTAGTTTATGGTAGTATAGCAGTCCCATCTTTAAGATATCTGAAGTTCTTTTAACTTTAACTATTAGTGGGCTGAGCTCCAATACTCATACCTAAGCCTATGGAAATTTATCCCAAGGCTGCTAAAAACTTAGCTTCCCTACTTTTCTATCTAGAATCTTTATAATTTGAGGGCTCTATTATATACCTCCAGGTACTTCCTCGATACGGTATCCCAATTATACTCTACCATTATCTTCCTATATGCTTTCTCAACCATTTCATCTACAGGAATTGTTTCAGTCAGGATGCTTCTAACTGCTTTAACTATTTCTCTAGAATCTGGTTCTACTAGGATGCCGTCTAAACCTCCTCTAATAATCTCTATGTTTCCTCCTACCTTACTAGCTACTACGGGTATCCTTAAGGCCATGGCCTCAAGGAGGAATGTGCTTACACCTTCTTGCCTTGAAGGTAACACTGCAGCATCGGAGCCTGCAAGCATCCTTAACGCTCTCCACCTAGGTAATGGTCCAAGAAAAGTAAGTAGCTTCTTCTCATGAGCTTTCTCAAAATACCTTCTTAATGGCCCGTCTCCAGCAACAACTAGCCCTTTTAGACTATATCTAGCTGAAGCCTCAATTAATAAGTCTACGCCCTTCTCATAGGATAATCTGCCTAGGTAGACTATTTGCGGGTCACTTATTCTTTCAGAATCTCTCGGTAAATCTGATAAATCTATAGCATTAGGTATATGCTCAACTCTTAGACCGAGGTCCTTATAATACCTTGCAGCCTCCATAGATATCGTCGTCAAGATATCTACCTTCTTCAAGAATATCTTCTCGATAATTCCAGCTAGATATCCTAGGTATCGACCGTGAAGTAGTTTTACCTGCTTAGAGTATAATCCATGGAGTGTTAAGATTTTCCCACTACCTGAAGATAAGACAGCTGGAAGTGATGGCAGATTGTGTCCATGAACTATCTCGTATTCTTTTAACACTGTTTTCAAGTATGAGCAGAACCCGTAAAGTGGGTTAGCTAGATTCTTCAAACCAGGGATCTTCAGGTATTCTGCAGATAATATGTCTACACTAAAACCTGTACTATGGAGTTTTCTAGCAAGTACTCTAACATGCTGAGCTATCCCACCAACTCCAGAGATCCTGGGAGACAATAGTAGAATCTTCAACCTCCACTCTACTTCCCAGATAAATATAGCAAGTAAAAAATATAGGGGATGGAGTGAGCTTAGATCGGCTTAAACAGCTACTATCTCAAATCCATTATAGTAACTATAAGTCCTCTAGTAAACCTATGTCTTCAAGCTTCTTCTTGGCTTCTTCAGCTGCTTGGACTGATACTTTCTTAAAGAGAGGCTTAGGATAACCAACATCAACCCCTCTAAGCTTAAGAATTTCATAGCATAACTGTATAGATTGAGCAGACTCTATAACCCTCCTGGCTCTAACTATCTTGAAATAGAGGTGTAGGATTTCAGTTATCTTACCATCTTTTAAGTAGTTGTAGAGTTTCACGACGGCTTCAGGATAAATATTTGAGAGACCTGAAACACACCCATCTGCTCCAGCTATAATCGCTGGAAGCATTAAAGCCTCCGTACCTATAAGAAACCTGAAGTCTCTATTTGCCTTCTTTGCAGTATATATGTATTCATAGGATTTAAGAATATCATTTCCACTATCTTTCATACCTGAAATACCCATTTCTACAAGCTTCTCTAATAGAGAAACGGAAATATCATATCCCACCCTAGATGGAATATTATAGACGAAGACGGGTATGTTGACTTGAGAGATAAGCTGTTGAAAGAATGTTAAGATGGATTCTTCATCATAACGGTAATAGAATGGTGGAGTGGAAGCTACAGCATCAACTCCACTATCTTCAGCATGTTTTGCTAATTCAAGTGAATATTCTAAACTAGTTGAACCAATATGGGCAATTACATCTAAAGGTTTATTCATAGAGTTCATTACATATTCTACAACCTTCTTCCTCTCTTCGATAGTCAATGCTGGACCTAAACCAAAAGTACCACAGATAAATAATCCTTTAATATTCTTCTCAGATAGGAAGTTAATTAAATTCTTGATACCCCCTCTATATATAGATCCATCAACTTTAAATGGCGTAATCATTGGACAGATTATACCAGTAAACTTCACATAATGATGTGTAGAGATCTAAGAATATATTCTTATATCTTATCTTTTCTAGTTTGAACCTGTCAGCTAGGTAATACCTTTGGATTTTT
>CAZKRR010000111.1:0-1470 GCA_964555135.1 uncultured Nitrososphaeria archaeon
TGTTATGGATTGAAGGATCATAGGATATTACTGTGACAGGCATATGACATACTTGGCCTTAAAAGAAAACTCATTAAATAATAATGGATTGTAAGGCTTCTGGATAGTTTAGAATAGGAGAATTTAGAGAGAAGAGCCTGGGAAATGTTCTACAAAAAGGGAGGAGTGGCAACATTAGAAAATGTAGTATTAATTATGTAAAAATTACTAATGAAACCTTTATATTATGATGAAGGTAGAGAGCATCAGATAGGATGAAAGGTGGGGGAAACGGCAAAAGTAATAGTACTAGTTAGGATAATGCCTCTTGATGAATCTATAAACATAGACAACTTATTGTTAAAGATAAAGTCTAATCTTCCTCAAAATATTGAGCTTATCTCTGTAAAGACTGAGCCATTCGTCTTTGGGCTTAACGTAATAAATGCTTTATTCAAGATGCCTGATGAAGAAGGCTACCCAAACATATTAGAAGAGTACTTGAGGGGGTTCGAAGAAGTAGGGGAACTTGAAATAATTTCAATGAGTAGATCTAGCTCTTAGAATTTAGCATATTCACAGAAACTTAGGAAAACATACGCTTAGAAGGATTCTCAAAGATTCCACATAAAAATATTAGTGATTGTTGACTGAATACAGTTAAAACTTATTTAGAAGGTTTCGCAGACTGGTAGAATATAATTCTTCTCACTACTCTCAAAATCTTAATCACAGCTCAATTGATTTTCTAGAAGTTTTCATTTAAATACTAGACAAGGTAAGTAGAGTAAGGATGAGCGCTAAGGAACTGCGGCTTAGAGTTGCTGAAGCTAGACAGAGAGACGTTGGGTATGGCATAGCTAGAATAGATAGAGAAGTAGGAGCTAGTGCAGGTTTCCAGACAGGGGATATGGTTGAGATTAGAGGGAAGAAAGTCGCTGCTGCAACCCTCTGGCTTGGATATCTTGAAGACGAGAAAGATGTTATCAGGATTGATGGGTATATAAGGAGTAACGCAGGCGTAGCATTAAATGACTGGGTTATAGTACGTAAAGCGGATGTAAGAGAAGCTCAGCTAGTAGTGCTTGCTCCAGTTAATACAACAGTTAAACCAGATGAAAACTTTACTAGATTAGTTAAGAGTAGACTTATCGAGTATCCCTTAGTACAGAAAAATATTGTTCCAGTACTATTCTTCGGAAACTTATTCACCTTCGCAGTTGTTCAGACGAGACCTACAGGTGTGGTTAAGATTACGCCTAAGAGTAAGCTTGTAATCCACAGTAAGATAATACAAGAGAAAACATTCAGGACGAGCGTGACATATGAAGATATAGGTGGACTGCAAGAACAGATACAGAGAATTAGGGAGATGATAGAGCTACCTCTTAGATATCCTGAATTATTCCAGAAGCTTGGGATAGAGCCTCCCAAAGGTGTTCTACTCTATGGTCCACCTGGATGCGGCAAGACACTTCTAGCTAAAGCCGT
>CAZKRR010000111.1:1570-4362 GCA_964555135.1 uncultured Nitrososphaeria archaeon
GCTACAGAGTCTGAAGCCAACTTCATAAGCGTTAAGGGGCCAGAGATATTTAATAAATGGGTTGGAGAATCAGAGAAGGCTATAAGAGAAATATTTAGGAAAGCAAGGCAGGCTGCACCATGCATAATATTCTTTGATGAGATTGAATCTATCATACCTAGAAAAGACTTGGTAGACGATTCTTCAGGAGTGACCAACAGAGTCTCAAGCCAACTCTTATCAGAGATGGATGGAGTAGAGGAATTATCAGATGTCATAGTTATTGGAGCAACAAATAGACCTGACTTGATAGATCCAGCAGTTATGAGACCTGGAAGACTTGATAGATTAATCTATGTGCCTCCACCAGATGAGAAAGCCAGGTATTCTATCCTCAAGATATATACTAGGAGGATGCCTCTAGCTCATGATGTCAATCTAAGAGAATTGGCTGCTAGAACTGAAGGATACTCAGGAGCAGATTTAGAATCACTCTGCAGAGAAGCAGCTTTAAACAGTCTTAGAAAGAATATTGAGGCAGAATACGTTACTAAGGAAGATTTTGAAGAAGCATTAAAAATAGTTAAGCCTAGCATATCACCCCAGATGGTAAGAGAATATGAGAGAGTTAGAGAGTTCTTAAGGTATACTGAGAAGCAATTAACAATGATAGGTTAGGAGAAGGTTTAAGACCTTGAATAAGAAACATATAGTTCTTCGGAGTGAGCTATATTCAAGAGTATTAGAAGTACTCCAGAGAATGGGTGGGAAAGCTTTAGAAGAAAATCTTCTTGAAGAATTAAAAAAGAGAGGTATAGATGTTACCCAGTCTGATCTTAGAAGCGTATTGATGAAGCTGGAGATCCATGATAAAGTTAGAGTACTGAGTCTAGATGAAGAAAAGAAGTTAATTGAATTAATTACTAAGACTTGAAGAAGAAAGCTTATCAGTATCCGAAAAGCCTCACCTCCATAGATTCCTAAGATATCTTAACTTCCAATTTTTCTACCACTTATTATTCTGCTACTTTCAAAACCATGCATCTAGACTGGTTTTTCCTCGTTCCTCTCTTAATGCATTCTGTAACTCATTTAATGCTTTCCTTACTCTCTCAACTGAGAAATCATATTCCCCGCATAAAAGGTCTTCAATAGCTTGATAATTAGGCTCAGACCATTCTATCTTGTAGGATTCCAATATATTTGGCTTCAAAAATATATTTCTAATCTTTTCTAGGTCTACGTCAGCTTCTATCTTCAAGTGTTTTAAAACATTTTCAGCAGTCCCATGATCTTTAATTAACTTAAGGGCTTTCTTTGGACCAATACCTTTAACCCCTTCCCAGTAATCGGTTCCTACAAGTATCCCAATATCTATTAATTGCTCTCTACTTATCTTAAAGACATTTAGAAGCTTATCTAAGTGTATGAGCTCAGGTACAACTTCAACATATTCTTTTCTACCTGGAAGCTTCCTCTTACCAACTATTGAAAGATTCCTAACTAATCTAGGTGAGCCAAAAAGTAGCGAATCCATATCTTGGGATGCTGAAGCATAAGCATCTCCTCTTGAAGCTAAGTATGCTGCTTGAGCTTCACCTTCACTTGGAGCTTGTAGCACCGGTAGCCCCATTAAGCTTATTAGAGTCTTAGAACTCTCAACTATAAACTCATCAAGAGTAGCCGCTTGTTGAGCATACTTTCTTGCCTCTTCGATCCTGCCTTCTTCTAATGCTTGACGATAGAGCATAGCTGCTTCAGTCCTCCTCTCCATTCTTTTCTCTATAGCCTGCTTCTTAAGTTCAGGTGGTCTACCATCATAGACGAAGATAGGCTTTATACCTACTTTTAAGAAATTTATAACTCTGAAGAATAACCCACTTAGATGGCTTGTAATCCTTCCATGCCTATCCATTAATGGTCTACCATCCTGACCACGTATTATAGTGATAAACTGATACAGCATATTGTATGCATCTAGAGCTATGGCCTTCCCTCTTAAGTCCTCTAGGTCAAGCTTCTCAATAACTTCTTCCGGGATTAAGTCTCCGAGTTTTACACCCATCTAAGCCTCAACCCTCTATAAATTATATAGCTTATTCAGACGTATAAATTATTACCTTTAATATGGGCCATATTCTAAGAGTAGCTTTTTCCAGATTATGGTCATGTATCTTAAACTATATTGGTAGACAAGTATAAAATGGGCAGACTTAAAAACATCCCAAGCTTTCAACTTATTTTCATCAAGTCCAGGGTTATGATGAATTTTAAGGGCGCTACCTCGAGTACTTGACGTGAGTATGTTACTTCCACTTTATAGCCTATCTCCTCAACTAGCTTAACTACTTTTGTGGATGCTTTGCTGACTGGGTCTTCCCCACTTTCAACATGATATAAGTGGATTATTCCATTCATTTTCAGTTTACTTAATGCGAGACCAAGGAATTTTAAGGAATCAAATGGTAGATCCATTATTATTCTATCATAAACTGCTTCAATGTCTCTTAGTACTTGTCTTACATCTCCATGTATAGCTTTGACCCTATCTTCAACTTTGTTCAATGATATATTCGTCAATAGGTACCTATATGCGTCTGGATTTAACTCGATAGCTGTAACTTTTACTGTTGGGTTCTTCTTAGCTATTAGGATTGAGAATGGTCCGACGCCTGCAAACATATCTAGAACGTTTTCATTATCTTTGACTTGTAGCGCTATTCTTAATCTCTCACCGCTCATTCTAGGGTTGAAGAATGTTTTCATTATGTCTAGCTTATAGGTACATCCATGTTCTCTATGGGTAGTCTCGG
>CAZKRR010000112.1:0-4341 GCA_964555135.1 uncultured Nitrososphaeria archaeon
TTAAATATCTTGGACTCTATAAAGTTAAGGGTAGAGATGCTTGGAAGATGAAGAAGTATAGTAATAAGGCTCAGAGATACTTAACAACGCTTACAAATACAATTCTATTGAAGAATGGAGAGTGTCGTCCACCGAGATATAGAGATCTCAGGAAGATTCTGAAGGGAGTAATTGAATCGGGAAAGCGGATGAGGTTCGCCGAGAGAGGAGCTGGGGTATAAGCTCTAGCAATACTCATATGTCTATATTTATAGCTCTCGACGAGCCTCTTAGGCTTGAATCGAGAGCCGACTAGATTTATTTATGAGTGGCTAGGGCTACTAAACCAGCTCCTCCCTCAAAAATCTATTTAAATCTAGTCTTCTACTAATAGTTTAGTAAAAATGCTTATCAGAGTACATTCTGATAATAAATGTAAGGATAGCATCTATTCTCAAATTAGCTTTAGTTAAAGAAAATCGGTCAGCGAAACTTCCCCTGTTTTCTTTAATTCTTCAGGCTTAACTCCAAGAGGTTCAAGGATGCGCATGCATGCTTGCGTAACTTGTTTATCTAGATAGTATTCCCAGTCAACTTCATTTCTGCTTGCTTTAAAGTATGGCTTGACTCTTCTATATAATGGTCCTCCACCACGAATAATGATGTATCCTACCTTGTCTCCCGGCTGTATTCTCCATCCTTCTTGTATTAGTTGACGTGCTACAACTATGTGAGGTTGAGTAGCCTCATATTCATCTAACGGTCTAGTTATCTGCTTCCATATTATTAGCTGCCTCAATTCTATGTCTCCATCCATGATCTTCTTGACGTATCTTCTAGAGGTCTTCAATGCTTCTTTTATATCTGCTTTCTCAAGTAATGTTTTGATAGTTTCTCTCTGTGCTTCTCTAGCTATCATGCTCCAGTCTCCTCTAACAGCTTCCAATCCGACAATATCTATCTTAGAGTCTTCAGTTATTCCTGCATACTTTTTCTTAGCTTCTGTAAATAATATCTGCCTATAGATCTTGTCGACCTTGGCTTCTAGGCCTAGATCTTCCTCTATCCATTTAAGGAAGTTTTCAATTTTTCCACTGTAGTCTTGGAGGAAGAGTGAATCTGTATCAGAGTATATCACCTTCATATCGAGTTCTTCAGCTTTTCTCATCGATTCTAAGATGACTTGTCTACCCCAACTTGTAGTAGCTTCTGCAACCTCCCTAGTATACCATCTTGCTCCAACCCATCCAGTATACCCGTAAATTGCATTCGAGATTACTTTAACAGCTTTCTGACGAGCATTCAATACTCTGGCCTCAATAGATTCAGGGTTAAGTACCTTCAGCTTCTCCTGTATCCGCCTTCTCTCAGATATTAGTGTCTTCAATGCATGTGGGAGGAACCCTTCAGGCTCTTTACGGAATCTGTAATTATTTGGTGAAACATATTCCCCATCCTCACTTAAAGTATCAAAAGAAACATTATACTTTATCATCAAGCTTGGATACATTGACCTAAAGTCTACTACTACAACATCTTTATGTAGTCCAGGCTTAGGACTCTTGACGAGCCCACCTATATATGATACATGGGAGATTTCAGGCTTCTTTGGGATTAACTCATTCTTCTTTACGGCAAGATACATTAAGTAGTTTTCTACTCTAAATCCTGTAGATGCTGTTAAGACGTAATCAGCAGGCATTCCAGTTAGCTCACTTAGACTGAATATGTAATCTTCTAGAGCTTCATAACATTTCAGTAATGCCTCCGCTCTCTGTAGAGAGTATCTCTTAATTTTTTCAGGACTCTTCTCCCATGTTTCAGCTACCTCCCAATCTTCAACTGTATCAAAACTATATCGTAGACCTAGATAGCTGACAAACTCTTCTAAAGTCTCAACTGTCAGCTCCGGTATATCTCTAGCCATGTCTTCTAAGTCTATATTTAATCTACCTCTGATAGAGACATGCCCATGTATACTTGTATGAGGTTCCGAGCTAAGCCTTCCAATAGTAAGCTTTAATCCATGTATACGCGCTCTTTCCACTAGATAATTCCAGTGAATTCTATTTGATGAAAAACCTACGATAACATCAGGGTCTTCCTCCTCTATGATCTTTAAGAATTCTCGGAGGATTTCCTTCTCATCTCCCACTAACTGTATCTTTAAGCCTTTCAATGTAGTAACAGAGATTACTATAACAGGATCTCTTTCAGGTCGTGGAGAACCACTCTTAGAATAATATACTGCATCAAATGATAAAACATGGAGAAGAGGTGAAATCATATCTGGAATGTATTCAACTTTCTCAGCTTCCATAATCTTAAATACTCCATCCTCAATCAATTTACCTAAAACTCTTACTCCACCTGAAGGTTTTAATCCATTCTCTATCAAGTATTTTGTAGACGGTCTAATGTCTTCTTCAAATACTTCGATATTCTTTAATCCTTTTATAATCTTCTTAGCAGCAGACTCGACATCTTCTACATTAAGATAGACTTTAAGAGCTTTAACATCTCTACCTCTAATTTTTCTATCAACTTCTTCGACTCTAAGCTGTTGACTTCTTAAATTTTCAAGAATATCTCTAATTTTATCTGATACAATGTAGAAGCTGGGAGAATACGTTTGTTTAACAATATATGTCCTCCCTTCCTTGTCTTTACACCATAACCAGATAAAAGGGTTGCCATCCTCTAATTCTACAGCAGCATCTAAGAGCCAAAACTCACCCGCAAACTTCATTTCCCCCAATATGATATCTTATGGACAAGTAGATAAACTTGGACTCAAGAAGAATTCTGCATATGTCTTTAAAGATTATGCTTGGTAAACTAGCGGTATTCCAGTAGGGCATTTTTAAGATTTTTTACTTCTGTCAAGTTTACGTTCTTCTTTCTTACATCTCAAGTATAGCTTTAAATAATCATATTACTAGATTACCGCTTTTTACTTTCACTAATGGTATTGTTACATCGTTTGGCTCTGTAGAGAATTCATCCCCAAATCTAATCTTTCCAGTCACTCTATTTAGGTAAACGAATCTATTTTGAGGTATTTTCTCTAACCTACTATAATAGATTATTGGGAGGGTTGAAGCGAGAGGCTGTAAGAATACGAATGCGATCTTCTTCTCTATATCTATGTTGATTAAGGATACGGGCATGATGGAGCTTAACAAGATTAATTGCTCAAAGTCTTCTGTCTCTATCTTTATTATGTTGAAAGCCTGATTACTCATGGATAGAATAGTTGAAGACGCTGTATTTCTCTTTTTTCTTTATACATATCTATGGAAAGGATGAACTTCGGGGATCATTTTTGAAGCCTCCTCTAGATCCTTATGACTATCTATACTAATCCAGAATGCATCTGGAAAGATTGCAGCTTTAAGCTTAAGCTCACCGGCTAGCTTAGGGAAAGTAGTTCTCTCAATATCCCCCTTCTCAGGGAGATAATCAAATATCTCATTTTTGAAAATATATACCCCTGCATTTATCCAATAGTCTTTTATCCTAGGCTTCTCAATAAATGACCTTATCTTCAATGTATTTTTATCGAAATCAACTATACCGAATGTAGATGGTAGAGGGACGAGTGCTATAGCTCCGACATTATCGTCTATATGTCTAGAAAACTCCTTTAAGTCTAGGTTAGTTAGTATGTCTCCATTGATTACTATAAATTTGTCAGTGTCTTCAAGTTCTTTCTTAGCATTCATTAATGCACCGCCTGTTCCCAATGGCTCAGGCTCTACAACGTACGTGACTTTTACATTGTATCTGCTACCATCATCAATCATTTCCCTAATCTTCCGCCAAAGATACCCAACACATAAGATAATATCATAGAATCCATGATTTCTCAGCCACAGTATCTGCCATTCCAAGATTGTTTTCCCAGCTACTGGAAGAAGAACCTTCGGAGTATTCTCTGTTAATGGTCTCAACCTCTTACCAAACCCTCCAGCCAAGATAACAGTCTTAAACATTGTCTCCAAATCCTCAAGATTAAGAAGCCAGTATTTTTAGCTTTTGAACCAATATATCTATGTAGTGTGTACTTAGTTAAAGTTTAAAATTACTCATCTTGAGAATAGGTGGGGGAAATGACTGCTGACAGAGGTTTAAGAATCTGCAACTCTTTAACACGTGAAGTTGAGGAGTTTACTCCTATTAGTGGTAGCAAGGTGTTTATGTATGTTTGTGGTCCAACAGTATACGATTATATGCATCTCGGACATATGAAAACTTATCTCTTCTATGATGTATTAGCTAGATATCTAACCTATAAAGGTTACTCGGTCTTCTTCTTAATGAATATAACAGATGTAGATGATAAGATAATAAATAGGTCGA
>CAZKRR010000113.1:0-4341 GCA_964555135.1 uncultured Nitrososphaeria archaeon
ACTACAGGAAAATCTTTCCATAGTGTAATGCTTCAAATCACACTTTCCCAGTTATATCTTCGTATCGACAAATACTAATTTTTGTTATTAGAGTTTTCAGTTCCAGAATGCTAGGTATGTTGCAGGTTTGTACTCCACTACCCATTCCATCACCCTGGTTAATACCTAGTTGATTCATGACCTCTGGTTAATCTTGATAAAAAGCTTAGAGGTTACCTCCATGCAATTAAGAGCATAAATTGAGAGCTTCCCCTGGAAAGTATGCTCCAAACCAACATATACCTCCTATACTTCTGACTCGGAGACAGTTTTCATTAATCTTAAGAATGGTTATTAAAAGACCATTCTTGCTTGATAGAAGTTCTTCTATCAAGCAACCATGATAGTCTTGAAAGTAGGTATGCGAGAGAGCAACGACTCAACAAACTACTACATTATCTCACTGAGGTTGAGAAGAAGTCGACAGGAACACTCAACCAGATACTAAATGCTCAAGAGAAAAGTAAATTAAAAGAAATCGCAGATATAATAAAGCTCTTAAATGAATTGATAGAGACCGTCTATGGAAAAGGGATACCTTAGGATACTTCACAAATTCTATGGCTGCCTGTAGTATGAAGACACCTAACCAGGACTTTATTTATCCAATTAAGTTATAATAAAGAGGAGATAACATACAGTGTCGAGACAGCTATATGAACAAGTAGAAATCATGGCTCAAGACTCTGAAATAGAGATAGACACTATTCTAGAAGCATTAAATGGATGGAGTATAGAATTGCTCTATTAGTATGTATACATACTAGTAAGCCTCTTAATTCATAGTCAAGGTGAATAGAGAAGAAAAACTTTACATTTTTAGCTAGACATGTGAGAGCTGGAGGAGTCGCCAAACTCATTAATTGACTTCTACTAGTTTAGTTGCATATAAGCAGGGGTCGGGCTACTTGAGAGGTACATTGATGCCAGGAGCAAATGGCTGCTCCTGGTTACATCGAACATCCCTGAAGAAGGTTTAACCCCCTCCTTCATTCGGGTTGCGCCCACCCCTGCTCTTCCATGTTTTACTTGTTTGTTTGTTGGTGCGAATTCTCCTAGTCTATGCCCTATCATTTCTGGTCTTATTTCCACTGGTACGTATTCTTTGCCATTGTATACGTGTATTGTGAGCCCGATCATTTCCGGGATTATTACCATGTCTCTCGCATGTGTTTTCAAGGGTTTCTTTGGTTTCTCACCTGATTTAGTGAGTATTTTATATTCTTTTATTTTTTCGAGTAGTTTGAGTTGGGCATGGGTTAGCCCTCTTTCTAAACTTCTCCTAGCTCTACTTGGTAGCAGCTTGATTACCTGGTCCATGCTCATCTGTTGTAATTGCTCTAATGTATATCCTCTGTAGGTGAATTCTCTCGGCATGTATAGAAGAATATTTAGGCAGGATATAAATTTGACCTGAGTATCCCCCGATTCAACGATTAGACTCTATCCAATAGTCTAAGGTTTAAGGTAAAGTCTCCAATGTGCAGATAAGGATAATCGAGCCGACTAAACTCCATGTTTAATGTACATGAGTTATAAGTTAAACATCCTTAACAAAATCTTCTTACCCATATCTTTTATAATCTTCTGAGGTGAGCATGAATTATAAGGAGGATCCGTAGAACTACAGAGTCTATGAAAATTCTTGAAGGCATGAGAAATCCTGTACCTGCAATACAAATTTGCCTCAAAGATATCATCAGTGAGAAGATTCTAAATAAAGTAACAGTTCTTGTTGATACAAGCTATGAATGATCCATTATGCTTACATCAGACCTCTATATTCACTTTCAATCTGTGAGCTTCCTAGAAGGTTATGGAGAAGTTATAGAATACTTATTAACTAAACGGTTCTAGAAAAGAAACATGCTTGGCAGAAGAAGTAATAATAAACTAATCGTGGTGTTAGATCATTTATTCAGGCTGGACATAATCTGACATTTTTATGGATTTTAGGCATTCTCATAAGTTTTGTAGCTAAGATTTCAGGAGTCGAATAACTTATAAGCATGACATCCCTTACATGTATTTCTTAGTCAAACCTGAGTTTAATCAGGCTGCTTTGTACAACTATATACATCAATGTTTTAAAAACAAATTAACTACATTCTTCAAGAGATTTTAAGTGACTCGGTATAATGAGTAAGCCTATCCAGGTCTCTCTATCTATTGATGAGCTACCAAAATACTGGTATAACATTCTGCCTGACTTACCTGGAAAGCTTCCAGAACCATTAAATGAAGATGGAAGGCTGGAGAAATTAAAAGACATTTTAATTCCAGAATGTCTAAGGCAGGAGTTTTCAAATGAGCGTTGGGTGAAGATCCCTGAAGAGATAAGAGAGTTGTATATCCGTGCTGGAAGACCTAGACCTCTACATAGAGCAATAGGTTTAGAGAAGATGCTTAAGACACCAGCCCGTCTATATTACAAGAGGGAAGATCTTTCTCCAACTGGAAGCCATAAAGTTAATACAGCTCTTGCACAAGTCTATTATGCAGCTGAAAGTGGATTTAGCCGTGTAGTAACTGAGACGGGTGCAGGACAGTGGGGTACAGCAGTAGCATACGCTGCATCATTAATGGGTTTAAGATCTACGATCTACTGGGTGAGAGAAGCATATGAATGGAAGCCTGAGAGAAGAATGTTCATGAAACTTTATGGTGCAGAAGTACTTGCTTCACCATCAGATAGGACAGAGTTTGGGAGAAGAATGCTTAAAAGTGATCCTAACCACAAAGGTACACTTGGTATAGCTATCTCCGAGGCAGCTGAGGATGCTCTTAAACATCCTGATGCAATATATCCTGTTGGAAGCGTATTAAATTATGTACTTATGCATCAGTCAGTCATAGGGTTGGAAGTAGTAAAACAGCTAGAGGTCATCGATGAGGTTCCAGACATCATGATTGGATGCCTTGGAGGTGGCAGCAACTTTGGTGGATTCACACTACCAATGATTGGAAAAGTTCTTAGAAAAGAAGTAGACAAGAAGATCAAGTTTTTAGCAGCACAATCAGAAGCTGCACCTAATCTTGTTAAGGGAGTCTACCAATATGATTTTCCCGATGCTGCACAGATTCTACCAAAGATAAAGGGATACACGTTAACTCATAGCTTCGTTATGCCTACTATATGGGCTGAAGGTCTCAGATATCACATGGCCTCTCCAATAATAAGCTACCTAAAGAATATGGGGTTGGTTGAAGCAGTCGCTCATCCAAAAGACGAGAAAGCAGTATTCGAAGCAGCTAGAATGTTTGTCCAAGCTGAAGGATTCCTACCTGCTCCAGAGTCATCATATGCTATCAGAGCGATGATTGATGAAGCAGTTAAAGCAAGAGAAACTGGTGAAGAAAAAGTAATTATTGCAAATGTAAGTGGACATGGATTCCTAGACCTTGAAGCATATAGCCGAGTATTGAACATATAAGCTTAGACTCTCTAATAGCTAGGAAAAAAGTCGAACGTCTCATTTAAAATACATCATATTACCTCTTCTTCCGTCCCGTCCTCCTAGCTGATATCAATCCAACTTTTCTTCCAGGAGGTGCATTTCTAGAAACTGTTTCAGGTCGTCCTAGTTTCTTTCTAGTTCCACCGAATGGATGGAACGCTGGAACCATGGCGACACCCCGCGTCCTCGGGTAAGGTCTATGCTTAGCCTTCATCCAGTGATATTTCTTTCCAGCTTTGAGGAATGGTTTATCATGTATTCCTCCTCCAGCTACAGTTCCAACAACTGCTAAAGATTTAGAACTTAACTCAGCCATCTTCTTAGAAGGCATCAATAATATAGTCTTGTCACCAACCTGAGACATGACAGTAGCATATGTTCCAGGAGCTCTAACAAGCTTTCCTCCATCACCAGGCTTTAACTCGATCATTGAGACTAGAGTTCCTTCAGGTGCTTTTCCTAGAGGTATAATATTTCCAGGCTTAATAGATGCTTCAGCACCCATTTCTATAATCTGCCCGACATGTAATCCTTCAACAGCTGCTACACTGAATGTTCTACCATCTTCAAGAACGATCTCTGCGACTGGTGCACCTCTACCAGAGTCATGATGAAGTTCTCTCACATATCCTAAGACTAAGTTACTCGACCTAATAACCATGGATGGATAACCTAGAGTAGTCCTCCTCTTAAGGGAGGCCTTGAATGTCGGCGACCCTCTACCAATCCTCTGAGCCCTAATCCTCCTACCCATTCACCAACCCACTTTACAAGATTCAATATATCCTCTCAATATTAACATTAACGTAATGTGATGATAGTGTCCAAATAAGCATTTCATCCA
>CAZKRR010000114.1:0-4287 GCA_964555135.1 uncultured Nitrososphaeria archaeon
GATACAGAATTTAGAGATGAGTTCTTTAGGTAATGGGCTGGAGAAGCTATTATCCAACTATAGTACACGAAAGGTATTACCTAGCCGACAGGATCTAGTCTAAGGTAAAAATCTAAACAAGCTTAAATAGTTTACAGGACATTATTGTTATGTAACAATACTGAGGAGGTGAGAAGGATTGAGTGAGATGCCAACTCTACCTTCACGTAGACTTGAACTCTCATATAATATACCGATAAGCAAGACAAAGAAGTTCTGGGATGGTTTGAGAGAGGGGAAAATATATGGAACGAAGTGTAGAAGATGCGGTAAACTCTATTTCCCGCCTGTGGCAGACTGCGGTGAATGTTATTCATCTGAGATGGATTGGGTTGAGCTTAGCGGTGAAGGAGAGATCGTAACCTTTACTCATATAATTGTTAGACCTACAAGCTTCCAGGACCAGCAGCCATACACAGTTGCAATTGCTCAACTGAAAGAAGGTGTAAAAGCACTTGCATGGTTAAAAGATGTAAAGAGGAAAGATGTTAAGGTGGGTATGAAGGTAAAGCTTGCTCCAAGAGTCAGCGAAGATGGAAGGGTTACGTATGAGTTCAGACCTGCCGAGAAGAGAGAATAATATTGCAACTGAAAACGTATATATTTCATTAACTATAAACATGATTGAGGTGTCTTGTTTTGAGTAGAGAGATTAGGAATATTGCAGTTATTGGTGCAGGAGTAATGGGGCATGGGATTGCACAAGTACTCGCTATGAAGGGTTACAATGTTAACCTCGTAGATGTAAGCGAGGAGATATTAAAGAAAGCTCTACAGAATATTGAATGGAGCTTAAACAAATTCGTAGAGAAGAAGAGGATTAGGAAGGAAGATGCAGAAGCAGCTCTCTCAAGGATTAAGACGACAGTCTCTTACGAAGAAGCTACGAGAGAAATAGACTTAATGGTAGAAGCTGTCTCTGAAAACATCGATCTAAAGAAAAGGATCTTCAGTAAAGTTGATGAGCTCGCTCCTCCTCACGCTATTTTGGCATCAAATACATCTACATTGAGTATTAGTGAGATGGGCGGAGCAACTAAGAGACCTGAGAAAGTAGTTGGGATGCATTGGTTTAACCCTCCTCAGTTAATGCAATTAATAGAAGTAGTTAGAGGGGAGAAGACAAGCGAGGATACCGTAGAGAAGATAATCGAGTTGAGTAAAGCTCTGGGTAAGACACCTATACTATGCAAGAAAGATGTTAGAGGATTCATAGTTAATAGGATTCTCGGTTTAGTATTCAATGAAGCTTTCTGGACGTACTATAGAAAAGAAGCGACTATGGAAGGTATAGATTCATCGGTAAAATATAGTGGAGGCTTTCCAATGGGATGGTTTGAGCTATGTGATTACGTAGGGCTAGATATAGCGTATGAAGTAGGTAGAGTACTCTATGAAGCCTACGGAGAAAGATTTAAACCGTGCCCCGAAGTTATAGAACCACTTCTTAAAGAGAAGAAGCTTGGACAGAAAACGGGGGTAGGCTTCTATGATTGGTCTAAGGGTAGACCGAGAATACCATTTGAACTATCAGATGAATATGATTATGAGAGGTCTTGGGCAGTAGCTGTAAATGAAGCAGCATGGCTCATACATGATGACGTAGCGGAACCTGAAAGCATAGATACGGGGATGAAGCTCGGAACGGGATGGCCGCAGGGGCCATGCGAATACGCTGACAAGAAAGGATTAAACAATATACTTGAGAAACTAAAACAACTATACAACCAGTATAAGATGGAGATGTACAATCCCTGTCCATTAATAGTGGATTACGTGAATAAAGGATGGATAGGGAAGACATCAGGAAGAGGATTCTACAAATATTAACAAATTTCCCTCTTTCTTTAGGTGTAAGACTTCTCTAAGATCGATTAGGTATAAGTTTTCCTACGGATTAACAGAATTATAGGAGGAAGGATGGAAGAAAGGTGAACTCTTTAATTCATAAACTCCCTAATATTCCTAGAGAGTTCTATGAGCCTCGTATCAAATAAATTTTTAAGTAAGGCTAGCAGATTCTATGACTGGATGGAGCCAATACTTGATGATTCAACTATCATATTAGGGGAGCTAGCTGGTAAAAGATTTAGTCAATATAATGAAGAGACTGAGCGGGGCTTCAGAGTTAAGATAGAGAGACTACTGTCCGAGGGATTACGTAACGTAAAGGTCTACTATGTTTCAGACAAGCATCATGTGGTTGAGATAATTGAATGAAGAATTTAAGAAGATTATAGAGAAAGCTAAAAGACTTAGATATCCATATAATCATCTTAGAATTCTAGCATATATTGCTACAAGGATCCTAGGAGATGCTTCTGAAATAAAGATTCTTAGGGGCATGGCTGCAGCATACTACACAAATGGATATTGTACAACTTTCGAAGTAGATGTCTATTCGCCTAAGCTTTACAATAATCCTGGAATACTCCAGATGCTTGGATTTAAACAGCATAAAGAGCATCTTAGGTCTCCATGGATTCTAGAAGAAACAGATACAGTTATTGACTTCGTTGGTTTAGATATACCTTTCGATTTTATCTTGGTCGAGATAGATGGTGATGGCGTAGAAGTACTTTCATTAGAAGATACTTTAGCCTACTACTTATCAGAGATAATACATTGGGCACCATCTAAAGAAGCGGTTTAAAGAGTTAACATGATATATGTCGCTCACCAGAATAGGATTAGAAAAGATTCTCTAGAGAAATCACTAAGTAAGATGAATGCATACGATAGCTTGAAGAGAGTATCTCCTACGAAGTTTAGTGATAAGCTCTCACCAAAACTTATACAATTTTTAGAAGAGATTATTAAAGAAGGGTAAATTTTTGAAATTATTTTCTTGGGAAATTATTTGGTGCTGGTTGGTAACTAAGATGTTTTCTTCTTTAGTTCTTTTATTTTTTCAGTGAGTATTGGTACTATCTTAAATAAGTCTTCAACTACACCGTAATGTGCTACGTTGAATATAGGTGCATTCGGGTCTTTGTTCACGGCTATTATTAACTGTGAGCTCTTCATACCTATAATGTGCTGGAATGCTCCACTGATACCGAGTGCTAGATAGAGTTTAGGTTTAACAGTTTTCCCCGATGAGCCAACTTGCCTATCCGAGGGGAGCCATCCTTTATCTACGATAGGTCGAGAGCATGCTAAAACCCCTCCTAGAGTCTTAGCTAATTCTTCAGCAAGAGGTATATTTGCTTGATCTTTAATCCCTCTACCTATTGCAACAAGTATGTCAGCAGACGTAATATCTACTTCTCCAATCTTTGGAAGAACATATTCTATGAACTTTTTCTTTACAGGTTCAATTATACTAGGTGGGGGAAGCTCGATTATTTCTCCTTTAAGAGTTCCCTCACTAGCTGTGATTACACCTTGCCTGATAGTTGCAATATAACTTTCAGATTTCCTCACATTTAATCTAGCATAAATCTTTCCACCATACATTTGGCGTACTGCGATTAGCCGTCCATCCTGAATATCTAAGTCTAAGCAATCTGTTATAAGAGGTATGTTTAAGGATGTTGCTAGGCTTGGAGCAAGATCAACCCCGTAAGACGTATGCCCTATCATTGTTAAGATGGGCTTCACTTCTCTAATAATGTTAGATAATACTTGTTGATATAAATCAGAATTGAAGAACTCAAACCTATCATCATCTATCATTAAAACTCTATCAGCGTATCTCGCCAGTACTTCTACTTTATCCCTAATATTCTTCCCTAAAATGATTGTAGATAGTCTTGAATTAGTTTTTTGAGCTATTTCTCTACCCTTAGCAAGCATCTCGAAGGTTATTTCTCTTATCTCTCCTCTTCTATGCTCTGCTAGTATTAGTATCTCCAAGCTAGATCAGGCACCTCTTCCTAAGCCTATCATCTAATCCTAAAATAATGTTTGGCTGTGTCTCTTATTATCTTTTATCTGTAAGCATCATAGTAAATATATAATTTAGGGAGAGGAGCTGGCCGACGAGTTAAAGTAGCTATCGTTGGCGGGGATCTAGCTTGTACCGTTACGTATCGGGATCATGCCCCTTACCCTGCCAGCCGACAGCTTTTACCACTCATCGGCCAGTAGAGTTTGTCGTCAGAAGATACGCTTTCCTCAAAGATTTCAAAATCATCAACTGTATTTTGTAGAGCGCTTTCTCTTTCGGTAGACTGTTAACTACCTCGGCAACCTTATTTAAAACATTTACATGTTTCTTGGCTTTCATGTATAGATTTACTGCAA
>CAZKRR010000115.1:0-4254 GCA_964555135.1 uncultured Nitrososphaeria archaeon
AGAGGACTATATATTTCTTGACCTCTCTGATGGCTTCCATTATAATTTCCTCATCTATAGCTGCATGTACCAGTTCCTCTTCTCAAACCTCTCAACATCGTTAAAGTATCAAAAACCTTCAAGATGAACCCTCTATAAAATATAATCTTCTCCCTTCCCATGGATTAGGTCTTCTGCAGAGCAATAAACTTTACAAACATCATACTCTACAGCATAAACATAAACTATGATCGCGCAATCTAGCATCGATCATATGTTTATGCAATCTCTTCACGTCTTACCAGGAGCTGGTGATGGAACGTAGAGGACCCTACCTATATGAGATAAGCTTGTTGTCAGCTCTAAGCCTACCAACACCAGGTCTAGGAGAAAGAAGATTCTGGATAAGCTCTTACCAACAATCACTAAGCTCACGAAACTCCGCAAAGAAAACCTAGAAAGAGAAGCTTAAAAACTCGAATAGCTTAGAGATAAGTTCACCTGAAGACTCATCTCAACCATATCCCTTCCACTAAACTTTGATGCTCATAACTAAGTCATGGAAAATGCATTATAGAACTGCTAAAACCTTACCTCCCTACTCTTCTATTACACTCAAAATAACTGGAGATCATGAACACAGTATCCATACATAAAACATTAAGCCCCCAGACTTTAAAAACACCTCTCTGTCTGGATGCTATGCACAGCATACTGTAAAAGTTTATTTTTCAAGGTATCAATACATTCAATCATGGACAAATTCTATGACGTAATTATTGTAGGCGGTGGAGTGGCTGGCGTAAAAGCTGCAACTGTAATTAGAGAACTAAATAAGCAAGTCTCGATAGGTGTTATCACGAAGGAGCCGTTTATCTATACTAAGATGGGTCTGAACTACATGATAAAGTCTGGTTCTCCAATAGACCTCTTTAAACTGTCAATCAATGCTGATAGAATGGGGATACATGTTTTAGTTAATAGCGTTGTTACTCGTATAGACTTTGAGAAGAAGACCTTGAAAGTTAAGCATAACGGTATCTCCCAAAGATATGTCTTTAATAAGCTAATTCTAGCAACGGGTGGAAAGCCGATAATCCCTGATATCGAGGGTGTAGGGAAGATTGGGGTCATGACTTTTAACGAGTATGATGATGCAGCGAGTATTAAGAGCTACATCAGACCGGGCATGAGTATCTACGTAGTCGGAGCAGGACTTGTTGGTCTACTGTTAGCAGATGCATTGAAATCTAAAGGTCTCAAGGTTACGTTAGTAGATGCTCTGCCCGGCATAGGGCTTACAATCGTGGAGGAGGAGATTTCTAAATACCTAGTAGATAAACTAGTTGGTAGAGGTCTGAGGATACTTACTTCCGCGGATATTGAAAGGATTTCAGGAGATAGGAAAGTTAAGAAAAAAGTTAGGAGAGTAATCATAAATGGGGTTAAATATGAAGCTGACTTGGTCGTATTCACAACAGGCATTGCACCAAACACTGATCTAGTTCGTAGGTCGGATGTCGAGTTAGGAGTTAAAAACGCAATAAGAACAAATGAGAAGATGGAGACCAATGTAGACGATGTATATGCAGTAGGAGACTGCGCAACTTCGATGGATTATTTTACAAAGAAAGAAACATATAGGCCTCTAGGCATCTTAGCCGTATCAATGGCTGAAATAGCAGGAAAAAATGTAGCAGGAATCGATACAACTTACGATGGCTTCATCCCAATGCAGTATTTTGAAGTATTCAACGAGTCGATCGTGAAAGTTGGATTAAATGTTAAAGAAGCTGGAGAGCTAGGGCTAGATCCGGCTAAGAAGCTAGTAAAATACAAGGTCCCCGGAATAGGAGCACACCCAGTTAGCTTACTTATCCACCTAAAGAATAGGCGGGAGGAGCTGATTGGATGGCAGGTGATAAGCCCCTGGCTAGCATCATACAAATCTGCAATCTTCATTAACGCAATAAAAGAAAGAATAGGTTTAAGTGAATTTCTAGGCTTAGAAAAAAATATTGAGGTGGTAGATGTAGTAAGCTAGGGTCTTATCGCAGCAGATGGACCTCTACTCACTCCAGCGGCCTTAAGCGATTTAACGTACTCAACCACTAGCTTGTCAACCGCTTTTAATGCTTTCTCATACCTCAAAGCATTGAATGAGCAGGCGTTAACGCATGCAGGTTCTCCTTCGCAAAGATCACACTTAACGACCCTGCCGGAACTATCGATACTTATCGCACCATAGGGGCAAGCATACATGCATGCTTTACAGTTTATACAGGTTTTGTAATCAATGTATACCGCGCCTGTTCTACCATCTCTATGGATGGCTCCAACGCCGCATGCTTCTTGGCATGGAGCTGGATTGCAATGTAGGCACGTAGCAGGGATAAAGTCGCCTGTCTCCCTCCATGCAAATACTCTAATCCTGCTATTAGTTCTACTGAAACTCCCGTTCTTCTTAAAACTGCATGCGAGCACGCATCTCTCACATCCTGTGCATTTATCCAAGTCTATTACCAAGATCTTGGCGGGCATTAATATCTCACTCATCTCCACTCACCTCCATGAAACATAATTTAACACATCCTCCATACCTAGTTCTTTCAATTTTTCAACTGTTGGTCTCCCCTCTTCATCCCAACCTCTAATTCTATAGTAGTCTCTTTTCATATGGTTGAAATCTTCTTCTTTTAAGACTCTTCCCGCCGCTGGACCTGTCTTCAGCGGATCAAGGTGTATCCTCGGTGGGAGTTTATCATCTTTCGCGGTGACGCCGAATCTTACATTTATTAATCGTATTAAATTGATTATTCTTTCGCCAGCTAGCTCGAAGTTTCTAACATCTCTGTATTCATCGAAACCTGTTACAGTCCACAAAATATTGGTTAGCCTCTGGTTGTCCCAGCAGCAGAAGTCGCATACTCCAGTAGCGAATTTTGCTGCATATTGATGCTCCTGTTGGACTACTAAGATTGCTTTGTTCTCAGGACTCCATCTATCAAGCTTTAACGGTCTAGCACCTAGCCAATATGCGTTTAAGCATTCTGGACCTATAGGCCATGACCTCAAGTGGCAGCCACCTCTATCAGCTACAGCATACGATAAACCCATAGCCGGTGAAGCTCTAGGCTCATAAGCAGGAAGCTCCAACCCCTTAACATTCACAGCATATCTTTCACTTCCCTTACCGATTCTCTGGCTAGCTATCCTCGCCCCCTCGGCTAACACGTCTCCAAGCCCTTCTCTATTCGCAATCTTCTCCACCATCGCTACTAATGCCTCTGCGTCTCCAAACTTCAACTCGATGCCCTCGGTATCTTCACGCGTTAGTAATCCTTTCTCAAAAAGCTCCATGCTCCAAGCTATCACAGACCCAGTCGTAATAGTATCCAACCCGTATTCATCGCACAACTTATTTGCTTTTGCAATCGCATCGAATCTCGACGTGCCCGTGTTTGCTCCTAATAGGTCGGCTGTCTCATACTCTGGCCCTTCTACCAACGTATTCGCCCACGGTCCATAATCGATTAAGACATAGTTGTGGCAACCTATCGGGCATGAAAAACATGCTCCTCTCTTAATAGAATGTTTTAGAACAACATTTGCATCTATGTTCGAGGCATACTCAAATCTGCCATCCGTATAATTTCTAGTAGGTAGAGCTCCCACTTCCTGGATAGGCCACATTAATGCTATAGAGCCCCATTTTATCCCGAACTGAGCTTCAGGATTTTCGAAGATATCAAGCCTACTCATCTCATCGCATGCTCTTAAAAACTCTTCAGGATAAGCTACCTCAACTGACCCTATACCTCTAACAGCAATTGCTTTGAGATTCTTTGAACCCATTACTGCTCCACCGCCACCTCTTCCATGCTGTCTCCCTTCAGAATCAATATTTGCAAACCTTACAAGTTTCTCCCCCGAAGGCCCTATCGACATAACTTTAGCCTGCGGATCACCCAATTCTTCCTTGATCATCTCTCTTGTCTCGCTAATCTTCTTCCCCCATATATTCATAGCTCTTCTAATACTAATGAACCCATCATCTATGTATATGTATGAAGGCTCTTTGGATCTTCCAGTAATAATGACTCCGTCAAAGCCTGCATACTTTAGTTCAGACCCCACAGGCCCCCCAGAATGAGAATCTAACCATATATTTGTGAGAGGTGACTTTGTAACTACTGGATACTTACCTGATGCAGGCGCGATGGTTCCATTAGCTGGACATGTCCAAACCATGAATATATTCTCTGGACTTAATGG
>CAZKRR010000116.1:0-4193 GCA_964555135.1 uncultured Nitrososphaeria archaeon
AGCCTCTAGTAATAGTTGATAGAGGTTCATGGTATAGATGGGCTCTAGAGAGGCTTGGACTAGAGTATAGGTGTGAGAGGTTCGGCTTGAGGAATAGAGTTGAGAGGTTCTTCAGATATCTCAAGGAGAGGACGATGTATTCCACAATAAGATGAGCGCAAGAAACCATATACAAGGTATAAAGAACCTAAATCTACTCCTCAACCTATACACACTATACCACCAAACAATCAAGACAGGAAGTAGATAAAAATGCTTATTTGGACACTATCACGCCGTAACGAAAACACTATATGCAATAGCGCCAATAATCTTAAAAGTAGGTAACTGATCGTTTGATATCATGAACTCATTTCTAAATTCTGCATCTTAATCGTAATTATGTATGCTATGGGTACTACGGAGTTATATGTTAATGCTAACCTCCTATACCTCAACATTATTCTCTTAAAGTTCTTAGTCCATCTATAGAATCTGTATTCCAAGCTCTTCAGCTAGGCTGTCTATAGATGGTACCTATGAGTCCTAGAGACCTAGCTATCTAAAAGTGGAGATTCATGACTCAGGATTACGATCTCTTAAGTTTTCATCTATTTTTAACTCTCTAGTTAAATAGAAATGTATAGTGATTAGTGATTCTACTCAACTCTTCCCACCGATTAATTATATCGTCTGGATAAGCATTTTATCCATCATCCATCATTACGGCTTGGTAGTAGTATAGTGTGGATAGATTTAAGAACAGGTTAAGACTTCTAAGACCTAGCTTCTCTATCCTTTTACTACTTTTAAACAACTTGAGATAATAAACCCTATACCCGTACAGGTAAAAATATATCCTCAAGCCTTAGACATACTCCCTTGTCCAGACATTAATTATTAAGGAATTGGAAGACTTATCTAAAGCATCTATCATTTATGACAGTGGGTTAGAGTGATGGAAGCAGGCAAGAACACTGCTATCATCACCAACGTGTTCTCTAAGAAAGCATACGTCACATTGAAGATTCATCAATCTATATTATAGGTGGTGAATTCAGTGCTTAAAAGAAGACCTAGAAAAAAGGCCTTGAAGAAGAACCTAAGAGGGGTAGCCAAGACTAAGCTCACACTTAGTTATGTGCTGCCTAGACTAAAGAAGTTATTTGAAAAGCTTGAAAATGTTGAGATAGCTATATTACTTGGCTCAATAGCTAGAGATAAGATTAGTTTTCACGACATTGACATTGCTCTCAAACTTAAGAAAGAAGATCTCTTAGAAATGGGATCTATTATTACCCAGATTGCGAGGACTCTACGCATTAATGAAGAAAATGTAGATGTCATAATCCTAGACCAGATAAGCTCGATAATGCTTTCAAGAATACTCAAGGAGGGTATTATTGTTAAAGCAGAGCCTAAAGCATCCGAACTACTCTTAAGAAAAGAGTGGCAGACACCATATGCTCTAATAGAATCTAGGCAATGGGCGGCAATAGATCCTAAACTTGACAGGACAGTAATAATATCAAGAGTTGAAGATATCAGGAAAAACACAGTATTCATTAAGGATGAGATCCTAACTAAGAAGATAGAAGAACTAGACTATAAAGATATATTAGCCTTGGAGAGGGCTATGCATAGAATTATAGAGTCTATGCTCGACATATGTAGACACCTAGTCTCAGTCTATTCATTGGGATTCGTTGAAAGTTATGGTGAATATCCCAGAAAACTAGCTGAAGCAAACAAGATGGCTAGAGACCTAGCTGGAGACCTAGCAAAACTCGCAGGTTTGAGAAACATACTCATACACTGGTACCTAGAGATTGAGAAAGAACTCCTCTACCAAGCAGCGGGAGATATAACTGAAAAAATAGTAAACGAATTCATTAAATGGATACAGACTTCTGTAGATAGTTGATATGCAAGCTCTCTTATGTACTGTATGGTTGATTTTGTGGACTTGTTATCTAGTAGGGAATATCTCTCGCTCCTCCTTCCAATCAAGATTTCCTACTAAATGTTATAATAGGATAATTACTTCAGGAGGCTTGTTGCATCAGAGGAAACCCAACACCTACAGTTTAGCTTTCCTAAAAGGATACGAGACTGCATCAAGCTAAATCTAAGAGTATACGTCTTAGACTGCAACAACTCCTAATAAGTGATTGAACCTCCATCTAGGAAATACTCTTCAATCACTAAATAATATGTGAGGATGGTATATGCTTACATTAATATTATCTCACCTCTAATACATGCTAGTGTAAGCATAGGCCAATAACCGGTAAGTTGATAGTCTCATGAGATACAAGGAAAGGTTGAGCTAAAGTAGACTAGACGGTAACGTAAAGAGAAAACATTAAGTAAAACTTGGCGTACTCGAAGACAATGAGGGATGCTTAAATGGTGATTCGCAAGTTATCGTCTTCCGACTTTGACTCTATACTGAAAGTTATCAACGACGCAGCGCAGGCTTACAAAGGCGTGATTCCAGACGATTTATGGAAAGAACCTTACATGTCAAGTGAGGAGCTGAGGCATGAGATCGATGCAGACGTCGTATTCTATGGTTGGGTTGAGGATGATGTTCTACTCGGAGTGATGGGCATCCAGTCTGTCAAAGATGTTACGCTGATCCGGCATGCTTACGTACTCACAGAGCATCGAAGAAGAGGGATCGGTGGAAAGCTACTAAAACATTTAATAGGCTTAGCTAAAACTTCTGAGATTTTAGTGGGAACATGGGCGAGTGCAACTTGGGCTATCCGTTTCTATGAGAAGCATGGTTTCAAACTCGTGCCACCTGAAGAAAAGGATAAGCTTCTTCGAAAATACTGGAATATCCCTGAAAGGCAGATAGAAACCTCGGTGGTGCTAAGGCTTAGGAGATGATGAGACGCAATATTAGGGAGGCACCTGATAGGCGGTAAAAGCTCTGTGACATAAATCTCCAGAAGCTGGAAGGATGTTTTGAGGAGCTCCTGAATAGATATCTTGATTCATCAAATCTACGGTAACCTCTTTATAATATTAAGATCTTAAGAGGATGATTTTTATAGATGTAGGAGAGATTTCACATTTTCAGCAAGTATAGAAATAACTAGGAGAGGAAGACTCTTATCAATGTACTCTTTTTCTTTAGTATATCTTTTGCTCTTAGGTAAAATCATTATTTAAGGTTTTGAATCCGTATGCAGAAAGATATATCCAATAGTCGAAATTACTAATTGGTTGAAAGCTGTGGAAAATAAGAAGCTACTTTATGTTATTATCATCGTAATCCTAGTTGGTGTAGTTGGTCTCTTGTTTCTCCAACTCATGCCAGTTCCTTGACCTCAAAATACAAAAAGTCCTATGTTTGAGCAGTACCTTACTAGTCTGAAGAGAATACAATCAATCGAACTAGAATATGAGTCGATCTTTACTATAACTTCTAATTCAGATACTATAACGGCTGAAGTCAGTGGGAAGGCTTATGGAAAAGGAAACAATAGATTCGACGAATCTATCGTGAAGATAGGAGACAAAACCGCTAACGTAAGAACATATTTCTTTGATGGTAAAGTCTACGTATGCCCTAATATAGAGAGGAAATGGCAATGTAACAGGGTGGAAACTTTCATTTCTTTAAGTAATGAGGCTTCCTTAAGGATCATTGAAAATATGTATGGGAAGGGTGCTATGGTTTTTGTTGAACCTGCTGGAAGAACTACTGGTGAAAGACAGAAAACAATTAATGGAAGAACATGTAACCAATTAAGCATTGAAGTCGACGTATCAAAACTTTCAAGAGAAGAAAAATACTTTATCCTTGCTATAAGTGGCCTGTCTTCTGTCAAGGAGCCAGATAAGTACGCAGCCATGATAGATAGCTTTTCCATGAATGTGTGTGTAGTCGAGGGTGTAGAGTTGGAGAGCGAGTATATTCTTAATATCGGAAAATCAAATACCTATAAAGTATTCACAATCATAAGGAGCTACGAAATAAACAAAGAAATTCCAGCCTCACTCTTCATTCTTCCGTCTGAGCCAGAAATTACTGGTAATGAAATAGAGTATGTAAAGGAGGGGAAAACCTATAGAGGAGCATATTTTCATGAACATGAAAATGCTTTAGAATGGATTAAAGCAAACACACCTGAAACTGCCAAGTTCTTCAGCTGGTGGGATTACGGTCATGAATTAATGGGATATGCAAAAAGAGATGT
>CAZKRR010000117.1:0-4183 GCA_964555135.1 uncultured Nitrososphaeria archaeon
GCCATGAAAGCATAGATTAACGCTGTAGTTGAGAATATCTCAATAGGTCTAAGCTGTAGTGAGTTAAAATGCTTTGCAACGGCGAATAATTCTTGTACTCCTACTAGATATGCTAGAGAAGAATATAAGACCAAGTAAATTATCTCATTAGTGATTCCTGGTAACGCTCTCCTAAATGCTTGCGGAAGGATTATGTGGATTACTTCTTGTAGCTTAGTCATCCCAAGAGCCTGGGCAGCAAGTGATTGACCTACATCTATTGACCGTATAGCGCCCCTGACGTATTCTGATTGGTATGCTCCACTACACATTATGAAAGCTATAACTGCTGCCCAGAAAGGTGAAAAATATATTCCAAGCTTAGGTAACGCGAAAAACACTATGAGCAATGTAACTACTAGTGGTAGCCCTCTTAAGAGTGCTACAAACCCTCCAGCTATCAACGAGATAAACCAATTTCCATAAACTCTGGCAACTGCCAAGCCGAGACCTAATAGTATGCTGAGCGGGATTGATATTGCAAGTATCTCGAGAGTTGCAACCCATCCACGCAGTATATATGATATAAATTCTTCCCAGAAACTCATCTCTCTTCCCTCGCATATAATTCATGTATCCTCTGGAAGAATCTTTTGGCTTGTTCGCATTTAGGATTTCGGATCACTTCTCGAGGTGGACCACGTTCTATAATCTTACCATCGTACATGAATAACATTTCATCACCGACAGATTGAGCAAAGCCCATCTCATGTGTAACAACTATACCTGTAACTTTCTCTCTTGCTAGCGCCTTCATTACCTCCAATACTTCGCCTATCAATTGGGGATCCAGTGCAGATGTTGGTTCATCGTAAAATATTATTGCAGGATTCATTGCAAGCGCTCTAGCTATAGCTACTCTCTGCTTCTGTCCACCTGATAGTTCAGCAGGATACTTATATGCATGTTCTTCCAAGCCTACTTTCCTCAACATTTGCAATGCTATTCTACGTGCTTCTTCTTTCTTCATCTTCTTAACTACTTCAAGACCTATACTCACGTTTCTAAGAGCTGTTAAATGATTAAAGAGATTAAATTCTTGGAATACAAAGCCGATCTTCTGCCTAACTTTATTTATGTTTACATTACGATTTGTTATCTCTTCTCCCTCAAGCCATATTCTACCTTTATCAGGTCTGGTTATTAGATTAAGGCATCTGAGAAGAGTACTTTTTCCTGAGCCAGATGGTCCACAGATTATTTTTGTTTCACCTCTTCTGACCTCGAAGGAAACCCCCTTTAGCACGGTGATGTTGCCGTAACTTTTATAGAGTTCTTCAACTCTTAGAACAATATCGTCTGGCATAGGTTACATCCTCCCTATCAATCCGGGTATCTTGGTCTTCTCATACACCATATTTACTAGTTTCGTACCTCCATAAGTTAATACTATGAATAATCCTCCTGCTATGAAGTATGGTAGAAGTGGTTCAAGGGTTGCCATGACAACATATCTTGTCCTAGTAAGGACCTCCATAACTCCAAGTACAAAGCATATCGCAGAATCTTTTAATATTATAGCATACTCATTCACCCATCCTGGGAAAGCTATCCTCAAAGCTTGAGGTAGAATTATGTGAAATATTCCTTGAAGCTTGCTCATACCGAGTGTTCTCGCTGCTATGTACTGTCCTTCACCTACTGACTGTATAGCTCCTCTAAAAATCTGAGATTGGTATCCACCGCTTCTAAAACCTAAAACTAGGATGCTGCATGTCAGGGGGTCAAGCTTGTAGCCTAAAGCTGGAAAGACTCCCCAGTAGAAGAGGAAAAGCAATACTAGTAGTGGAACGCTTCTAAAGAACCATGCATAAACCTCTACGATAGCTTTAAGGATGCGGTGTCCATAGACCTGAGCTATAGAAAGGGGTAAGCCTATAATGAATCCGAGAGCTAGTCCTCCAGCTACTAGACCTAACGTCCACCATACTCCTTCAAGAATATATGGAAGGTAATCCCAAACCGTTACCATTAGCTTCAGAAGTTTAGAATACACTCTCATATAAAACTATAAGTCTTCTTTTTACCAAGTTTGTTAGATAATTTTGTATATGTAGAGTGAAATCAGCATAGAATAAATAGCTTATCTTTTTCAAGCATTAGGTTTATTGTTTTCGCGAAAGACTACATGGACTTCTGCAGACTTATCCAAATTATAGTATTGTAGGGGTCGTCTGAATTTTGGAGAATCTCTAGAAAGATTTATTTAGTATGAACTAAGAATCTAACACGATGTCTGAAGGATGGGGCAAGGAGAATATATTGAAAAGAAGAATCTCTAGAAGGAAAGCTGTAGGTACGGCTGCTAAAGTTGCTGGATCGGCTGTCGCTGGCTTAGTCATCGGAGGCGTTGCAGGATACGTACTCAAGCCTGAGGCTCCACCAGTTGAAAAGATTCAAACGGTAACCGAAACCAGAACAGTAACGGCGACAGTTAAACCTAAAGGAAAGTTTACTGAACCACCACCAGCCGGAGCTGAGGTTGTGATTATTCATGGGTTTGATGCTGCTTACCCGCCTTTCACGGAGGTTACACCAACGGGTGAAGCAAAAGGATTCGATGTAGACGTTGTGAAGTGGATTGCGAATAAGTATGGATGGAAGGTAGTTCCGAAGCCATGGGATTGGGCAACTATAGTAACAGCATTGGTTGAGGGAGATATAGATATAATTGCTTCAGGGATGACTCATACAGCTGCGAGAGCGGAGAAAGTATGGTATTCTATACCATACTACGTATACTACCACCACTTACTGGCTCTAAAGGATGAGACTAGAACTATGGAGGAGATCTTGAATTCTGGAGAATACATTTCATGCCAGCTTGGAGCGACGAGTGATGAATGGGCTGAAAAGCTTCTAAAGGAGGGCTATAAATTTAAGAAGCTAGCACTAGACTCATATGCACTTGCATTTGAAGCAGTCTTAGATAAGAGAGCTGTAGCAGTAATAAGTGATAGTGCTTTCACCCAGCCATACTTTAAAGAGAAGCCTGAAATAGCTGCGAGATTCAGGGAAGTTGGAAGATTAGGTGGTATATCCACTTACGCGATAGCTACTAGACCGGAAGATTACTGGTTGCGGAACATGATAAACCACGCATTAAGAGAACTGATGGACAGCCCAATATGGAATGAGCTACTCGATAAGTGGGGTCTAGCCTAGACCTCTCTTTAAAATTCCTAAATTTTTTTTCGTCTCAGCAATCTTAACTTCGCTCAATAATTAATTAAGTCTGTGGGTAAATTATTTAAGAAACATGCTCCCCCTTCTGACGGATAAGTATGGGCAACTTAGATGTTTATGAGACTATTATTGACGAGCTTAAGAAAGGTAGAGCTATTGTTTTAGCAACCGTTGTTAAGAAGATAGGTTCTGCTCCAAGAGATATAGGTGCCAGGATCTTGATTAAGGAAGACGGCTCATTTATTGGAACACTTGGCGGCGGGTCTTTTGAGATGATGGTTTGGAAAGATGCTCTCGAAGCCCTCAGAGAAGGTAAACCTACATTAAAGAAATATGTTTTTAGAAGAGAAGGGGTAAGTGAAGGTGCAGAGACGGGTTTAATATGTGGTGGAGAGGTTGAGGTTTTCATGGATGTGTTGAAGCCTACTCCTAGAATAATATTGATCGGAGCAGGTCACTTAGCACAAGCAATCTCAAAAGTAGCATCAATTCTTGGATATAGGCTTGCAGTAGTAGATCTAAATTCTGAATTTGTAAGCAAGGAGAGATTTCCAGATGCTGAAGAATTAATTGTTTCCAGAGATCTTGAGGATTGGGTGGAGAGGCTGCAGCCTACAAGTAATGATGTAATCTTGATAGTTTATGGTGGAGTAGAAGAAGACTATAAAGCATTGAGAGCTTCTCTCAAGACAAATGCAAAATACATAGGATTACTAGGTAGTAGAAGAAAGTGTATAGAATTTCTGAAGAAGCTTAGAGAAGAAGGTTATAGAGATGAAGAGCTTAGAGGAAGATTATATATGCCTGTTGGGATAGATATCGGTGCGGACACCCCTGAGGAGATTGCGGTAGCAATAATAGCTGAGCTCATAAAAGTGATGAAAGGCGGGTCAATGAAGCATCTATCAATTCTTCAACATTAAAGATATTATTCTCTTGGAGATACTATGTTGCCTAA
>CAZKRR010000118.1:0-4139 GCA_964555135.1 uncultured Nitrososphaeria archaeon
CGTAAATCTAAATGTGCATCAAAGATTATTACCGTTGGCTCAACATGCTTGGCTAGAGCTCTTAATGAAGCCAGCGTCAAGGTGTGCTCCCCACCCAATATAACAGGCTTCTTCCGATCTCCGATTATCTTGTCTACGACCCTGTATACTCTCTTTAACATCCATCCAACATTAAGGGTGGGGACCAAGTCTCCTAGATCAGCGACCCCAAGATATACTTCATCCATATCTGGATAATCTGCATTCTCTGAGAATAATCGGATAGTAAGCGGACCAAATCTGCACCCTGGGATAAAAGTAATAGTAGAGTCAAAAGGGACCCCAAATACTATGTATCTTGCATTTTCATAATCTTCACCAACACTGAACAAGCTCAACCTGCTCTTAAGATAGAATCTTAGAAGATCATTCTGCATGGTTTCTCTATATTGAATGTAGGGATGAGCCTATAAAGATTATTAATGAAATGAATTAGCATATAGAATGTAGATGTAGAGAAACCATAATAGAGGTTTTTAAGAATATAGAGTAGGGCTATACAAAATATATTTAAGATATATAGTTATTGATTATCAGAAAAATATAAAGTAAACTATAGAAAAGTTGTGGTCTAGAGTATTGTGCATGGCTGGGATGGAGTATGTCAAGATTGTTAGAGATAAGTACAACAATCAATATATTACACTTCTATCCTTAAAAGAAAACATACATCAACAAAATGTATTTAATATGATGTTCCTGAGAGGAGGAACTGGTATATGCAGGACGTAGATGAAGAAACAATAATTGAAGCTACCAGAGAAACCAAGGAAGAAACTATGGAGAAGTCTAATGTAAAGGCCGTTGATTCGTTGGAACATCATCTTGAAGATACTAATATAATATTCTCTCAAGACTATAGAGAGACTGGCTAACTCCATCAATAAACTTAAATCAAACATTCACCCTATTCTCTACATGAAATTAACTCTAAGATCGGTCATCTTCTATCTTATGATCATCTTAGGATTGGTTGTTCTCATAACAGGATTAATTCTATACATGTGGCCTAGAGGACCACAATCAGGTAGAATAGAATTTCTTAGTTTAAGAAAAGATGGTTGGAGAGACTTCCATATGCAAACATCAATACTCTTAACCTTCATCTTAATTATTCATCTACTTGAAAATAGGAATTGTGTAAAAACATATGTTAAGACTACTCTCGGAGGGTAAGCTTGATAGCTTTACTTAACTCTAAAATATCTAGTGCCTTCCACATATTTGGGAGTATTGAGAGAGAAGCTCCAGAAGCATAGAGAGATACTGTATCAATAGTTGAAGATATCTAGAAGCTTAGTAGTCTATTCTTCTTTACTGATCACTTCAAAAACTTTCTTTAAATTATCAAATAATAGTGGACCGTAATGGGTTAAAGTATTTGGGGGGAGAATGTATATTTTTTTCTTTCTTACCGCTTTAAGGTTACTCCATCCACGTTTATTAAACATCTCGATTATCCTATCATAATCTTGCTCACCACCATATCCTAATTCATATATTATTAAGTCTGGATTAGCTCTGGCTACTACATCAAATTCAGGCTCAAAATATGCTTTCTGAATGTTCATGAATATGTTCTTTAATCCTACATGGTATAATGCAGAAGTTATATAAGATGCTGAACCAATGGTTATTGGCCCACCTAAATCTACCTCGAAATATGCTGTTGCAGAGAATTTATTCTTAATATCATTTAGGAGCGTGTTGCATCTACTTATAACATTGTATGCATCCTCCATCATATTTAGCAGGGCACCGATGATAGTAATATTTTCAAATATGCCGTAGAGTGAGGATGGTACCTGAGTTGGGAATACATTAAATCCTTTACTCTTCAATTCACATGTTAACGCTCTCTGAACACCAGTTGTTGTTAAGATTAGGTTTGGATTAATCTCGTATAGTCTGCTGTATATTGCTTTTGTATATGAGCCAGCTTTAGGCTTATTCTTTGCTTCAGGCGGATAATCACAGTAAACACTAACACCGTAAACATACTTCCATGCACCGACCTGGTAGAGTATATCGGTAATTGACGGAGCTAAACTAACTATTCTAGGCTCACTAGGGATTTCAACATAATCATTGATGAGCTCATTAAATAACTTAACCATTACGATCTACTTTCACCTTCAAAGATATTTTAGGATTTACTCAAAGCCCCACGATGTGCAAGTTAACTTTTTATCTCTACTACAAATAATATCATATTAGGTGCATACTGGGAGTGAGATTGTTTTATGAGAAAGCTCTCGGCGAGATAGAAGATAGAGTTAGAAAATGGGAGAAGGCTACTCTAGTTAAGAGTTTAGAGAGGTTTAGAGAGAGGATGGAAGAGTTTACAACATTATCAGATATCAGGGTTAAGAGAGTCTATACTCCGATCGATATAGGTAATATGGAATATTTTGAGAAGCTTGGGCTTCCCGGGGAGTATCCTTTCACTAGAGGAATTCATGCAACGATGTATAGGGGTAGGCTCTGGACTATGAGAATGTTCTCAGGATACGGTTCTCCAGAAGATACGAATAAGAGGCTAAAATACTTGATAGCTCACGGAGAGACAGGGTTAAGTCTTGCTTTCGATTATCCAACCCTAGTAGGTATAGATGCTGATGATCCTGCAGCATCTGGTGAAGTAGGTGTATGCGGTGTCTCTGTATCTTCACTAAGAGATATGGAGGTTATCTATGATGGGATCGATATGGGTAGCGTAACTACCAATATGACTATCAATCCACCTGCTCCAATACTCTTATCGATGTATGTGGCCACGGCTGAAAAACAAGGAGTAACCTATGATAAGATTGGTGGAACGACTCAAAATGATCCTTTAAAAGAGTTTATCGCTCAGAAGAGTTACGTATTCCCACCTGAGCCTGCGGTTAAGATTAGCATGGACGTTATTGAATGGAGTGTTAAGAACCTACCTTTATGGAACCCCATAAGCATTAGTGGATATCACATCAGAGAAGCAGGTGCAACAGCTGTTCAAGAACTAGCATTTACGCTAGCCGATGGCATAGAGTATATTAGACAGTTAATTAATAGGGGGATGGATGTAGATGACTTCGCACACAGGTTGAGCTTCTTTTTCGATGCACATATTAACTTCTTTGAAGAAATCGCAAAGTTTAGAGCTGCGAGGAGGATGTGGTCAAAGATAATGAAAGAGTGGTTTAATGCTAAGAAAGAAAGGTCTCTATGGATGCGGTTCCACACCCAGACAGCCGGGGTATCATTAACAGCTCAGCAGCCATTCAATAATATTGTGAGAACAACGATAGAAGCACTAGCAGCAGTGCTTGGAGGTACTCAAAGCCTCCATACTAACGCATTAGATGAGCCATTTAGAGTACCCTCTGAATTTGGAGCCAAGATAGCGTTGAGAACACAGCAGATAATAGCATACGAGACTGGAGTCGCAGATGTAGTCGACCCTCTAGCAGGATCATACTATGTCGAATGGTTAACAGATGAGATTGAACAACAAGCATGGAGATACATTGATAGAATTGAGAAGATGGGTGGAATGCTTGAAGCAGTAAAGAAAGGCTATCCTCAGAGAGAAGTTACAGAAGCCAGCTATAGATTTCAGAGAGAAGTAGAAGAGAAAAAGAGATTTATTGTAGGCGTAAATATATTCGTAGAGACTGAGCAGGAAGAGATCAGGAATGTACCTCTACTAGATATAAACCAAGAAGAAATCGAAAGAAAACAAGTTGAGAGATTAAGAAAACTAAGAAGTGAAAGGAATAATGAAGCAGTATCGTCTGCATTGAATGAGTTAAGGGGTGCTGCAGAGAGAAGCGAGAATGTTATGCCATACATTCTAGAAGCAGTAAAGAAGTATGCTACACTTGGTGAGATAATGAATACGTTAAAAGAAGTCTACGGTGTATGGGTAGAGCCGCCGATCTATTAAACGGGAGATAGAATCTATGTGACAACTAAGTCTATAGCGAAGTAGCTTACTACCAAATTTGTTAAACTATCTATCTAGAGATTTTCAATCTTAATCAAACACTATTATTAAGATAGAGTTTAAAGATGTTAATGTAAAGCCTCTCATACGCAATCTATAGTATTCCGGAGGT
>CAZKRR010000119.1:0-4121 GCA_964555135.1 uncultured Nitrososphaeria archaeon
ATGAGAGAGGGCGCACCTAAGATACATGAGAAGATTATACTCAACGATAAGTTGATAAATGTAGAAAACAATATTGCTTGTAAGCTAGAACTTGAAGAAGGAGACTTAGAAGAAGCTTTCAAGAAATCAGATATAATAATTGAGAGAGAATTTAGAACTAGTAAAGGATATCATAACCAGCTTGAACCAAAAGTTGCTGTTGTAAATCCTGAACCAAATGGAGGTATAACAATATGGTGTACAACTCAGACAATCCATAATACTAGGCTACTAATAAGCGAGATCTTCAATATACCTGTAAGCAAGATAAACGTGAAGAAGCTAGCTCTAGGAGGAGGCTTCGGCTCAAGCATACAGACGAATATTGTAGTCCCTATAGCTGTTGCATTAGCTCTTAAAGCTCGGAGACCAGTCAGGCTAGCATACACAAAGGAAGAAGATATGCATGAGCATAGCAGTTACCAGATGATTTTTAGATTCAAGATAGGTGTAACGAGAGATGGGAAACTCACTGGTGGATACATGGAGAACATAATGGATATAGGCGCCCATCAAATTCAGGCTTACCCGCTACTTGGAACATGCGCAGGGTGGTGGGTATCTCTATACAAGCTAAAAGCAATAAAATATATTGGAGTAGCAGTTTACACAAATAAGATACCTTCCTGCGCATATAGAGGATATGGTAACCCACAGGTAACATGGGCTGTGGAAACAATAATGGATGAACTTGCAGAGATACTTAGGATGGACCCGATAGAATTTAGACTCAAAAACTACGTAGGTGAAGGAGACCTATTCTGGGGTCAGGGACCAACAGTAAAATCAATAATCAAGAGTTGCGGAGTTGAAGAAATATTAAGGAAAGGCTCAGAATTAATAGGGTGGAAGAATAGACCTAAACCTGGAGAGCAGAAAGGCAGATATAGAAGAGGAATAGGAATGGCCAGAGGATACCATACATCAAGTGCAGGATCACCTATACCAAGCCAAGTAATCGATTATTCTGGAGCAATCCTTAAAGTAAATGAAGATGGAACAGTTGATTATATTACCGCATTAATCGACCAAGGTGGAGGAACACTAGATGCTCACGCTAAGATTATAGCCGAGGAACTTGGGTTACCATTAAAGAATGTAAATATTGCTTCAGCTGACTCTCAGACAACGATATACGATGTCTGCACTCATGCTTCAAGAGGAGTCTATGCTGGAGGGGGAGCAGCATTGAATGTTGCAAGACAAGTAAAGAAGAAGATACTAGAATTAGCTTCAAACGTCCTAAATGCTTACCCACATACATTAAAGATTCGGCCTGATGAAGAAAGGGGACAAGCAGTAATATATGTTGAGGGCGTGTCTGGAAGAGAGATAACGCTTGGAGAGCTTGCAACCCTCGCTAGGATAAAGAATTGGGGGACAATCGCTGCAATAGAAAGTTTTAGACCTCCTGCCTGTCCACCCCACTTTACAGGGTACTTTGTTGAAGTACTTGTAGATACTGAGACGGGGATCGTTAAACCATTAAGAGTAGTTATTGGCGCAGATATTGGTACAGTTATTAATCCTGAGCTTGCAGAAGGCCAGCTCCATGGTGGATTCATGATGGGTTGGAGTAGGGCAATCCTCGAAGACTTAAGATACAGTAAAGATACAGGAGATATAGAATGTAGAGGATTCATAATAGATTATAAAATGCCTACTGCTAAAGACATACCTGAAGAGATTACGACATTCTTTGTAGAAACTTATGAGCCCACAGGACCATTCGGGGCAAAAGGGCTAGGTGAGGGCGCTCAGAATCCCGCAATAGCAGCAATAGCTAATGCAATCTATAACGCTACTGGAATAAGATTTTACGAGCTACCCATAACCCCCGAGAAGCTATTGGAGAAATTAAGAGAGAAAGAGAGAAGAGAACCTACGAAAGTAATAGATGAGAAATTAATCTATGAGTAGGGGTGAGTTCATGAGAGCAGATTATGTCAATCTCGTTAATACGCATATCATCCCAGTTGAGTTTACTTATCATGCTCCTGAAACTCTTGAAGAAGCATTGAAATTATTGAGGGAGTATCGAGGTCAAGCTAGGATAATAGCAGGTGGAACAGACCTAATAGTAGATATGAAGCTACGTAGAAAAGAGCCTAAACACATAATAAGTTTAAGTAGGATTGGAGAACTAGAATACATTATCGAAGAAGATTCAGGTATAAGAATTGGAGCTGCTACAAAACTAAGAAGTATAGAGAAGAGCAGAATTGTCTCTGAACGGTTCGAGGCATTACACTATGCAGTTAAGTCTATAGCTTCAGTACAAGTAAGAAACATGGGAACTCTAGTGGGCAATATATGTAATGCTAGTCCAGCTGCAGATTCTGCTCCACCTTTATTAATCTATGAAGCTATAGTTATAGCTCAAAATTTAGATGGAGCGAGAAAGATAATGATGAGAGATTTCTTCACTGGACCTGGGAAGACTTGTTTAAGAGATGATGAGATCGTTACAGAAGTATTCATACCATATCCTCCCAGAGATTCTGTAAGCAGCTTCTTGAAGATCTCTAGGGTTGGCATGGACCTAGCTAAAGTCAATATTGCATTACTCCTCAAATTTAAGAGTAACATTGTTGAAGATTTTAGAATAGCATTAGGAGCTGTCGCTCCAACTCCACTAAGAATATCCAGAGCTGAAGAATACCTCAAGCATAAACCTGTTAATGAAGAAAATCTTAGGAGAGTTGAAGAAATAGTTGAAGAAGAAATTAAACCTATAACAGACGTTCGGTCTACAGAATGGTATAGAAGGGAAATCTCAAAAACATTAGTAAGAGATGCTTTAAACATGGCGGTGAATAAGATGGTGAGAAAATGAAGATAGAATTAATTGTTAATGGTGCTAAAAGGATGGTTGAAGTTATGCCTAACGAGCTATTAATCAATGTTCTTAGAGAGAAGCTGGGTTTAACTGGAACCAAGTATGGATGCGGTATAGGAGAATGTGGAGCATGCACCGTCATGGTTGATGGTAAGCCGGTATTGTCATGCCTAACATTAGCGGTTGAGGTAGCTGGAAGAGAGATCACAACAATAGAAGGAATAGCTAAGGATGGGCAGCTTGACCCAATACAAGAAGCATTCATAGAGGAAGGTGCAATCCAATGTGGATACTGTACCCCGGGTTTTGTAATAACAGCAAAAGCTTTACTTAATGAAAAGAGGAGCCCAAGCAGAGAAGAGATAATTGAATACATCAAGGGAAATCTATGCAGATGTACAGGATACATCAATATAATCAAAGCAATACAGAAAGCATCAGAGAAAAACATGAAAAATCCTTACAAGTGATGTACTACGTAGAATTTCTTTCACAGCTGATGCTAATATAGGGTTTCTTTAAGGGTAATATTAAATGAGAATAAATCAGAAAGACTTTTAAAGCCGTTATAGAAAATATCCCTCATGCCTGGTGAGCGCCCTACAGCTGCTTTTGTACTATCTCTAATAGGAGGGATTCTTATCCTCATTGGATCATTAATAAGTTCTATTCTCGCAGGCCTATTTGGTGGTCTTTTGATGATAGCACCGTTCTTAGGAGGTCTTGGAGCCTTAGTTATCTTCATAGCTGTTCTTGGAGTAATCTTCGGTATAATAGTCATAATAGGTGCGGTTATGATTAATTCAGGCGATCCATCAAGAGTGAGGACCGGCTCAATAGTAGTACTGATATTCTCGATTCTAAGTCTTTTCACAGGCGGAGGCTTCATAATAGGATTCATATTAGCCTTAGTTGGGAGTATCCTTGGATTAGTATGGAAACCATCTGAGCAAAGAGGAGGTCTACCCCCTCCACCTCCTCCTTAACATCCAATTATTTTTCCTTGTAAAATATCAATCTGTTTAACCGATTCTCTGCATATACTCATATAATGTTCTTATATAAGAGGAGAGTGTATCTACTCGTCTACTCAATTCTTCAACTCTAGCTTCAAGCTTAGCTATCCTCTCTCTTAATAATACGATTTCAGAATCTACACTCATGACAATTTATCCTGCTGACTTCTATATATTTCTTTTTATTTTAAACTTGATCCTGTGAACTAGGTAATACTCCTTCTTTG
>CAZKRR010000120.1:0-4071 GCA_964555135.1 uncultured Nitrososphaeria archaeon
TCTAAAGCCATACCTACTCTCTCCCAGGAACTTTGTATTCTTTTCTAAGAGGTGGGATATCCATCCAATACTCGGGGAGAAGTATCCTCTCTAGTTTTGGATGGCCATTGAAGATTACTCCCAGCATATCGTAGACTTCTCTTTCATGGAACTCGACGCTAGGCCAGATAGAGTATAGAGAGCTTACTGTGGGGTTTTCTATATCCAGTATCACTGATATGTTTAGTATAACGTCATTCAATTCTTGATCTTCTAAACTCCCGAGATGGTATAATACCTCGATATATGGTCCTCCACCTTCTCTTAACCTTGATAGATCCACCCCTGTTACACCTTTGACATGGTCGAACCTATGTGTATCTCTAAGGTATCTTGCAACCTCAACTATAGACTCTTTCTTCACTACAATCTTAGCTATCTTCCTCTCTACGTATACTTCTCTCACCAAGTCTTCTCCAAACTTTTCCTTTACATCATCTATTATCTTTCTAAGCTTCTCCCATGTCATACTAATCTAACCTCGATTTCAAGATCTTATCTCTTAGGAGTAGGAATCCTTGGAATATTGTTTCAGGTCTAGGTGGGCATCCTGGAACATACACATCTACAGGAACTATGTCATTTAATCCTTGTAAGACGTTATAAGAGTCTTTAGCGTAGAGCCCACCAGATATTGCGCATGCACCCATAGCTATAACCCATTTAGGGTTTGGCATTTGATCATAAATCATTCTAACCCTCTGAGCCATCTTCATGTTTACTGTTCCCTCTATCAATAATACATCTGATTGCCTCAAGGTCCCTGTTGCAGGTATCCACCCAAACCTTTCCGGGTCATATCTTGAACATGAGACTGCCCCAAATTCTACACTACAGCATGCAGTTGTTAGATGAGCTGGCCATAGAGAAGCCATCCTACCCCAGTTAACAAGATAACGGATTAATGAATTGTTTTTAATCACTTGAAGAACATAATGTGTGTCTCCTCCTTCAATAAGCTTCATTGGTCTCCCTAAGCCATACTCTTTAATCGCTTCTTCTCTTTCATCATCTGGAATAACTTCTTCAACTATAGCCTCAATAATGTCTTTTGAGTGGGCAAGAGTATAACCAAACACACCAGTCTTCTTCGGGATCCTTCGAGTAAGATTAAATTGGTCTAGAACCATTTACATGACCTCTGCTACCCTATTGTAGATATCAACTTCTTCTAAGGTGAAGGTTATATTTAAAAATGATTGTGTTAAGAGACTCATACTTAAATTTTCAAAGCATATTGTAGTTTCTCCATCTACATTCTGCATATACTAGTTCTTCTTCTCAAATTCTTTAATGTTCGAGAACTTACCGAGAATCCTTACACATAAACCATTGTAATCTATTGCTCTTTATACTTCTCTAAAATGAGCATATAATTTATCATTGTAAGCCTTACCTAAAACCACCATATCATAATCTCTTCTTGGATGTAAGGTAATCTTCCTGGATATTAGTAGCTTTATCTTTACTTATTTGATGACCGATATGTTTCATTTTCAGGTATGGGTGTAACGGATTTATCTACTCTTGAAGAATATCTATATTACATCATTCTTTTGAGGCTGAGATTCTCACCGAACTCAAGGACTACGATGAGATATACCTAGACTCTCACTGTTTTCTAAGCATGTAGCAACAGTTAAGAGAGTTAATCAGTAATGTAAGAAGGTCTACTATTTCACTAGGCCTTAGAAGTGGAAGGAGATTGGGGAGAGATTCAGGGAAGAGTTGAAGGCTAAGACTGATGGAGCATCAAAAAGTGATAAAGGAGATGCATATCTATATGGAAGGTCTATGAATTATCATTAACCAAGGAGAATACTCATAGATAGATATTTTTAGGCTTTTAACTATTGTCGATGTTGAGATGAGACTGTTGTTGATGAAGGAGGGGTGTTGTACGAGAATCTCTAGAGAATCAAGAATGCCAGTATAGTCTGTACTGTGGCATAACCCATACGGTCATATTTATAGTCCTCGACGAGCCTACGAGAGCCGAAGCGAGATCGTGCAGATTTATCTATGAGTGGCTAAGGTTACTAGACCGGCCCTCCTTCCTAATTTTTTAAGTCTATACCTTTCTAAATTTCGTATCCTTCATGAAAATTTACTTGAACTACTCTTCTTTTTTATGAACTTTTTGATATTGTTTTAAATCTGCATAACACTCAATATAGTGAATGCAACATTATTCCTGAAAATATCCACAAGGGATTCTTCTTAAACCTGGTTTGTAGGCAAGTGTAATAACTAGCCCTGTTATAAATCCTCCAACATGAGCTGCGTAAGCAACTTGAGAGTATGGAGCCACCAAAGCATACAATGTCTGTATTAATGCAAGTATGATTATTACAACTATCGCTGGAGCTATTATTGGGAAACCTATGAAAGCAACTAATCTTCTCATAGGAAATAATACACCATACGCAGCCATTACACCATAAATTGCGCCCGAAGCTCCGATCGCAGGACTAGTTAATAATGTCATGATAGGAAAGAAAATAAAGATGTAGTATGCATGGATGATTGCGGCCACTATACCGCTTATAAAGTATAGTGTTAGGTAACGCAGTTTTCCGATAACCTTCTCAATGTCTGGTCCAAATATGAAGAGAGCAAACATGTTAAAGAAAAGATGAAGAATATCATAGTGGATAAACATAGAAGTCAGTAACCGATAAGGCTCAGCAAATCTAACAGTCAGTAAAGGAATAGTTGCAAATTCCAAGATAAGACGTGGATTCATCCTAACCACAAGAAAAACAGCAACATTAATCAATACTATAGTCCAAGTTAAGTAAGCATTCTCACTCCTTGCTACGTACAATCTCTCAAACCTTAACTTTATCAAGAACAGGATACAATATAAATGATGTCATTATAATCAAGCTTTTTAGTATAGCAAGATAGTGAGCTCGTATTTATCGAGGTTAAAGATATGGTAAGATACCTACGAGATTACCTACCCGTACAATTTACCTACATATGATAGTGGGTTTTCAGACTTCATTAGTTCTCTCAATAGTATTGTCGCATAGGTGCCTGGAGGCAGAGAAAATTGAAGAATTATAGACTCATTATCTATTGAGATTACTGAACAATCCCAATTTGTAATCGCTATGGGTCTTAGAGAGCCTTTAGTAGATGCTTCTGGCAGATCTACTACCTTGAAGTCTTTAAAATCTAACGATTCTTTCTCCATTATTTCAAGCATTATCTCACCTTTAGAGTTTCTAGGTATTGGAGAGAGATATCCAGGAGTAGGTAGCGCTATAGTCATTTTCTTGTCTTTAATAAGTTTCTCAATCTGTTTGATGTTTCTATCTGTAACAGTTACAGGTCTGTTTTTATCAGCTCTCCCGCTTGCGTCTAATGGTAGAACGATGTCTCCAACTTCCAACTCATTAAATTTACCTTCTTCTATTATCTTAGAGAGGGTTAGATTGAATATCTTAGCGGCTACTGATTCAACGATTAATCTCCTCAATCTTAATGGGAGGGTTCTCAAGCATTTAACATAATCTTCAGGATGTCTCAAGAGAGACTCGATCATCATTCTTTCATAAGTCAAGCTTTTCGGGAAATTCTTTCTAGCCCATTCCAAATCCCATCTCTCTCCTAACTCTTTTCTAACCAATTTATTCTTCTCATTTTCTAAATTTGAGTAATCTGAGAGGAAAGCAGCTACAGCTTCTCTTAGCATCCTCTTTAATATCAATGACCCTACAATCGGTGTAATAGGTCTAGTTATCCCAAAACGTTGATGCCCATAGTAATTTGGAATACCTTTAATCTTCAACTCTCTTATTATTTCTCCAATTATAGATACATCGGTAGTTTTTGCATGCCTTATCTTAACTTGGAAAACGTTACTCTTGAGTAAGCGTGATGATAATTTATGTCGAACATATTTAATAGGTTTAACTTCTAAGAGATTATCTATCTTGAGTATTTCTATATTCTCTAATAAATGAGACGGTATAGTTATGAACTGCCAGCTAATACTCATCTTATCTTTAATACCACATATAC
>CAZKRR010000121.1:0-3999 GCA_964555135.1 uncultured Nitrososphaeria archaeon
ACTTCTACGATATCTCCTTCTTTCAGTAGCCCGTCTTCCCTTGTAAAACCTATTCCTGCTGGTGTACCTGTTGCTATTATGTCTCCAGGCTCCAGCGTCATTACCCTGCTTAGATATGAGATTATATCAGGTATCTTGAAGATCATGTTTGAAGTATTCGAGTTCTGCCTAATGTCTTTGTTAACTCTAGTTATTATTCTCAGGTTGTGTGGGTCCTCTATCTCATCTGCTGATACTATCCATGGACCTGTAGGTGCGAAGGTATCAAAACATTTACTCATAGTCCATCCACGCCATAGTCCATCTCTAAACTGCAAGTCTCTTGCTGTAACATCGTTAAATACAGTGTATCCAAAAACATAGAGCATGGCCTCAGAAGAATCTACTTCCTTAGCCCTTTCACCGATGATTACTGCTAACTCACCCTCATAATCTATCTTTTCAGCTATTCCAGGCTTAATTATAGAATCAAATGGTCCAATCAAAGTAGTAGGTGGCTTCAGAAAGAAGACGATTTCTTCAGGAATTTTTGAACCTACTTCTTCAGCATGATCTCTGTAATTTAATGCAATACAGATTATTTTCCTAGGATCCTTTAGAGGCGGCTCAATATGAACGGATGATAGAGGCACTCTTTCTAGTTTTACATTTTCAAGAGATGCTTTGATAAGTTCTCTTAACTCTGTATCTGGTAGAAGTCTCTTAATATCCCTAGGTATCTTCTCCCTCAAAACTTCTTCTACGAAATACCTTGGAACAAACTCTGTTCTATTCACTAGGAAACCATAATCTGTGGCTCCCTCAACGCTGTAATTTACTATTTTCATCTGATACTCCACCTACTCCCATCCTATATCCTAAATCTATATTTCCCTCAAAAACATTTACTTTACTGAAAAATATGCTTACCATAGTACTTGCCGCTCTGAATATTCTATCTATATTGATACTAGCATATTGGATTGGAGTCCGCTACGTTGAGTTCAGAAGATTACCGAGACTAATTGATGGAGACAATAACTCTACTGTAAAAAATATATCAATTATAATACCAGTTAGAAATGAAGGAGTAAAGATTAGAAGATGCCTAGATAGTATTCTTAAACAGAGAGGAGTCGTCTCCCAGATAATAGTTATAGATGATTCATCAATAGATGATACGAAAAATATCGTTAAAGAGTACTCTAGAAAGTATTCTATCGAGATAATCGAAGTATCTAATAGACCTCCCGGTACTATTGGGAAGGGTTGGCCATGCTATCTAGGATATAGAAGAGCAGAGAAGGATTATCTGCTATTTCTCGATGCTGACACGATCCTGCTAAATGAAAAGGTTCTAGTAAATAGTATCAAGACTCTGGAGTCTCTCAAACTGGGTTACTTATCTCTATTTCCAAGATTTGAATTAGCTAGAATCTCAGCATGTTTCATCTATCCTCTATACATTAATACAATAATCTTATTCGAGAGGTTTAGTAAGATAAATAGAGATGATTCCAACAAGTGTTTTCTCGTCGGTGCATTCTCACTATTTAAGAGGGAGGCTTACGAATCTGTTGGTGGCCATATGCAAGTTCTTAGTGAAATACTTGAAGATAAAATACTCGGTGAGAAGATTCGAGCTTTAGGCTTTAACTTCAGAATATTTAATGGAAATGAATTAGTGGAGACTATAGTGGAAGCCGGAATTAGGGAGGTATGGTTTTCGGTGATCAGGTTTATCGCAGGATTAAAGGAGAAGGCTACTGTAACAATACTCCTATTACTCTTCTATCTGATGGTTTTTGTAACACCGCTGGTCTCAGTATTCATCGTAAGTGGTTATTATGCAATAGTCTGGATACTCTCAATAATTCTAAGCATTACATTAAACATTTTGGAATTGGCGAGAAATAAGCATAGCGTAATCTATGCATTGGGATACCTCATTGCAGCATTCATATTGATTACTGTGTTGATCTACATACTTACCTCTCTGTGTAGGGGAAGAATAGAATTTAAGTGGAAAGATAGAAGATATATTGTCAAGGTTTAGATAATACTATTATGCTTTCTCTTGCCTCACCAATCTTTATTACTCTCTTCGTAGTTGCAACCCTCTTATTTACTGCGATTATCCTATCTACATTGAATCCGATTCTCTCAGCTAACTCTGCTATAAGAATGTCTGACTCGACTACTCTGTCTGGGAATACTCCACCAGCAACTACTATCGAAGCTTTCCCCCCGTTCTTCAATACTCTAAACATTTCTTCAAGTGCAAGTTTTATGTCATGAAAGTATGCTTTAGCAGCTTCTGGAAGGTTTAAGCTTGGAAACGGGTCGATAACATTCTTCGGATTTAAACCGATATACGACCTGAGAGGGTCTACTTTAACATCCCCAAAGAATAGTTCATACTCGATTTCGTAAACCTTTGTATATTCTATCTTGTTGAGGTATGGAGGTGAAGTTATGATGGCATCAAAGGCATCGTATTCTAGGAAGTCCATTTTCCTAGCGTCCCCGAGATATATTTCAACCTTGCAGGGTTTGAAGTGCATATTCTTTAAATCTTTGATCATTTTCTTAACTGTCTTCTTAAAGAATTTTCTAAATGGTGGGACGGGTTTTTTGACTACCCTTAAAACTGCCCCATCTTTATAAGCGTATGACACCCTCATAGCAGCACTCATTAATGCTAATGTAAAGAAGTTCTTAGCAGCTGGATCCTCGATCCTCCTTACTTGTTCTCTGAAAAATAATATATCTTCTAGAGAAGGCCTAGAGAAGAACTGTCTAGTAAACCTACTTACTTGACTTAAGTCTTGTCTTTCAAATTTTTTCTCAAATACTTGTTTAGCTATCTTTATCAACTCCTCAATCTTGTAGTCTGCAGCCTTGGTTTGAGATACGAATACGGCGAGGGGTGCAACATCTACGCCTACTGAGTTTATGCCTTTTTCTTTACATGCTAGTAGAGTCGTTCCTGAACCAACAAATGGGTCGAGAATAACCGACCTATTATCAAGCTTAAACATGTCAATCATTACGTGGACGAAATCTCTTGAGAATCCTTCTTTAAAATAAAACCACGAGTATACAGGTAGACTCTTGTTTGGGATGAATGTTACTAGCTTTCCCCATTCCCATCTCTCTTCTAATATCCATTTCTTAGAATTCATGTTAGTAATCGGCTTCATCTTATTACTCTAAGAATTACAGCTGTTTCCGTAGCTTTTACTCCTTCTAGTTTCCTAATTTCATCTATGCATTTATTTAGTTCTGAGATGCTTCTAGCCGAGATTAATGCTAGAGCATCTATTCTCCCTGTAAGCTCGTATACTGTTTCGACGTTTTCCATTTCAGCTATCTTCTGCAGAGTATCCTTTGAACGCTCACCTTTCTCAAAAAATATGAATGATACAGCGTTTACAACAAAATCTCTACCCAACTCAACTGTAAACTTCTTGATGATCCCTCCCTCCTGCATTAATTTGACTCTTCTTCTTACAGCTCCTTCAGAAAGTCCTAGAGCCCTCCCTATCTCTACGAATGGTTTTCTTCCATCTTTCTTCAGCATCTCCAGGATCTTTAAATCAACTTCATCAAGGCTTCCCCATTTCGATTGCATGTCAATATAAAGATATGCGGGGATGGTAAAAAACGTTACGAATTTTTCTTCTCTTTAATCCGAATACGTAGTAAGCCTTCAACATCCTACCTTGCTGTTAAGTAAACCGAATCTGAAAATAATGTTTTGGAGTGAAATGTGTTCTAGATGAACTGGAGAATTTAGGGGGGCGTGATTTTTATAGCGTTTACAGGGCAGGCGGACTCGCATGCCATACAGAAGATACAATCCGATTCTCTAACGGGATCTGCTTTCTTCTCAGAGGCTGGATGACCGGGTGTCTCAAACCATTCATAAACACTTACTGGGCATACATCTATGCATGCTCCATCAGCTATACATATATCAAAATCTACTGCAACGTTTGTACCATGTATTCCAAGCTT
>CAZKRR010000122.1:0-3951 GCA_964555135.1 uncultured Nitrososphaeria archaeon
ACTCATACAGGACGAGAGCATATCGATACAGCTAGACTGTCCTAGAATGTATATGATTGTGTAGCCTTGATTGGTAGGTGATGGTCATGGGAGAGGAGAGGTTTTATAGAATTGAGGCTGTGGATGGTAGGGTTGAGTGTCTAGCATGCCACACAATAATAGACTCTAGAGACTATGATAGCTATGAGCTTTTAGATATTGATGATAGTTACTATGGAGACATATTCTCTATATTACTATAATAGGTGTGGAATGGTATTAGAGGTGTTCTAGATGGATCTCTAGACATATCTAGATGAAAATATGGATAATAATCTAGCTCATACAGGTAATGTAGAGTTTGAGGGGTGCGAGTATTTGTAAATTGAGGGGTAGAGGGAAGTTTAATCTATCTAGATATTAGTATTTCAATAAAGCTTACATATCTTCTCCTCTTCCCATCTAATTCAGCTTCATCATATCCTATAGCTATGTTCTTTATCTCTAGATTTGAGTAGAAGCTCTTCTTAAGTAGGAAAGCAACATCGATGCAGTTAGTAATACTTCTTCCTCGGGCTCTAAGCAGAACCTCCTTTTCACCCCTATTAAATAAAGTTATACAGGCTGTAACATATCTCATCTTGGGTTTCTTTCCAACTATAACCATAGCTTTAGCCAAACCCTCAAACCTCTTGAAAATAGATTGAGGTTCAGCGAAATAAAATTTTCTATATTTAAGGCTTGGTCAAACTAAAGATAAAGTAATTAATCCAGAAGTGATTAACGTCGATAATATTGTTGCGTAGAAGAGTCTAAGAGACTTGAAAGTTTTTTCTGCTGCTTCCTTTAGGAAGTCATTCGACATTACCTTAACATTTCTGAAAATAGTTGAGACTCTTGAGACCTCCATCTCTTTGAGATTCAACATAGCTCTCTTTAATGCTTGAACCACTGATGATGACACTGCTTCTACAGGTATTACTTCTCCTAGAGGGTGATAGCCTCTACCTCCCAGCTTTATACCATTGACTATATGGGTATCAGTTGTTAAGACTTCACAGTAATCTATACCTAGGTCTTTAGCATCCTTAAGTATTCTCTCTCGAATCTCTGGTACGGCATTATTACTATCAAGAACAACAAGAGCCGTAAAATAATTATCATTTTTGAATGTTAAAACTCTTATACCTAGCGGACCTATACCATCTTTTAAACCATAGCCTTCTATCATGTTTTCACTATATCCAGCTAGAATCTGTGAACCCCTCTCAATCGTCGTCTCTGAAGCTATGACCAATGCATTCCTAATATCTCTAAATCCATCTCCATCTAATTCTTTAACATCTTCCGAGAAACTATTATGTGCATCAACTACGATTATATCATCTCTTTTTATTCCATCCATTAATAAGGGAGGTATATCCTCCATACCTTTAGGGTGAAGAGTTAACACTACGAGTGTTGTATCACCAACTGGTATTAGAGAAGCTGTAGCAGAACCATATTTTAAAACCTTCGTTAAGCCAATTCTCCTAGAATAGTTAGAATTACAGTTAATTATTCTATTTGAAATCTCTTCAGCTATGAATTCACAGTCCCTCCTAGATATAATGTTCTTAGAATGATCTGAGAGTCCTCTTGCAATAACTGTCTTCACACCTTTACTTGAGAGCTTCTCTTCAATCAAGTATGGCAGTATACTGCTACCAAAATCTCTGAAGGGTCCAGGGTGAAAAGTTGGTATTATGAATGCTAGCTCTATGTTTCTTCTCCCGACTTCTCTGAAGACAAGACAGTCAATAGTAATGTCAGATCTAGTGTTGAGTTTCTCAGCTAAATTCTCTAAGGAGTCTTTCTTTCCATCAAGAAATATGGCTAGCATTGCTGATAAGAGTTTTATAGGTTTTAATCTATGAATTCTGAAAAAGTAGTTAATAGTAGAAGAGTACAATGTGTGTAGAACATTCCCAATAATTTGCCCAATAAGCATCGGTACTAGAAGATCGTTTAAACTAGGAGTGAAGAATGGGGCAACTAGGAGTGCTGAAACTGCAATAGAATATCCTAGTGAGTGAGATAAATCATCTTCGGTAAGAACTCTAAGTACTAAACCTCTAAGCAAGGCAGCTAAGGCTGTAAAAGATGAGAGTAGAGCAAGACCAATTATTGGAAGCCTAGTAAACAAGTTGAATAGATGAATAATAGTCAATCCGACACTATTGATCATCATCTCTATTACTGTTAAACCATTAAGTCTCCTAAAATTTACTAATCCTCTCCCGACTTTAGAGAAAAGATAATTAATCATAATTATTGAGTAGTAGGATAAGGCGGGTACCCATATTATTGTCCAATCTGCTAATGACGCTAAGATTATTGTAAGAGTAGTGAACGTAACTGTTAACCCTTTTAGGTTTCCTCTACCCGGTAGCCCCTTTATATACGGGTAGAGTGAAGCTAGCTTCGATGTATGGTTTTCTCTTTTCAAATTTTTCATGGATCCATTAATCATGGGGTTTATTAATTGTTCGGTACAACTACTAAATAAAGTATATGCCGGGAAAATATTAAGAGCATCCTAATAGTTAATGAAGTATAGATTGAGTGGCTTGAGAATTCGTGGAGGTAATGGTCTCGCTTTAGAAATTAAAGATTTAAGATTGGTTTTTGATACTAAGCCTATGGGTAGTAGCATCCAATTTATTTCCCATGCTCACCTAGACCATGTTCACAGCTTATCTTTGAAGAATGCCGTAATGAGTGAAGAAACGGCCTCGATCTTGAAAGCTACCGGTAGGAGGGGTGAGTGGGCTATTCTAAAATATGGAGAAAAGCTAAGAGTTGGAGACGGATTAGAGATTTCAATGAAGTCTTCTGGTCATGTTTTAGGCTCAGCTCAATACGTAATTGATGCCGATGGATTAAGAGTAGTCTATACAGGTGATCTTAATACATATGATACTATAGTACATAAAGGCGCAAAACCTATAGACTCTGATATACTTATAATTGAGTCAACATATGGGCTACCATATTATAGATTCCCTAGTAGAGAGAAGATATATGCTGATATCGTTAAATGGATTCTCAAGACTGTATCGTCGGATGAGATACCTGCATTCAAGGTCTACTCACTGGGGAAGAGTCAAGAAATCATACGTATAGTTAATACCTACCTAGACATTCCCGTAGTTGTAAGCAATCCAGTAGCTAGAATATCTGAAAAATACAGAGAATACAGGATATCTCTAGATTACATTCCAATAAGTAAAGTTGAAGGTATAGAAACTTTGAAACAAGGAGAATGCGTATATGTTTCAAGCTTTAGAGAGGAACTGCCCACCAGCCGGAGGACTCGATGGGCTGTAGCCACAGGATGGGCTTTAAGATATAGGTATCCCAGTTACGATACATCTTTCCCACTTAGTGGACACTCAGATTACGATGGATTGATAAAGTATATCCTAGAGAGTAAACCAAAACAAGTTTATACAATCTATGGTTATGCCAGAGAGTTTTCCCAAAGTCTTAGAAGCAGAGGGGTAAACGCTAGGTCTATCTCTGAAGCATATCAAACTACTCTCTATTAGATTCATCTGGATGACTTATCTGTTGATCTAACTAGTTGGTTTTAACAATATAGAAGTGTTTATTAGCGAGCGTTTACTGTTTTCAGATGGTGCGGGAAAATGAGTGCCAGGAGAAGGAGAAGAGAAGCACCTATGCCTCAATCAGCTGCAGGTCTTTTAAGATTCTTTGAGGAAGAGATTAAAGGTATAAAGATTAGAGCTGAGCTAGTATTGATACTTGCAGCTTTAATGATAGCTATGATTATAGTTGCAAACATACTCTTCTAATATACTTCTTCAATAGCTTTCTGACCTATACCAGTAGTCATCCAGATAATCCTACCTTTGTATCTTTGAGATTTAACTATTCCTTCAGCTTCCATATTCTTTAAATGTCTTCTTA
>CAZKRR010000123.1:0-3922 GCA_964555135.1 uncultured Nitrososphaeria archaeon
GGTATGGTCACAGTGGCCAGGCTGACAGAAACCGGATGGTCGCAGGTTCAAATCCTGCCCGCGGGATATCCTCTTTCCTAGCTTGTAGTATTTTACCAAAGTTCTGGGCTCTTACTGTATCTTATCTTTTCTTGCGGGTCGTTGCTGAGCTTCCATAAACCTTTGTATGCATTTAGTATGATTATTCCTAGTTCTCCGATTACGAAATCGCTTAATAAGACTTCTCTCTCAATCGGTGATATAACTACATCGACTGGTAGTTCACCTGATTTAGCATCTACTTCAACTAACTGTATAGTTGAGCCATGTTTAACTGTATAGAATCTTATAGGTCCACCTGCAGTATCATATATTGACTCTACTACATCATTTGGTGGAGGCCATAAACCTAGGTTTTCAGCTAGCTTGATCGGTATTATTATTTCAGGTGAGGCTCCAATGTATCCTGTGTTTAAGAGGGAGCTTGTCTCTATCGTTTCTCCTAATTTGAATCCTTTTAGACTCTTAATCTTCACTCTTACTCTCACAGGGACTCTTTGAGTCCTCCACGATCTTTCTTAGAATCTCTATACTATAAACTCTCCCAATACGTTTATAGGAGAGGAGTTCTACAAAACCTATCTTCGAATATTCCAATCCGAGAATCATGTAGTCTAAACACTATATAAGTCTTTTTAGGAAGTCACTATCAGCATACCACAATTTTCAAAACCAATATTGATACATGATTAAATAGAAGTATGTAGAGATATGGGTGATAAGCGTGTCTTCACAGTTTATCTCCAAGAAAATTAGTCTTTCCATCTTAATAGTTATCATTGCTGGCTTAATTCCTACATCTCTTTACTTTATCATCTCCAATCCCATGACTACGTCTACGTCGCCTAGCCCTACGATAGTACCGGTTAACCCATCTTCAGTCAGCTTACAATTGGAGATTCAGAGTAGTGAGGGCGTGAGAGAATTTAGAGACATAGCTATAATTGAGTTGGATGAGGTTGACTCCTTATTGTTTAGAATCGTCGATTCAAGAGTTGAGAAGGTAGAGTCTCTAAGCTTATCGGGGAGGATTAGGCTTGAATCGAGCAAGAAAGCATATGAGATTAGTATGCCATGCATTCTCGTCATTGATGCTTCATGTCCAAGAGTAACCGTGATTATACCTGGATATGATGCGCCTTTAACGGTAGAACCTGGAAGATATATCTTGACAATCGAGCTTAGCTGGAAAGAGGCCAGAGACAGTGGGAAGGTAAGCTTAACGTTGTCGCCTAGGGCTTACGATGCATCTATGATAAATCTAGGACCTCGTGAACCAGAGGATACGTCGAACTGGGTTACAGCGGAGGGTTCAACGAGGTCTTACGCTCTCCTTGTCGATAGGGTTGAAGCTGTTGCCGATGCCTCGGGATTCGGCGAGTTTAAAGCATATGTATGGGTCTTCCAATCTGTTGGAGATGATATAAAGAGGTTCAGATTAGAGCTAGCCTCGATCGAGTCTGGGGTTGTTAAAGCAGTCTTAGACGTACCAGTTGAGAAGAAGGAAATATACTATCATGTAATGCTGCTTGTCAAGGCTAAACCTGGAAGTTACGAACTAAGAATTAAACATCCCATCCAATTATCTATAGACCTCAGAGTTAGAGAAAGCTAGAGTTCTCCTGGAACACCTGTAGAGACTCGACTCAACATGTTACACATGAATCTTCCTCCACATCTCTCTAGCCAATTCTCCATCATACTTAAAGAGATGGAGGAGTTCTTTTGCTTCTATCCTTCTTCGCTGATGTTCTTCTAGGAATGATGTAACTCTCTCGATCAATATATTCTTCATCTCCCCGCTCAAGATTCTTCCAGATCTATAATCTTCTTCAAGCTTCTTAACCTTAACGTCATCAGGCTCAAAGAAGAAATGGAGCCACTGGAATGCAACGTCTACTTCTGGGTTTCCACCAAGCCTTCTATGAAGCTCAACCGTTGGCTGCCCCCCAGAATATGCTAGCCAGATCTTTCTCCTGACGGTTCTAGGATCATCGTGGAGATATATTGCAGACTCAGGCTTGCTTGCGCTCATCTTTCCAGCTGGTCCAGTTAGCGGTGGGAGAAACTTGCTGTGTATCGCAGCCGTCTTACAGTATCCGAGAGACTCAGCTATATCCCTCTGTATCCTCCAGTATGGGTCTTGGTCTATTGCTGCGGGGATTAAGCATCTCTTCTTCTCGAATAGTGCTGGGACGATCTGTAATGCTGGATAGAAGATTAAGCCAATGTTTGTTTCATGGGTAAAACCGAAGACTGCTCTAACCCAGCTAAAGTTAATCTTTCTAGCAACTTTAAGAGCTATCGGATACATGTTCCTAACATACTCGGTATCTTGGAAGATGAATGTTCTATCAGGGTCGAATCCAACAGCTATTATATCTAGCGCATTCTCGTAAGACCACTTACTAGTGTCTTCTAAAGTTAACCCTCTACTCTCCTCTAGATACTTTTCATCATCTGTTAGCTGGATATAGACGTTCACCTTAAACCTATCCTGTAGCCACTTAGTGAAATAGAATGGGATTATATGACCTATATGCATTGGACCACTTGGTCCTCTCCCAGTGTATAGGAAGAATCCTCTACCGCTCTCCCAGTCATCGAGTACTTTATCCAAGTCTCTATGGGAGAAGAATATCCTCCGCCTTAATAGATAGTGATCTTCTCCAGCTGATTTTATAAATCTCTCCATTAACTTATCATCTATTATGTTTGTCCCAAATCTTTCTACAAGCTTAATATAGTCTACTTCTCCTTCGACTACCCAAGGAGTTACCGTAAAGTCTTCTCTATTACTTGAACCAAAGATATTCACCCATCTTCTTCCCCTCTAAACTAACTAGAACTTGTTAATAAGCTTCTTCTAAAACCTTTACTACGAAGTCATCTCAAAACAATTTAGTCATCTCTTTCTAGGTTTTCTTTACTGAGTTTCGTGAGCTTAGTTATATTGGATGGAAGACTATAAGCCTTTAAGCTCATAAGGTATGATGGTTTAAAGCATAAGAAGGGCTCAAAGATAGATAGAGTCGTAGATGAAGATTCTATGCCTCTAAGCATAAATGACTCTAAAAGGCTTGTAGAACTTAAGGGAGGATTATAGGAGAAGTCTAGAAGGCTATAAGTAGACTCAGCATACGATACGGAACGTATAAGGAGTTATCTAGAATCTATTGGTGTAAAACCTAACATACCCATGAATTCTAGGAAGCAGAGACCATGCAATGTCGAGCTATATAAGAAGACGAAGTCTACTTTAGAGATTCTTCGGACGGCTAAAATCGTCTAGAAGAATAATATAATGTATGAGAGGCCAGCATCAACATACAAAGCCCTAGCAACAATAACATCAATAATCATACACCTAAGATATAGAATTTAGAGATAAATTGATGGATTTGGACGTGGGAACCTAAGTTCATCCCCATTTGTTTGTAGTATTGTATGAATAGTTCTTAGCATATTATCGACCTCTTAGACCTCTCACACTTGTTGAGAAGGTTTGATGTTATATTCTGAAGAACATCTTTGTCTTCTGCTTAGATTACGAGTATACAGACTCTATTAGGCTTTCAATCAGCCATGCCGTCTTAGCTATAATGGGGAGAGGCTTTCCGTCACAGTATCTTAAGATGTCTCTCATGGATGCTCTTTAGTAAGCAAACTTCTCATAGAACTTCCTAGACCACTTCCAAACAGCTTAGGAAACCTTTTGAACTTCAGATAAAGCTCTAGCAGCCTACTAAGACTTGAAAGCTTGTAAAATGCTAAACCCAGAATCTTAAGCTCCAGAGGAACCTTATTCCTCTCAAAGACACCCAAACCCTCAACTAGAGACCTGGTATCAGCATCAGAGGGGCCTCAACAGTAAGACGTATAA
>CAZKRR010000124.1:0-3890 GCA_964555135.1 uncultured Nitrososphaeria archaeon
TTACACTGAACATTCTTATCCTGTATTCTCCAATCGTTTCGCCTTGCTTAGAGAGGACTGTCTTAACTCTTGGATAGATTTCCATTACTGCTCTCCCTATCTCTCTACTGTAGCTTTCAAGCTCTTCTGGTATGTAGATTAAAGCTACATCTCCAACAAAGTCGATTGATGACGGAATATATTGATGGAGCTTCTCAGGGAGAGTCTTCACCAAGACTTCTCTTAAACTCCTAGCCTTCTTCCAACGTCTCTTAAAGAATGTTGAGGTAACCTCTAAAGAATAATCCTTGGTTAAAACATTTAAACTGTTAGTTTTTTTCACTGGAAAGAAAACATAGTCTTCTTCAACTTTAGGCTTAAAATCATTATCAATCAACCCGAGTAGTTTTAGTTTTTTTCTTACTTCTTCAGCCTTTGATTTCATGACCTTAACTGCTATCTTTTCTTCCAATTTTCCTAGTCTATCGTTGTAGAGAAACCTTAAAAACATGAACCTGTAAGTACCAAGACAGGTATGAGGCTGGAAGAGGCTGTAGAAAAAACTATTGAAGAATACAACAAGTATAGGAGGACGGTGGCAGAGGCTAAACTCTTGAATATAAATGGCGATGAGATATTGTTGGAGATTTCTGGGACATTATGTCATACCTGCGGCTTCGCAGATTATCTTGAAGATTTTGTCTATGAGATGGAGAGAGTAACTAGTGATTATGTAGCATCTTTAAAAAATTATGAGCAGATTGGAGATAACAAATTCATTGTTAAATATAAAATTGAGAAGACTAAATTTTGAGATAATTATAGATTCTGTTCAAACAGCATTCTCAACATTCTCAATGCCGGTCTTTATTGGTAAGAATAGTGGAATTTATTAGGTAGTAGATCGTGGATCAAGTAGGCAAAAGTGGTCGAACAGTGAATGGAGGATATTTGGCTAGTAGATCTCTCAGCAATCCAGCTTAAGTCAGCATCATATCTAGTGAGAGAAGGCTTGCTTAGAGGAAGATTAATAATTCATAGAGCAATATTAATGGAGATTGAGAAGCAGGCATCTCAAGGAGATACATTAGCTATAAGAGGCTTAGAAGAATTAGAGAAGGCTTGTAGAAGCTGTAATGTTGAAATAATTTATACTGGCTCATCTGGAGAAAGCGTTGAAAACGATAGGCTAAGCATTATAGATGAAGCTAAAAAGCTTGATGCGACCCTAATTACATGTGATCCTACAACAGCTAAACTAGCTGAATCGATAGGTATTAGAGTATTGTATGAGCTTCCCCCACCACCTCTCAAGATAGATGACTTATTCTCCGAAGATATTATGAGCGTCCACTTGAAAGAAGGTTTACCACCAAGGGTTAAGAGGGGGGTTCCAGGGAAATGGAGGCTTCAAGAAATCTCTGACAAGCCTATGAATCGTGAAGAATTAGAGTTGTTGATAGCCCACCTTTTGAAGGAAGCTTATACGTTTTTTGGAATAAATGCTTTCCTAGAGATTGATAAGTCTAATGTAAAGATATTTCAGCTTAGGGATTATAGAGTAGTCGTTACTAGACCACCCTTCTCGGATGGATTTGAGCTAACAGTAGTTAGACCAATATTAAAGAAGAATCTAGGAGACTACAATTTACCATTAGAAGTAGTTGAGAGGCTTGAAAGCCATGCTGAAGGCATACTTATAGCTGGTCCTCCTGGAATGGGTAAATCAACCTTCGCTCAATCTCTAGCTGAATACTATAGACAGATGAATAAGATCGTTAAGACTATCGAGAGCCCTAGAGACTTACATCTTTCCCCGGATATTACACAATATTCCAAGTCTTCTTCAAAGGAGGATGAGCTACATGATGTTCTCCTACTAAGTAGACCAGACTATACCATCTTCGATGAGATTAGAAGCTCGGAAGATTTCGACCTCTTTATAGATCTCCGATTTGCTGGAATAGGGATGGTTGGAGTAATCCATGCAACAACACCAATAGATGCTATACAGAGGATCGCTAACAAAGTAGATGTAGGGGTCTTACCATCTATAATAGATACCGTGATCTTTATGGATAAGGGAGAAGTATCTGAGATATACACGTTGGAGATGGCTGTGAAGGTTCCGTCAGGCTTAAAGAAAGCAGACCTAGCTAGACCGACAGTTATTGTTAAAGATTTTCTCTCAGGTGAGCCTAAGTATGAGCTGTATGTTTTTGGTGAGAGAACCTTTGTAGTACCGGTAAAGAAGTTTAGAGAAGAAGTAAGTACTCCTATGAGACAGATGAGTAACTTTCTACATAAGTATATTCCAGAATTCAGGATTGAGGAGGATGAGGATACGATAAGGATCTACATTCCTGAAAAATACTATAGAATCTATCTAAGGAAATGTCAAAATAAGCTACTTAAGCTGGCTAGAAGACTTGAAGTAAACCTAGAGGCAATACCTAGATAGCAGGATTAAAAATCTAAATCATATATTTTTTCTTTAATGTTGCAGTAATGATGTTTCCGAAGATGTAGATTAATGATGGTGTCTAGGAGTTTTTGGTAAAATTCTAGTGTTTCACCTATTTATTATTTCTTAAGAACCTAGCAATCTTCTCTAGTTTTTCTAAAACTCTTAACGCATCCTCTCCGAATACCAGTATCATTGGTTCTTTACCCCAATCTCCAAGATGATAGATAAGGTCTGGAGCTCTCCGCCCGATTTTCTCAAGGGCTGTCTCAACCCCCCATGGTATGGTCTTTCCTTCTGCATATTTAATTTCAGGAGGTTCTTCCCTCCTATCATAGCTACTTACAACATACCCCAGCTTCCCTGCAGCTGAAATTACTTCCTCGTCATATTTGATGTTTATCGCTGACCTGAGATTAGGGTAGTATCTCATTAAAGTTAAGACTGCTGAGGCTACATGTTTTGATGAATTAAACCATGGGCATGATGATGCTCTAGCTTTACTATCTACTTTAACTATCCTACCGGGTATACCTGCAATATCATCTAAGCTTTCTGGATTCTCTATAGCCATTACTAGATTACTCTGAGACTCGGGTATGAAGTCTGCGACCCAGTCAGACTCTTCAATTATGTTTACCGCATTCCTAAGACTCTCTAATACTCTGAATTTTTCAGCTTCTTTAACAACTTTACCTGTTGGATTTACCGGGCCATGTCCACTACCAATAGCTAAACTATATCTAATGGCAGATGCAACGAATTCCTTAGCTGTTTGAACAGCTTCGGGAATACTACATCCTTTAGCGAGTTGAGCAGTTATTGCTGAGGCGAAGGTACATCCTGTTCCATGAGTGTTCTTTGTATTGATACGTTCTCCTCTATAGATTTTAAACTCTCCTTGATAATAGAGTACGTCTAGAGCTTCTCTTCCATTGATGTGTCCTCCTTTAATAACTACAGCTTTTGGACCTAGAGATGAAATCTCTTCAGCGGCTTTCTTCTGGTCATCCACATCTTTGATCTTGATATTAGCTAGTACTTCAGCTTCTCTAGCATTTGGTGTTATTACTGTAGCTAGAGGGATTAGTTTTTCGATTAGAGTATTTACTGCATCTTCTCTCAATAGTCTAGCACCACTTTTCGCAATCATTACAGGGTCTATGACTATTGGTGCATTAATCTTTCCTAGCTCATCTGCGACTGCCGATATAATCTCTACTGTATGAAGCATACCAGTCTTTACTGCATCTACACCTATATCCTCAACTATTACTCTTATCTGTTCACGAACCATCTCAACTGGGATATCATGTATCATAGTAACAGTTCTGGTATTCTGAGCTGTAACAGCTGTTATAGCAGACATGCCGTGGACTCCTAAAGCTGCAAAGGTCTTTAAGTCTGCTTGTATACCTGCACCTCCACCTGAGTCTGAGCCAGCTAT
>CAZKRR010000125.1:0-3880 GCA_964555135.1 uncultured Nitrososphaeria archaeon
GGAGGAGCACGCTGGTCCGCAATGCCGACTAGAAAGATCATCTGGTAAGCGTATCTAGATAAACGCTGGCAACGCATCTAAGAAATACTTTGAGAAGTACAGGGAGTCCTCCGGAGAATGTAGTGGTGAGAGCCGCATCCTAGTGGTATCTAGATGGGCTTGCTGGATTCTACCTTGATTTAAGCGGAATACATATGAGTTCATTAGCCTCTGTGATTATTCTTACGGTAGCATTCCAACGCGTGTGATTAAGACTGTTAAGATAAGGTTTATGGATGTAGAAGCTACGTGCACTGCTCTCTTCGATACCTGTTTGTTACACTGTTCTTCGGAGAGCTTTCTTTGAGAAAGCCTTTGGAGATTCCTGGAAGATTCTTCAAGAGTATCCATTCACCCTACCCATTATTTCTACTGAACTTGAAAGGCTGACCTAGCTCTCTCAACTTTAACTTTCCACGTCTATAGCCAGGCTTCTGTTCTCTTATGCATGTGTTAGATTATATCCTTGATAAGATATCCAGCATATACATATTCGATAATTACTCATTGTATGGAGGATTCACAGTCATACATAAGTATTATAAATGATGCAGTTTTAAGCCATAGAAGATTACGCATTAACAATAGCAGTAATAAGAAATGAATTCACAATAATAAAACTCAGAGGAGAGATTACCGAGCCAACAGTACCACTTCGCTTAATCACCCACATATATTATTGTGGATTCTCCTCCTTCTTGATAACTTTGTAGGCTATCTCCCTAAGCTCCATATACGTTTGAATTACTTCTTCTGCATCTGCTTCCACCGGTCTATATTCAGAGTCGTATCTCGCTTTATTCCCTGTCTCAAGAGCCCTATAAAGTTTCGTTATTATATCTCTACAAACTTCACCTCTAACTACATAGATTTCTCCAAACCTATAAATGCAACCTCCATGGCTTCTAGGCAGCGCTTCTCCCCTAGCAAGTATCAATGCTTTCAGCATCAGTTCTATCGCGTTCTGCCCTAAATCAACTGCGGGTCTATACATTAACTGATGCATGCATCTCAGCGAGTAGTTGTAGTATTCATCGGCCAACTCCATCAGCCTTTTAACCATCTCCTTCTCGGGCTTAGGGTCGCAGTAAAGCACTTTACCATGACTCTCAACCTCGTAAATGAATGAGTTGCCTAGACCCCTCATCCTATACTCCTCCAAGCTCATAACAATATACTCTATGGGCTCACACGATATAATGCTAGCTTCAAACACTGCCTCAGCTACGATCCTCCTAACATCATCTGTCACACGATCAACGACTACAAGCAAATCTACATCGCTATCTACATCTCCAAGCCCTTAGCTACACTCCCAAACAAGACCACTCTAAACAACCTATCTCCTAATCTTTGAATTAAAATCTCGGTAAACTCTCTAGAACAGTTAATCTTCCTCTCGATGGTATCCATTAGCTATCTGTTTGTCCCCTACGCCCCATCTCATTCAACTCTACTCCTCCCGTAATAGAGCTTGTCAACTAGGTGATACGCTCTCCTGAGTTTTTTATTGTGAGTACGTTTTTTCATTGTTGATGCATAGTCTTCTATCAACCCCACTCTTTTGGCTAGAGTGAATATTATTAAATGCGAGTCTACCTAGATGGTAGCACTTCGATCGAGGAGCTTTTAGAGGTTTATGGAGAGTGGTATAGATTCTGGGAGGGAGAAGTATTCGAGAGAAGAAAGCTCGGGAGCTCGATGAGAGGAAAGTGCCAAGACTCAGCATATAGGAGGCTCATTAGTATAAGTAGAGAAGTAAAGATACTAAGAACTACACCATCAAGCTCGATAAATACAACATAGAGATTAATATAGAAGAGAGAAGAAAAGATGATCAACGATCTAATCGAATCTGCTAGAAAGCCTTGATAAAAGTCGATGTTTAGATCAAGCCAGCGATAAGATTTTAATGAACTCTCAAACCTGATATTTTGCTAGAGATTCTAAGCTGATGTGATTAGCTAAAAATTATTTAAGGAGGCAGGCGATCTATCTATCAGCTTAATAGTTTACCCTCAACTGTTTTAGGAATAATCCTCGCATACATCTGGCGAGCTAGCAGTAGGTTAGTCTTGATGGTTGGGAGGATGAGTTCAGAAGCTGAAGAAGTAGCTTTAATGGTAAAGGATGCCCATGAAGGACGGGATTTATTGATGGAGAGGCAGAAGACGTTACTAGAAGGGCGGAGAGATAGTGAAGATATTAGCTGAAGTTTATGAGGAACTTTAACGCAAACTATCTCTAAAAAATAGTATGGCCTATCATCTCCTGATATCAATGTTAAGGGTAGGAGATTACCTAGATCGCTGCCGCAAGCCTCTCGATAGCTGTCCTGCCAGCCTCCTCGATAAACTTCCCGATACTCCTAGACTCAACCTTCCCAAGAAAACATCATATGCGTGGTATATGCTTTTTCGGCCAGTAGCCATACAGACCATTCTACAATTACAGGCTCTACTTCTTCATAGCATCTATCACAGACCGAAATCGGTTTCACCTCTCGGAAACTATTCCATGCGTGGAGTGCCTTCGATGCTGTGTCTCCACACCTGCTGCATCTCTCCGCTCTCGGCCACTTCAATTATAGGTCATGCACCGTCATTAAAAGCCTAGACCTACTTTCACCATACCCTGAATATGCTGTGTATAAAGTGTCTTGTCTCTGTCTACAGCTTTCCAAAAAGCCAGATTATCCGCTACCTATTCAAGTCACAAGATAAATTCTAGACTATACAGTATTGTATTCGGTTTGAGAAGGGTTCTACTCGGTCCCTTCAGCAACGTTTATAGAGAGGGCAATCTATTATTCTTCAAAGTCCCCGAAGATTGTAGAGATAGGATTCTAGAAGAATCCTTGAAGCCTGGCCTGAAGATATCTCCGGAAAAGATAGTAAGAGCATACAAATCTAGGCTTGGTAGATATTGGATACTTGTAAGATATGAGAGAGGCTACGACCTATACAAGCATTTCAGGCTTGCCCCTAGAGATAGGTATGCGTGGAGGATACCTAGGATAACAGTTGAGGCATGTCCAAGATGCGGCGAAGACATAGTAGAAGGGGTATGCTTGGAATGCAGTGAGAAAATTGAGAAGCCAAAGCATCTAGAGGTCTGGAGAGATCGGGAAGCTGTCGAAGAGCTCATACCCATACATAGTATAAAGGAGGATCCATCCAGACTAACAATACTATCTAGAGGCGTAGAGTTGAAGATCCCGAGGCAGATAATTCACGAGAAAATAGTATCTATTGTTGGGAGCAGACCAGCATATGTAAAGATTCTAAGTCTATTTGGAAGGTAGGCTCTGCCTCCAGTTATCTTAAAGCTCTACTACTCTATCGCTCTCAAATACTATATTAGTGAATCCTCTAAATCTCTCAACTACAACTTTACCTATATATGAAATAGTCTTTAACAGTATGCAGACTAAATACTTCAACAACTTATATTCTATTATCATCTACTCTATGAAGAGTATGCTGGAAGCCTTACTACTATAGCTAAACGCAGGAAACCATATACAAGAAGCAGGAAAACTCAACCCATCCAAACTATAATGCTGAAGATAGATAAAGTGTTTATATTAGACGCTATTTATCCTAGAGGGTTAATCTTTATCTCCTTATTACTGGATACTATTCTTGATGGTTTACGTTGTTGTCTGCCCATTCTGCGGTATGGCTAGAGCATCATTCAAGGCTATAGGTGTTGAGTGCAGGTTCTGTGGGAGAGTATATGATGCTGAGCCAGTATTCTCTGGAGGATTGGAGGAGGCCAGGTCTATCGTCTCCAAGCTTAACATGAAGTCTACACGATCATTCAGGAAGGCTAGGCTACC
>CAZKRR010000126.1:0-3839 GCA_964555135.1 uncultured Nitrososphaeria archaeon
GTAAGTTTTTATCGTGCATTAACATCTACAGCTATCTTTGAAGAACAAGGAGTAACAGTAGTAAATAGTTTTAGGGTTATAAGAGATTGTGAAGATAAACTCTATACAACGTTAAGGCTTTCTAGAAACAGTATCCCAGTACCTAGAACTGCTGTATCTTTTAGTAGAGAAGGATGTTTGAATATCGCAGAAGAATTAGGATACCCGCTTGTTGTTAAGCCAATCTATGGTAGTTGGGGGAGGATGGTGAGTAGAGCATTAGATAGAGATAGCTTACTTGAGATAATAGAATTCAGAGAATACATGCAGAGTCCATACTTTAAGGTCCACTACATACAAGAATATGTAGATAAGCCGAGTAGAGATATTAGAGCTTTCTATTTTTGGGGTGAGGTTCCAGCAGCAATATATAGAGTTAGTAGTAGCTGGAAAACGAATACAGCGCTGGGTGGAGTTGCTGTAGAAGCAAAACTAGACAATGAATCAATCGAGGTCGTTAAGAAATCTGGAGATATTATGGGAGGCGGTGTTCTGGGAATCGACATCTTAGAATCAAGAGATGGACGATACCTAGTAAGTGAAGTAAATGCAATACCAGAATTCAGAAATACGGTTAGAGTAACTGGAAAAGACCTTGCAAAGATTATGATAGAGACAACAATTAAGAATATGAAAAAATAGAGCATCCCCTAAAATATTTCAGTTTAAATTTTTATGTTATCAATATTTTTAGGTTGGCTTTGAGAATGAGTATAGAGATAGAACTTGTAAAGAGTTTGCTTTCTGACTTAGTAAGCGTATATACTCCTCCAGGGTACGAGTTTAAGTTGATACCAGTAGTTAGAGATTGGGCGGACAAGCTTGGATACGATGAATTCTACGTAGATGATGTTGGAAACATCTTTCTTAGACTTGGTTCTCGTGGAAGAATCATTCTTCTCGCAGGTCATCTAGACACAGTCCCAGGACAGGTTGATGTCAAACTATCTCAAGATACAATTTATGGTAGAGGTGTAGTAGATGCTAAAGGTCCTTTAGCAGCATTCATTCTTGGAACAGTGTTAAGTAAACTAGAAAAGAGTAATTCTAAAGTTTATGTTGCAGGGCTTGTTAGAGAAGAGGATGATGGATTAGGTTCTAGACATCTCGTGGAGAACGGTTTTAAGTCAGACTACATTATAGTTGGTGAACCTACAAATCTTGGAGTTGCGATAGCTTACAGAGGAAGTATATCAATTAGAGTTTCAGCAAATACGTTAGGTGGACACAGCTCTGCGCCACATATGGGAGAATCAGCTCTAGATAAGTTAGTACAATTCATAAACATAGTTAAGGGTAAGTTTAATGGCGTGAAATTTGATGATGTATCCTGTGCTTTCACGGTTTTAAGAGCTGGAGACTGGCCAAGCAGCCTACCTAAGAAAGGAGAGGCATATGCAAACATAAGATATCCTCCAAGATGCTGTTCACAAGATATAGTAAGAGAGATTAAAGAAGTAGCTCAAAGTATTGGGGTTGAATTAGAAATCCTCAGTATAGAGAAGCCTGTTGAAGTTAGTCTAAATACAACTGTTGTTAGAGCATTAGTTAGAAGCATTCTAGGATCCAATCTAAAACCTAGGATTGTTAAGAAGACTGGAACAAGTGATATGAATACACTAATAGCTATATCGAATAATATAACAGCCTTTGGTCCAGGAGACTCCAGACTAGCCCATACAGATTATGAAAAAATTAGGGTAGATGAGGTCGTTACCGCAGCAAGGATAATCTCAAATGCTTTAAAAGAATTATCCAGGTTTTAGAGGCTATGAATATATTCTTTTAGACCGAGTTCTTCCAGCTTCTCAGGTAGCGGTTTTCCTTGATCGTTCCATCCTCTTAAACGATAGTATTCATCCAGCATCTTCATGAATTTCTCAAGATCTATATTTTGACCTTGTGAAGCCCCAAACTTTAGTGGTTCAGAGTACATTCTAGGCGGAAGCATATCATCGTCTTTCTTTAAACCTTCTCTTAGATTGTAGACTCTAATCAAGTTACTTATAACCTCACCTTTTTTCCTCAATTCCACGGGGTTAACACTCTTACCAGTAGCGAGATAATAAATCTCCGAGAGTTCTCTCCATAGTAATGGTCCTATAATGGGTAAGCAGTAAAATTTACACAATATCATACTATCAACTAGCACATGGAAATCTTCAAGTTCTGCTACATATACTGCGTGACCATCATAAGATAATCTATCTACTTTAACTTGCGGATTAAATGGATGGGCCCCGACAAGACTGGGTCTATATGCAACATGCCTTAGATGGCATGCTCCTCTCGCAGATACTGCATACGCTAATGCTACACCCTTTAAAGCTCTAGGCTCATATCCAGGAAACTCTAAACCTTTAACGTGTACAGCATACTCTGGCGCAACAAGCTTCTCCGAAGCTCTCTTAACACCTTCTGCTAATATATCTCCTAAACCTCTTCTATAAGCTATCATTTCGACTGCTTTTACTAATGCTTCGCCGTCTCCAAACCTTAACCATTCTTCTTTAATTAGCTTTTTTTCAGCAATATACATTGCAAAAGCTATAATGTTTCCTGTAGTGATCGTGTCTAATCCAAGTCTATTTGCTAGGTCGTTTGCTCTTAATATTGCCTCCAAATCATCTATATAGGTGAGCGGCCCTAATGCAAATAGGGTTTCATATTCAGGTCCCTCCATCTCTAATCCATCAGATGTCTCTGAGTGCCTACCACAAGCTACTGGACAAGCAAAACATGTAATCTTCTTCTTTACGTATAGCTTATTAAAAGTTTCAGGCTCTATCTTTTCATAACTTGGGAAGCTTCCACCTTCATAATATCTAGTAGGTAGAGAACCTGTTGAGTTGGTTAGAGACATCATAGCAGAGGTTCCGTATTTTGTCAAGGTTTGAAGTTTGTCTCTTGCTAATCTTACTACTCTGTCTCTAAACTCGATGAATTTTCCATCGCCTATCGGCTCAATTTTGTAGTTTCCACGTATAGCGATTGCCTTTAGTTTCTTACTACCCATTACTGCTCCTCCACCAGTTCGACCGAAGAATCCACCTCGAAGCTTCTTCTTTTCATGCATATAGAGGCCATGAACTATGCATGCAAATCTTACTAGATTTTCTCCAGCTGGTCCTATAGACGCAGTCATTACTTCTCCAAGCTCACTCCACAATTCTTTCTCTGTTGTATAAGTATCAAGCCCCCATAGATGTGATGCACTCTTAATCTCTACTCTACCATCTTCTACTAGTAAGTAGACTGGATCAATGGAAGCTCCTTTCACTATCAATGCGTCGAGACCTGCTCTAGCAAGCTCTGTCCCAATGTATCCTCCACATAATGATTCACCAAAGAATCCTGTTAAAGGAGATTTAAAAACAGCCGCCATCCTCGCTGCACTTGGTAGAACTAAGCCTTCAACCGGGCCTATACTAAATATGAGTAGATTCTCAGAAGAGAATGGCTCGATCCTTGGAGAAGTATTATCTATCAGGAGCTTCGCACCTAGCCCGACACCTCCAATATACTTCTCATAAAGAGGCTCATTAAATTCAAGATATCTCACTGACCTACTAGATAGATTTACGAGACCGATCTTATTCCAGTAACCGCCCCGCCTCACCCTAACCATGTGAAAAACCTCTTCAATTACTTCTAAAAATACACATACAAGTAATAAGGTTTTCACCCATATTTCTCCCTTACTTCATAACTAAGTATATGCGTGGTTTTCCTGTGGATAAGCGATTCAGTACTAGAGAGTATTAACTATTAAGACAATGTTTAAATAAAATAGTTGAGGG
>CAZKRR010000127.1:0-3827 GCA_964555135.1 uncultured Nitrososphaeria archaeon
AATTATTTATTTTAGTCTAGCGTATTATTTGTATGGATATTTATAGGGTTGGAGAATCAAAGTATCTTAAAGTTTCATGGGATGAGGTTGAAGAACTTGTAGAAAACCTTGCAGGAAAGATTGTAAATAGTTACCGTTTCAACTTATTAGTAGGTGTGCTTAGAGGCGGGATGATCGTTGCTCACCTCTTATCTGATATTCTAGGCATAGATGAGATATATCCAGTTGGTTGCTCAAGCTATACAGACATCTATAAACATTCTCAAGTTAGAGTATACCATCCACTCATTATAGACAGCCTAGAAGATAAGAACCTACTAGTCGTAGATGATGTTGCAGATAGCGGTGAGACACTAAAGACTATAGTGCAGAAGATCATCGCTCCTAAGAATCCTAGAGAATACCGTACAGCTACATTACATATAAAGCCTTGGAGCACCTTTAGACCAGACTACTACGTTGATGTAGTAGATGCTTGGATAGTCTACCCATGGGAGAAATATGAAATGATTAAACTCCTAGGTCCAAGATTCATCCAATCTCTAGGAGAAGAAGATGGATTAAACATACTGGGAGAACTAGTAGACAAGAATGCATCTAAGATAAAACATTTCCTCTTAACCTTAAGCTCTAGTACCTAGATTCATACAAGGCTCGCTAAATTTTAATCTACCTTAAACATTATGTTAGGTTTGGAGAGATGGGTAGAGTTTACAGTGAGATCTATGGATGTACAGCGAATGCAGCTGATGGAGAGATAGCTTTAGGAATACTTAGAGAAGCTGGATGGGAGATTGTAGATAAGCCTGAAGACTCAGACCTAATCCTACTAGTAACATGTACTGTGAAGAAGCCTACAAGCGATAGAATGCTCTGTAGAATTAAGAAGTTGAAGACTTACAGGAAGATGCTCATAGTAGCTGGATGTATGGCTTCTGGAGAAGGAGATAAAGTAAAAAGAATAGCACCTGAAGCTATACTAGTCCATCCAAGAGCTATAACACGCATACTAGAAGTAGTAGAAACTAAGAAAGACTTAACAGTTGGGGATGGCGTAGACAAGCTAGGTAGGAAGAGAGTATTAAAGAATAGCGTCGTAGGGATAGTTCCAGTCTCGGAAGGATGTAGATGGGGTAGATGTGGATTCTGTATAGTTCCCTTTACTAGAGGAAGATTCGTAAGCTATCCGCTAGGTAAGATTATAGAAGAAGCTTCAAGATTGATCTCTATGGGGGTTAAAGAGATATGGCTTACAAGCCAAGATATGGGTAGCTATGGATTAGACCTTGGAAGAAACATGCTCTCCCAATTAGTAAATAGTATAGCATTACTCCCAGGAGAATTCTGGATAAGAATAGGCATGATGAATCCAATATACTTGAAACCTATATTGAGAGAATTAGCTGAAGCCTATCTACACCCGAAAGTCTATAAGTTCCTCCATCTACCCGTACAGTCTGGGTCAGACAAGATACTGAAAGCTATGAATAGAGGATACACGACCTCAACATTTAAAGAAATAATAGAATATGTGAAGAGTAGGATAGGCGAGATCACAGTCTCAACAGATATCATAGTAGGATATCCAGGAGAAGATGAAGAAGATTTCGAGGAAACCGTTAAGCTAATAAGAGAAATAGAGCCTGACTCGGTTAATATCTCTAAGTTTTTCCCTAGACCTCATACACCTTCTGAGAAGCTCCCCCAGCTAGACCCTAGGATAATTAAGGAAAGAAGCAGGTATATTACAAAAGTAGCTACAGAGATTGCATACAGGAAGAATCTTAGATGGATTGGATGGACCGGGATAGCACTTGTAGATGAGATAGGAGAGAAGGGAGAGGCAATAGCCAGAAACATCTACTACAAACCAATAGTGTTAAAAGATGAGTGTGGCCACATCCTCCTAGGCAGGAAGATTGAAGTAGAAGTCGTGGATGCTAAACCACACTGCTTAATTGGAAAACAAGTAAAAACTATTAATTATGAGAGTTAAGATATGGTAGAATACAATTCTATCATTATACATTATGGGGAGATTGCCTTAAAACTTGGTAGAAGACCATACTATGAAAAACTACTAAAAAAGAATCTTGAGAAGAAGCTTCATAGAAAGCTCAGGAGACTTAGAGGAAGACTTGCTTTAAAGCTAGAAGACAATGATTGGAAAATTCTATCTGAGAAGATTGGGAGAGTATTCGGAGTAGTGTGGTATGCACCTGCAATACATGTAAAGAAAGATATTGAAGAACTGGAAGAAAGAATAATTGAAGCATTAAGGCAAGAGGATATAAGAAGCTTTAAAATATCCGTTAAGAGGAGTGATAAAACATTCCCCCTCAAATCTATAGAGCTTGCAGAAAAACTTGGAAGAAATATTTCAAACAGACTAAACCTTAAGGTAGACTTAGAAAACCCTGAAAAGAAAGTATACATTGAAGTTACAGAAGACGGCTTCTATCTCTTCTTTGATAAAATTGCTGGGCTAGGCGGCTTACCAACAGGTTCCTCCGGCAAGGTTTTATCTCTACTATCTGGAGGGATAGATTCACCTGTAGCTAGCTGGTTAATGATGAAACGTGGATGCTACGTCGACTTACTGCATATCCATTCATCCTTAACCCACGATGAAGTACTAGAAACAAAAATAGAAAAGATCGCTAAAACATTATCAGATTACAGCCTGGGGCTAACCCTATATCTAGCATCCTTTAAGCCATTCTTTCTCAAGTCTTTCGAGCTCCCCCCGAAAATGATCCTCGTAGCTTTTAGAGCATACATGCTTAGGCTTGCTGATAGAATAGCGGGAGGCAAAGGATATCTAGGCATAGTTACAGGAGATAGCCTGGGTCAAGTAGCATCTCAAACGCTAGAGAACCTCTATGCTGTAAATATGTTCTCCCAGACCCCAACATATAGACCATTAATAGGAATGGATAAGCAGGAGATAGTAGACCTAGCAAAGAAGATTGGAACCTACGATTTAAGCTTACAGGAATATAGAGATTGTTGTGCAATAATAGCTAGGCATCCAGAGACGAGAACTGACCCACAAGAACTAAGAAAACTATGGGAAAAACATAATCTAGAGGAGACGGTAGAAGAAACGCTCAACAACATAGCAGAATACAAATTCTAAGCGTACAACACATTCTAAAACACTTGAAATCTCAACCATTATTAATCCTACCTAGTACTCTCTTCTATAATCTCTTTCAATTTATGAATTTAAATTCAAGCTTAATTGATTAAATCTCTTCCCTCAGACCGTGAATATCTTCCTTTAGATAATCGATAAGTTATTTAGCCTGTAAATAATTGATAAAGCGAATATATCTTGAACTTATCGTTTTTAAATTTTTAAGTATAGGGTAGACTGGAGCACAGATAAGATTATAGCGTAAAGTAGGTGGGATGATTGAGTGATAGAGTTATTGGATTAGTAGGTGGAACGGGGAATCTAGGACGTGGGCTTGCGTTAAGGTTAGCTAAAGCTTCTCAAGAAGTAGTTATCGGGTCACGCTATAAAGAGAAAGCTGAAACCGTAGCTAGAGAGATAACGCAGAGGATAGGTAAGAAGGTTCAGGGATCAACGAATGAATATACTGCTAGAATAAGTGATGTAATCATCTTAACGATACCTTTTGAGGGAATAATAAGTATAGTCGAGGGGATCTCTCAGTATCTAGAAGGAAAGACCGTGATATCAACTATTGTTCCACCTATCTTCTCTGAGAAGTCCGCAGCAGAGGTAGTAAGAGAACTACTCCCGAGAACGGTATATCTAGCTTCAGCATTCCATAGTATTGGGTATAAGGCTCTCCTAG
>CAZKRR010000128.1:0-3789 GCA_964555135.1 uncultured Nitrososphaeria archaeon
CCTACAGCTTCCATAAAACATATACTCTAAGACAGCTAAAACCTTAACCTCACTACTTTCCTATTACGCTTAAACAACTAGAGATAGTAACCATAATATCCATGTAATCAATACATGCCTCCCAACCTTTAAACACACCCCCTTATCCGGACACTACCATTTAATACAATTTTCAGAATTTTTTAGATCAAATATACAGACTTTCAATTTTTCCCTTCGAAGAAAAGTAGCTTGAATATTTATATGTTCAACTATGAGTTAAGTTTATACCTTTATATGATGGTTGTATAACTATGTTATAGGAAAAATGGTAAAGGTTTCAGAGTTTTTGAAACAGCATGGTAAACCATCTCGAGAAGTCTACCTAGATCATGAGAATTCTGGATGGGTTCCACCCGAAGTTGTCGAGGCAATGCTGCCGTACTTTAACCAGAAAGGATATGGTCACCCCTCAATCACCAATCTACCTGGATGGGAAGCATATGAAGTTGTTGAGTCTACACTGGAAAAAGTGAATAAAACTATCAATGCTAGAGATGGAGAATTAATCATAACTCATAGTGGGACTGAGGCAAACAATCTAGCAATCATAGGGACAGCGCTTGCCAGCAGTAAAGAAAGAAAAAAGATCATAACATCTGCAATCGAGCATGTAAGTGTTCTTTTCCCTGCTAGATCTCTTGAAGAACATGGTTACCGAGTTGTTACCATCCCAGTAGATAAAGAAGGGTTTGTAGACCCTGATATGTTAAGTATGTTGATCGACCATGAAACCTTAATGGTAAGCATCCAGATGGTTAATCATGAAATAGGAACGATACAGAGCATGAAGACGCTGGTAGAAACAGTGAAAGATAAGAATGATAGAATAATATTCCACACAGACGCTGTTGATGCTTATGGTAGGATGAAGATAGATGTAGAAGAACTGGGAGTAGACTTGATGACTCTTAGCAGCCATAAGATTCATGGTCCAAGAGGTGTAGGAGTATTATACGTAAAGGAGGGAGTAAAACTGAAGCCTGTAATGCACGGTGCACTTAGTACTCAGAAAATGTGGCCTGGAGTCGAGAATATCCCTGCAATAGCTGGATTCAATAAAGCAATTGATTTAACTTTTACAAATTTCGACGACAATATCGAAAAGATGAGTACTCTCCGAGATATGCTGATGAAGGGAATCCTAGAGGATGTTCCTGGAGTATTGCTGAATGGTCCAACAGGAGATAAAAGAGCTCCAGATAATGTAAATGTAAGCTTCCTATTTGTTGAAGGAGAATCTATAACTATTGAACTAAGTCTAAGAGGGGTCTATGTCTCAAGTGGAAGTGCATGTACAAGCCGAGTCTTAGAGCCGAGCCATGTAATATTGGCCATAGGTAGGAAGTATGAAGAAGCACATGGTAGCATATTATTCAAGGTCTCAAGATATCATACTAAAGAAGACATAGAATATGTTTTATACCAGGTTCCCCCAGCGATCGAGAGGCTTAGAACAATGAGCCCACTGGCAAGAGAAGGCAGTGAAACTGTGAAGAAGGTGGTGGAGGCATGAGTACTAGAACCCCCCTCATCTATACACCGAAGATCTTAGACCTCTTCAAGAACCCTAAGAACCTGGGTAAGATGGAAGATGCGTCTATCTCATCTCAAGCTGGAAGCCCAGCATGTGGAGACGTAATCACAATATATCTAAAAATTGATGATAGTAGAATAGTCGATGCATCTTTTGAGAGTTATGGATGTGCAGCCAACATTGCAGCTGCAAGCATTATTACTGAGATGGTGAAAGGTAAGACACTTAAAGAAGCATGGGAAATCACTTGGGAAGATGTAACTAGAGAGCTTGGAGGACTACCTTCAATAAAGTATCATTGCAGCATCCTAGCTGTTGGAGGATTAAAGAGAGCTATTAGAAAATATTTCGAAGAAGTTGTAAAGATACATCCTGAGTGGCTTCCTAATGACCTTAGTAAAGAAGAGAGGCAGGCTCTTGAAGAAGAAGAATTAATTGAGAAGATCTATAGAAAATATGGTATGCCACCATGATGGATGAGTATTTTATAGATCTTAGAGAAAAGAAGCCAGGATGTACTGAGAACCCTGTCATTAGACTTACACAGCTACTCACAAGAGTAGAAGAAGGACGGGGAATATTGAAGGTAACCTCGGATGAGAAAGAAGTACCATTAAAAGTACTCGAGATGCTTGCAAATAAGAGAGACTTAAAATTTCAGGTAATTGAGAAAAATGGAACAAAAGTAACAGTGGTCTACTCTAAGTAGTATAAACTAAAGCTAATTTACTCTTCATATCCACATAGTTCTAGATGTAGAATACCTAGAAGGAGGTTATTTAGAAGTTTTTATATTTCTGGGGATTTTAATTTTAAGATGACATGTCTTGTATTGATCTTGAGAAGACTCGTAGAGATTTTCCAATCTTAGAAAGGAAGATAAGAGGTAAAAGACTAGTTTATCTTGATAGTGGAGCCTCTTCTCTTAAGCCTATTCAAGTCATTGATGCAGTTAGAGAATTCTACCTAAAAGAGTATAGCAATATTCATCGAGGCGTCCATTATCTTAGTCAACAAGCAACGTCAAGATATGAAGAAGCAAGAGAGAAGATAGCTAAATTCATAAATGCTAACGGTCCTGAAGAAGTAATTTTTACTTATGGTGCAACTGATTCCCTTAATATGCTTGCCTACAGTTATGCCTTAAGAGCCTTGAAGCCTAAAGATGAAATATTCTTAACGGTTATGGAGCATCATAGCAATATCCTTCCATGGATGCATATCTCTTCTATAACTGGAGCAAGAATAAACTATATCGATATTACCGATGACGGATTACTAGATTATGAAAGAATAGATAGAGAAATCGATGAGAAGACTAAGATCTTTTCAGTGACGCATATGTCTAATGTTCTGGGAACGATAGTTGATGTAAGAAGAATCGCTAGGAGAGTACATGAACTAGGAGGAGTTATAGTAGTTGATGGAGCACAATCCGTCCCACATATGCCAATAAACGTTAGAGAACTAGAAATAGACTTCCTAGCATTTAGTGGACATAAGATGCTTGGACCTACCGGTATAGGGGTATTATGGGTTAAGCATGATCTCTTAGATGATTTACATCCTTTCAGGCTTGGAGGAGGTGCGATTAGAGATGTAACTCTAAATGATTTTATGCTTCTTGATCCACCGAATAGTTTTGAGGCTGGAACACCGAATATAGCTGGAGCAATAGGCTTGGCTGCAGCGGTGGAATACCTCCAGAGGATAGGAATGGATAAAGTAAGAAGACATGAAGAAGAATTAACAAGTTATACCTTGGAGAGACTCGAAGATCTAGGAGACTCTATCACAATATATGGGCCGAAGAATGTTTCAGTACGTGGAGGAATAATCACATTCAACATCAGAGGATTAGAATCGAATATAGTCGGTAGCCTACTCGATAGCTATGGAATAGCTGTGAGAACGGGAAAACATTGTACACATCCGCTTCATCGAAGATTGAATATAGATGGATCAGTTAGAGCAAGCATATACATATACAATACAAGAGAAGAGATAGACTATCTAACCTCTGCATTAAGAGAAATAATCTCTGCAGCCAAGTAATACAAAACATGTAGCTTAAACCTAATAGATGATCTAAGGAGATCGAGCTGTATCTTCATTCCATTCAACATGATCTCTACAGAGATAGAGTAGTAAGATCAGCCTCTCCATCTCTGAGAAGATCTTTATACTTAGGTTCCCATGGTTTACAGATTTTT
>CAZKRR010000129.1:0-3780 GCA_964555135.1 uncultured Nitrososphaeria archaeon
AAAAGTGATTTAAAAATGGTATATCGTGTAGGTATAGATATTGGTGGTGCTTTTACAGACCTCGTTGCATATGATGATGAAACAGGAGACTTTGTATGGGTTAAGGATGAGACGACGCCCCACGACCCGTCTGTAGGAGTATTAAACACAGTGGTAAAAAGCAAAGTAGACTTCTCTAGAGTCCTCTCGATAATTCACGGTCAAACATTGGTAATCAACACAATTATTGAGAGGAAAGGTGCAAAAGTAGGGTTGATCACAACTAAAGGATACCGGGACGTACTTGAGCTTCAGAGATCAAATAGGAGAGACATGTATAATTTTAGATACAAGAAGCCTCAATCCCTCGTGCCGAGATATCTCAGACTTGAAGTTGATGAGCGTGTTATGTCTGATGGAACAATTCTGAAACCGTTGAATGATGAAGAAGTAGAAAAAGCTACCGAGAAACTTCTCAAAGAAGGCGTTGAAAGTATCTGTATTAGCTTCATAAACTCTTATGCTAACCCATCTCATGAAATAAGAGCTGGAGAGATTGTCCGTAAAAATACTGACCTACCCATAACTTTAGGTCATGAGATAACTCGTGAATGGAGAGAATATGAAAGAACTGCGACAGCAGTCTTAAACGCTTATGTTAAGCCTAAACTTGAAAAATACTTAGAGAAACTAGAGAAAGAATTCAGTAAGCAGGGATTTGCACGAAGACCATTCGTTATGCTCTCAAGCGGGGGTATGGCGTCATTCGATTTTGCAAAAAAGTATCCTATCTATACTATTGAGTCAGGTCCAGTCGCAGGGGTTATCGGCGGCATCTATATCGCCAAGCTAATCGGTGAAAGAAACATCATAATACTAGATGGAGGTAGCACAACTACTAAAGCAAGCTTAGTTGAAGACTTAACGCCCAGGGTCCATACGGAGTATTATGTGGAAAGAACTAGGTTCACTGCTGGGTACCCAGTCCGAGTACCGGTAGTTGATACGTTTGAGATCGGTAATGGTGGGACAAGTATTGCATGGATTGATGAGATCGGGAACTTGAGAGTAGGGCCTAAAGCTGCTGGAGCTTATCCTGGTCCATCATGTTACGGTAAAGGTGGAGAGGAGCCGACTGTTACCGATGCATATGTAGTTAATGGATTAATTAATCCAGAGTATCTTCTTGGAGGAGCAATGAAGATTTATAAAGATTTAGCAGTTAAAACTATTAAAGAGAAGATTGCAGATCACTACAATATCTCCGTTGAAGAAGCTTCAGAAGGAATAATCAAGCTTGCAAATGAGAATGCCGCGTATGCTATTAGAGTAGTCTCTGTGCAGAGAGGATACGACCCTAGAGACTTTACATTAATAGCGCACGGAGGCTCAGGACCAATGTTTGCACCATTCATATCTGAAGAACTAGAGATAAAGAAAATAATTGTGCCGGTCATCCCACCTGGAGTTTTTAGTGCATGGGGTATGCTGACCACAGACATTAGGCATGACTTGGTAGTTACAGAGATCATTAGATTAGATAGGGAAAATGCTTCGAGGAGAGTGAATGAGATATATGGTGATCTTGAGCAAAAGATGGTGGACATATTCAAGGAAGAATTAGGCGTAGTAGAAGTCGTAATTCAAAGATACGCTGATATGAGATACTATGGGCAGGAACACACAGTTAAGGTACCTTTACCATCAGGCCATATAGATGATGATGAAGTTAAGAAGATAATAGAAAGATTCCATGAATATCATGAGAGAGAGTACGCTTTTAGATTAGATAGCCCTGTAGAAATAGTCAACTTCCATCTAGTAGGTGAATACAGAGTTAAGAGGTTTGAATTGAAAGAACTAAATAGTATGGCGAGCTGGCTGGATGATGCTATCGTGCAAGAAAGAAGAATCTATGTAAACGGTAATGAGTTAAGAGTTCCTGTATATAGTAAGCAGAAACTATCACCAAGATTTAGAATTGATGGTCCAGCAATAATCGAGGACCCAACCTCAACGATCTTAGTTTTATCCTCCCAGAAAGCTATCGTAGATAAATATGGGAACGTTAATGTATTAAGAGGTGAGTAGAATGAGTAAGGTGGATGTTTTCACTTTAGAAATAATTAAGAATGGACTCATAACTGCTAATGAAGAAATGTTTTATGCCTTTGGAAGAACTGCTAAAAGCCCGGTAATCTACGAGGTTCTAGACTACGCTGTCGGGATCACTGATTCAAAAGGAGAATTAATCGCTCAAGCTCCAGGTGTTCCAGGATTCTCAGGAGTCTTGGATTTCGTAGCTAAAGAAGTACTTGAAAAATGGGGTGGGGAAATGCAGCCTGGAGATATCTATATCCTCAACGTGCCTTACAAATCTGGAACACACCTAAATGATGTTACACTGGCAATGCCAGTCTTCTATAAAGATGAACTGATATCAATGATCTTGAATAAAGGTCATTGGAGCGAGGTAGGAGGAATGCATTTCGGAAGCTGGACATCCGACTCTACTGAAATATATCAGGAAGGGGTACAATTCCCCTGCGTGAGATTGTATCGTGAAGGAAAACCGAATAAAGACGTTATAGACATAATCTTAGAGAATTCACGTTTGCCCTTGCACACGTTAGGGGATATGGAGGCTCAAGCCGCTTCTATGAAAGTAGCTGCAAGGAGAATTGAAAAATTGATTGAAAAATACGGCATAGAGAGTGTCAAAGACGCTATGGAGAAGATCATAGATGATGGATACAAGCTGGCATTATTAAATTTGAAGAAACTACCTAAAGGAGTATTTGAGGCAGAAGATTATCTAGATGATGATGGATTAACAGATGAACCTGTATACGTGAGAGTTAAGGTAACTATAACTAATGAAGAATTCATAGCGGATTTCACTGGAAGCGGAAGCGTAAAGGGATCTATAGCGTCACCATATCCTGCCACCGTCTCTGGAGTTAGAGAAACATACATGGCTGTAACAGATCCACATGTTCACCTGAATGGCGGATACTTTAAACCATTAAAAATTATCGCACCACCTGGCTCAGCATTTAATCCTGTGAAGCCGGCCCCAACATCAACATTCTGGGAAGCTATGTCGTATACAACAGACCTTGTATGGAAAGCATTAGCACCGCATGTACCAGATAAGCTGACCGCTGGACACTTCTTATCAATTCTAGCAACAATACTCGGAGGTATAGATGATAGGACAGGTGAACCGTTCGCGATCGTGGAGCCGCAGGCTGGAGGCTGGGGTGCAGGATACAACATGGATGGGGAGAGTGGACTAGTAGCATGTGGAGATGGAGAAACATACATAGCCTCGAATGAAGTCTATGAGAAACACATGCCGATACTTGTAGAAAGATACTGCTTAAACATTGAGAGTGGAACAGGGCATGGTAAATTCAGAGGAGGATTTGGCGTCATCAAAGACTATAGAGTTCTATGCAATGAAGCATCCTTTACAGTATCTATTGGTAGAAATAAATTCCCACCATGGGGCGTAGCTGGAGGAATGAACGGTACACCAAATTACTGTGTAATCTACAAGCAGGGTGAAGAACCCAAGATCGTTAGGAAAGTTGCAGCTGTAAAACTGAAGAAGGGCGACATGGTAAGCCTCAGGTCTGGGGGTGGAGGAGGCTGGGGAAACCCGCTTGAAAGAGATCCAGAACTAGTTAGAATGGATGTCAAGAACGAATATATAACAATCGACATAGCAAGAAACATTTACGGAGTAGTATTAGACCCGGTAACACTAGAGATTAAATGGGATGAAACAAAGAAACT
>CAZKRR010000130.1:0-3738 GCA_964555135.1 uncultured Nitrososphaeria archaeon
TCCGAGTCTTATACTGTTATTTTTACGGCTAGTTCTTTTAATCTTGCTTGAGCAGCAGCTAGTCTAGCGATTGGTACACGGTATGGTGAGCAGCTTACATAGTCTAATCCTGCTTCTTCAAGGAATCTTATACTCTCTGGGTCTCCTCCATGTTCTCCGCAGATTCCAACTTCTAGCTTAGGATTAGCTTCTTTCCCTTCTTTTGTTCCTATCTTTACTAACCTTCCTACCCCTAATTCATCTATCCTCTCAAATGGGTTGTATGGTAGAATCTTCTTACCAAGGTACTGAGCCATGAACTTAGCTTCTGCATCATCTCTACTGAACCCGAAGGTCATCTGGGTTAAGTCGTTTGTTCCAAAACTAAAGAAGTCTGCAACCTTCGCTATCTCTGACGCTGTTAGAGCTGCTCTAGGAGTCTCGATCATCGTTCCTACATGGAATTTTATCCTATCTCCATATTCTTGAAAGACTTTCTCTGCTTCCTCTTCTATTATCCTTCTTAGAACACGTAGCTCGTTTGCTTCACTTACTAAAGGTATCATTATCTCTGGATGAGCTTCTACACCTTCCCTCTTCAATTCTAGAGCTGCTTCAATTATTGCTCTGGTCTGGATACGGTATATCTCTGGATAGCTTATCCCAAGCCTGCATCCCCTGTGACCTATCATCGGATTGTGTTCTGCGAGCTGTAACGCTCTCTTTAATATACGTTCTTTCTCTTCCAGAAGCCTTAATGCTTTCTTGTATCCCTTCTTGCGGCTCCTAGCCTTAATCCTCAATTCTGTAACTTCTTGTATTAGTTCTTCTATTCTCGGTAGGAATTCATGTAATGGTAGGTCAAGTAACCTAACCGTGACAGGGTATCCAGCCATCTCTCTAAATATCTCTTTAAAGTCCGACTTGAACATTGGTAAAAGCTTCTTTATAGCATTCCATCTTTCTTCTTCTGTTTCAGCGAATATCAATTCATGTACTATTGGAAGTCTATCAGGCGCATTAAACATTCTCTCAGTCCTAGCTAGACCTATTCCTTCAGCTCCAAACTCTCTAGCTTTACGTGCTGCAGCAGGAGCCTCGGCATTAGCTCTAACCCCAAGCCTCCTAATCTCATCAGCCCAGCTAAGTAGAATCCGTAGTTCACCACTTAACTCAGGCTCGATAGTTGGTATCGCTCCTAGATAGACATGCCCGGTTGTCCCATCAATAGTTATTGTATCAAGCTTCCTAACTTGCACTCCATCAACCGTGAAGACCTCCTTGTCTAAGTCGATCTTGATCATCTCTGCTCCTACCACTGCTGGTTTACCCATTCCACGAGCAACTACCGCTGCATGGCTTGTCATCCCCCCTCTACTCGTCAAGATTCCTTGCGCAGCAATCATCCCATGTATATCTTCAGGCTTAGTCTCAGGTCTAACAAGTATTACTTTCTCACCTCTAGCTCCTAGCTCAGCTGCTTCATCTGCAGTAAAAACTACTTTCCCCGTGGCCGCTCCAGGAGACGCGTTTAACCCCTTAGCTATAGGTTTAGCCTTAACATTTGGGTCGATTCTAGGATGTAGTAGCTGGTTTAGATCGTTTGGGTCTATTCTAGATATTGCTTCCTCTTTTGAGATTAATCCTTCATTCACCATATCTACAGCTATCTTAACAGCTGCTTGAGCCGTTCTCTTACCATTCCTAGTCTGGAGAAGATATAGTTTACCTTCCTGGATCGTGAATTCAAAGTCCTGCATCTCTTTAAAATGTTTCTCAAGGATGTCGGATACTCTTAGTAGCTCTCCATAGACTTGTGGTAGCTCATTCTTTAATTCTTCTAATGGTTTAGGCGTTCTAATACCTGCAACAACATCCTCTCCTTGAGCATTCAATAAGTATTCCCCATAGAGCTTCTTCTCTCCTGTAGAGGGGTTCCTGGTAAATCCGACACCTGTACCTGAATTAAACCCTAGATTTCCGAAAACCATCATCTGGATGTTTACAGCAGTATAAAGGTCTTCAGGGATGTTGTAGGTCTTCCTATAGACTATTGCTCTAGGATTATTCCATGATTTGAAGACTGCTTCTATAGCCATTTTAAGCTGCTCCCATGGGTCTTGTGGGAACTCCCTCCCAGTCTCCTGCCTAATTAGTTCCTTCAATTCTTCAATGATCTTCTTCCATTCTTCCGCAGGTATCTCTACATCATGTTTTACTCCAAGCTTCTTCCTATGCTCTTCAATTATCTTATCAAATTTCTCATCTTTAACGCCTAGAACTATCTTACCGAACATCTGGACCAGTCTACGATAGGAGTCATATGCGAATCTCTCATCCCTCGTTTCCTCAGCGAGGCTCTTAACGATCTCATCATTTAATCCTAGGTTTAAGATTGTATCCATCATACCAGGCATAGAGTATGGTGCTCCTGAACGGACGGATACTAGTAGAGGCTTCTCGATAGAGCCGAATCTTCTCCCAACCCTCTCTTCTATGACTCTAAGTTTCTCTCTTACTTCTTCTAGTATTCCGTCTGGAAGCCTACCATTAGAATAGTATTCTCTACAAACGTAGGTTGGTATGTTTATCCCAGGCGGTACCGGTAGCCCTATCCTAGTCATCTCAACTAATCCATAGCCTTTACCACCAAGCTCAAACTTCGTTAAGCCTACGGCTTCATTAAATAATAAGACTCTAGGTCTATTCCCAGACATATCCGGAAATCCTCCCACCATTATTATCGCACTCCATATTTAATCTTTCCCTAATTATTCAAGAATAAACTTAATATAATAGTGTATCATTCTCAAGGAGCAAAACCAAGACCTAAATATGAAGATCAGGTAGCCTCCTTTTATTTATTGTTTTTGTTTAAGCTACTGTTAGGCTAGGTTATGATTACACGGTCTATTTGATGGTGTCTCTTAGCTATTAGCCGTATAAGTTCTATGGTTTTACCATTCTTACCTATCGCTATTCCTTTATCTTTTGGGTCAACTGCTGCTACAGCTATCTTCTTTCCATCGGTCCTCTCAGTAACCCGGACAGGCTCGATTACTCTGGCTGGAAGTAGTGCATTCTCAATAAACTTGGAGGGGTCAGGGGAAAACTCTATAACTTTAATCTTCTTCTTTACCATCTTAGAGAATTGCTGAATCTTTGCACCTTTCCTCGATAATACTTTCTTAAGTTCTCCATTACCTACTATGAAGACTATTACATCAGCTGTGTCTATGCAATCAATAACAGATGCGCCTGTAGCTGCTTCAAAAAGAGACATATACTTAATCTCCCTGTCGGTTAATCTTACCCCTTCACTCAAGACTATGCAACCTCAACGCAAACTTCAATTAAGTAGTCCATCAACTATTATAAAAGCTTAAATCAAATTTCAACAAAATCGGATCCCTCGGCAAACATAACAACTCTAACTTATACTTACATCGCACATTGACCAAACTTGGAGGCAACCTAAGCAATGTAGCAATATTCCCATTAAACTGAGAAGAGATCAAGTTAATTATTTCATAGCTAAGATAATAGATAGAGAGTTGGGATAGGCTATGAAGATTACTCCACCTAATCCAATCTCATGCGGTATATTCCTATCCTATAGATGTAATTCTGAATGTAGACACTGTATGTATGCATGCTCACCCAGGTGGAGTAATGATTGGATCTCATTAAATGACCTAAAGACTATACTCTCCCAACTCTCAGATAAGATTCTACCATCACCATACGGAGTTCATCGAG
>CAZKRR010000131.1:0-3663 GCA_964555135.1 uncultured Nitrososphaeria archaeon
GGATGATATTAATGGGTTGATGGGTTTGGCTGGAGAACTAGTATACAGCAAATCCGCATCAAATAAGAAGTCTATAAAATATCATGGATTATATAAGGCTAATGGGCGTGATGCTAGAAGGATGAAGAGATACGATAGTAGAGCTCAGAGATATTTAATAATGCTTACAAACGCCATTCTATGGAAGAATGGCGAGCTACGTCGACTAAGATATAGAGATTTAAGGAGAACTCTAAAGATGGTGACGAACATAAAGAAGCAAATAGATTTGCTGGGGAGGGCTGGGATATAAGCCTGGCAATACCCACACGGTGAAATTTTTGGCTCTCAGCGAGCCTGAAAGGCTTGGAGTGAGGGCTACTTATAGATTTATGTGGTGGCCGAAGGCTACCAAGCCAGTCCCTCCCCCAATTTTATTTTCTTATTATAATTACCTAAAAATTCGAAGGAATGCAGACTCTCAGTAAGACTTAAATCAACAATTAACTCTACACGCTCAGATAAATTTCACGAGTTTCTTCCATGATTTCATAAGCTCTCTTAGTAACATTATTCTTGAAATCCTTAGATAAGACTGCTCCTGCTCCATAATCTTCTATCGAGATAGATGCTGCTGATGCTCCAATACATGAGGCCCACAGAAAATCTCTACTGGATAGGAATTCCACTAGAAAAGCTCCGCCTAGAACGTCTCCTGCACCAGTTGGGTCAACTACTCTAGCTTTTGAGTAGCCAGGTATCAAGTACTTCTTCTTGTTGTTTGCCGTTATTACTCCTTCGGAGCCCATACTCAAGATAACGTTCTCTACCCCTAGCCTCAGTATTTTCTCAACTGCTTTTAAAGGTTCCGTCTCACCAGTTAGTATAGCTGCTTCTTCACGTGATAATCTAAGTATCCAGACTCTTCTAAGTTTGTTTATGTCAATTCTTCTCTCCAATATAATCCTCTTATCTTGATTTATCGTTCTGAGAATTCCTTGAGGGTCTAGCATTGTTTTAAACTCTCTACTTATCTTTTCAATATCTTCTATAGTTATCTCACAAGCTACTGGTCCGAGATACACTGCATCTACATCTTCAATCTCTTTAACTACGATCCGAGGTGCTACCTCAAGAAGAAACATTTCTCTATCTCCATCTCTATACACTATCCTATATCTAGTTGTCCTACATTCTCCATGCTTAACCACCCTAGCAATATCAACTCCTGCTTCTAAGAGATTTCTCAGATAGCCTTCAGGATAATCTCTCCCAATTACTGAGTATACTCGGCTTCTTGAACCTAGCTGAGATGATGTCATGGAAGAGTAATATACTGTACCTCCCGGAGAATATCTTATCATGCCATCTACATACATAATTTCATCGATAGTAAGATGCCCTATAAAGCATATCTTACTGCCCATAAGTACTCAGCAACTCAATTACTTGAAGTAGAAATATTATTTTTCCTCGCGAGAAAACCAATGAAACTATATGATAAAAGCACATATTCTTGACTTCACTCTCTCCTTCCTGCAGCTCCTTCAAGGATTCCTGCACCTATGTGCACTCTATCTATGTGTTTTGATAATTGTTCACGGCTTTTGAATACTGAGCCACAGTATGGACAGCTTACACCTTCCGGGGCTTCTAATTCTACTAGAGGTATACTTTTCTCTAATATATGTCCGAAGACGGTTCTAAGGACTACTACACCTAAAAGTATGCCTGAATCGATAACAGGCAGTCTTCTAATATCATTATCTATCATCAACTTTATTGCATCACCTACCTTAGTTTTAGGATCTACAGTTAGTAAGGGCTTTGAAGATATCTCCCCTATCTTAGTCTTCCTTGAGTCTCTTCCTTCAGAAACAACTTTATAAACTATATCCCTAAGTGTAAGCATTCCCACGGGCTTTCCATCTTCAACCACTATGATGAAGTCTATCTCTTTCTCCTTCATCAATTTTGCAGCTTCTACGATGTTCTTACTTGCTTCTAATACTAGGAAATTCCTTATAATATACCTAGAGACAGGTTGATCGAGTATCTCTCTTACACTCATGTTTAATTCATCTACATTAACTATATAACAAATTATAATTTTACCTTATACTAATCCTGAGTTCTGGAAAGCCGCTACTTAACAATGTAAAAATGGCAAATGTTGTAAAGAATATTCTGAAGATAACAAATAACAACGTTCGAGTTTGCCTCTAAGAGCCTCTACTCTGAAGGCTTTACTTCAAGAGTTGCTCCTACTACTGGTTGCGTTCTATAATATACATACCTCCTGGGGGATCCCTCTCTAGTTAGAGTTCTTTCTCTAACTAAGTCGAGGAGTGAGTGGGAGACAGCGGTAGAATCGTAATTGTATCCTCTTCTGGCCAATTCTTGAACTGTTTCTGCAAGGGTTTTAGGCTTATCAAACCACCCTTCATCAATAAGATTCTTGAGCAATATTGAGCAAGTTGGCAAGCTCTTACCCTTCAACTCTCTAGCTCCCGTTTTTTCATCTATTTTCAGCTGGGGAAGCGAGGCTTTTAGAGCTGAAATAACCTGTTTAACGGTGTCTTCAACCTTTTCTGGAGGAGCTTCTATCCTAACCGTTGCCGGTCCTATGGTTACTTCTACTTTAATTTTTTCCTGATCTCTCATTTCACATCATGCTCAAGTTGAGCAACATTTATAAGCACATCTAGACAATAGATTATAGTGGTAAGTGAGGCATGGAACATCTCCAGCACCAGATAATAGAAGAGTTGGAGTTTCTTAAAGCTTTCTCTAAGATTGGTTTAGAATCGCTCTTTTCTCTGAAAGGCTTACGCATGTACGCTAGTTCAAGAGAAGATTTGGCCAGAGATTATCTAGATGAAATCCATATTGGGCTCAATTCCACTCTAGATGGGTATCTCTTCGAAGTGTATGAGCCGAGACAAGTTGAGGAAAAGAGGACGATAATAGCATTGGATACTTCTTCTGTACGGTTGGCCGAGTCTTCTAATGGAGTAATAATATCCATTAAGGGAGCTATAGTAGTTAGAGATACGGATAATTCTATCTCTATTCAAACGCTAGGTCCATTCTTATTCAATCTTAACAAGATTAACTTTAAGAACATCCTCAGAGAATATTCTGAACTCGTCCAATGCTCTAGTGGATATGACTTCTATCTTAATGCTCAGAGAGCTTTAACTGAACTTTTAGAGAGGAGGATGCAAGAACACATCGTTGAGAAGTCTAGAGACTCAATAATACTTTTTGATGGATGTCTTGTAGCTAATAACTTTAATCATTACAAGAATGTATTAGAGAAAATATTAAGAATAGCTGAGGAAAATGGGAATGTAGTTATAGCTTTCTCGAAGACTAGCTTTATACAGGTCTCAGGAGCATATCTTCAATCAATCTACATAGAACAAGAACCACCATACATTATAGACTTAACAACGGCTCTAAAACATTACTGTAACTATGAAGTTAGAACACTTGGGAGAATCTGCCTAGCCCGTTTAATTGCTGGAAGCCCAGGCTATAGAGTAGACGTACCAATTAAATCTGACATACCTACATTCTTTGGTTTACTACTAAAGAGTGACCCCTTAATCTACGGTTATCCTGAAACGCTTATACTCGCTCATGATTATTCAACTTTCACAAGACTCGACATAATAACTC
>CAZKRR010000132.1:0-3656 GCA_964555135.1 uncultured Nitrososphaeria archaeon
TCCTCCTCCATACAATACCATCCTATGATCCAGCTCAGGCAGAATATAATTCTTTACAAATAATCTAATTAGCTTCCACCCGCTGAAAGAGGCAGCAATCTCGAGATTACGCAAACGCTGAGAAAGATTATATATAAAGTCTCTTCTAGGAAATTTTAAGAGAAATGCGTATATAGGCTAAACCTTGCCCAAGCCTCCTTTGGAGCATACGTATCTAATAGAAGAGTTTAAAGTCAAGGTAGAGAGAGGAAGAAAATATCCACAGCCTAATCACTGCACCACGATCTCTCTTAATCTTTCAATCATCTTTCTTAAGGTTCTTAACTGATAAAATTCGCCGAAATAAGTGTTCTTCTGCACGCCATGCTGTCTGGCTTAGCTTACGTTTTCTGGAGGCTTGGTTTATTTACGGTTTTTGAGGTAGAAGTTCTGGAATGGCTTCTCATAATCCTGACGTTCCTAACCTCACTCCCTTACTTGAATTAATAGGGGTTGATGATTGTTTCTTTTATCTTTCCCCTGCTCTCTAATATCATGCTTTCAACATCCCTTAGTAATACACTTGGTGGAAACAATTCTTGATAGAATTTACGTTACCTCTCTTAGAAATATCTAGCCACTACCAAGTGTAGTCATATCTATAGAAAGTTTTTGCTGCTCTGATGTTTGGTACCAGTATGTATAAAAACTTCATTTAACACCATACCACTCAGCCTCCTCTTTTACTTCATAAAATTCTCGGTCACTCCAAACAAGTTTTCCAAAAATTATCGGTAATATAAAATATAAAAAATAAAGTAAGAAAAGTAGGAAATAGTTGGAGGAAAACAGATAAAGTCAGGGTAGATCCAGTGATAAAGCTTGATGACGATGCCATAGACGCCTTAAGGATACGTTTACCATGTTTTCTCTTTAAGACTTTGTATCTTTCATGAAGATTCTTTGGAGGACTATTTGGGCTGAAGACTGCTGCGACTATCTTCGATGATGCTTTTACAGCCATTTCTAAAGCTACATCTTCATCATAAACCTCTCTAATATTAGAGAGAACATCTTTTACAAATTTAGGTGAAGATCTGCTTGATGCAAACCATTATCATTTATATCCACCGGTACGGGAAGAGGGTCTATCCCCTTCTCAATACATGCATGTATCGTCTGCATATTAGTCTTCTTGGAGAGGGTATATGTGCATCTTGGATGAAATGTAACGCGATACCAGCCCACGTCGACATAGCTAGAGCATTATCTAGAAAGTTAGGTTTACCAAAACAATATGAGGATATTTTTGTGAAAGCTGTTGCTGAACCAGATAATTGGCGTATAAGAGCTCCTCAATATAGGCATCACTCTATACAATACAATTACAATAGAATCTACGATAATATTATGGGAGCGAGAAGGGCTTATATTGAAGGTAAAATTCCAGAGTGTCTACAGCATCCTTTCCTTTGCATTCAGATCGATCACGAGAGAAGCACCTTTATAAAAATTTACACTACTATTTACCATGATTGTACTCAAAAAACTTAGAAAAACCAGCTTTATACTAAATCATTCTGGTCAGCTCTCCTAACCAACTCTTTAGCTCACAGAACGCTATAATGAATTTACAGAAATGAAATAGGACGGCATCCAGACGAGGAGTATATTATCTTAGACTTAGATAGATGTGTCAACTCAACAAGGTAAGACAGTTTTCAAGTCTAGAGTTTCACGAGGTGGTCTAATGAAACGGATTAGACCATCTATAGTATTTACTTCAATGATACCAGTAACTGGATAAGTTTTATCAGCTGAGAGGTTTAGATGGAATCTATACTTTCCAAGACGTAATGCGCATCTTATCCTACGAATTCTCCTGTTTAATGGTCTAGGCGGTGACCCCATATATTCTGTGACCACACGTCAGGTCTGAGCTACATGAGCGAGTTTTACACTTTACTAGCGCTATTGACCGTGGAGCTGTGTATTGATGCCCGGACGAGTTAAGCAATTTTATATTTTATCTTCCGGAAACTCTCAGCGATTATTCAAATACATCTTATGGTTCTATGCTGTGTTGCATGAGTGGAGGAGTTTTAGACCTAGCTTCTCTAATAAGTGTCTCTTCGCTAAAATTTCATCATCAAGCGTTGTAAATACATTTACAAGACCTTTACTAGCAAGTAGTATTGCATATGCGATATGTAAAAGATCTAGGGTTTTTAGCTTCAAATCTGTAACGTATCTAATGGCTCTTCGGCATATATGAAACAACTTAGTTTTATTAACCTGCTCTACATGCGGTTCATCATCTATAAGCCTCAACCTGATGTCTTCAATAATATGATTAACAAATGTAGATTTTTAGCTTTTCATAAGCGATAGCACGGATTCTTGGCGGAAGAGCATATGTTCCCGATCTCCTAGAGAAGATGGAGTGGAGCTCGGTAAGAGTAAGTGGGGATATAATCATCTCTTTGCCCTCCTTTCTCAACACCTCCACAACTTTCGCGGCTTTTCTATGATTAGGATCTTCCCTAAAGTAGTAAGCAATCACGATATTTGTATCGACATAGGCCATGTCAATCCTCTCTCTCCTCTCTAACAAACCTCACAGCATCGAATCCTAGTAGTGCCTTTGCTCTGAGATGCGACTTCATCATTATCTTGACTAGGTAATCAGCAAGCTCATCCTCGGAGACATTTATCTCTCCAGTCCATTTAACAACTATTGGCACGCCTGGAAAGGTCTCGGCGAGCCTGAGTTCAAGTTCAAGAGCTTGCTTAGCATCCATGTGAACAATGATTTCGTAAACACGACCCCATATCTCGTCATCATACTCGCTAACCGTATATGACAAATTTGTTAAGAGTTTTAGCGATTGCTTTATGCTTTCCCCAATTACTTCCTTGGTAAACCACTGCCTTAGCTTTGCATTTTCCTCCACAGTTAGTTCTACAGGACTTTTTATTTTTGAAATAATGTCTGATACGTGCTCAAAAATGACATTTCTTAATGAGGTTAAGATGTATCCGAGACCTTCAAATGGCGAAGGCTTTGTGACTAACTCCATTCTACATCCCTCTAAGCTTCTCGATTATTTTCTCTAAGGAGGCGGCAAGTCTTGTTATTTCAGAAGCCGCTTCCTTCTTCTCGCTTGGCGGAAGTGTCAAAGGATTTTGTGAAGTTATGGTATAAAACTGCAGAAGCGAGCCCATGAGCTCGCCATAGACGTCAAGCGGCAATCTCTTATATAGCTCAGCCAAACGTGCCGGACTCAAGAACTCTTTGAGAACATCATCAAACTTCTTACCATACCTCTCCTCAACATCAGCAATCATATTAAGTAGCTGAGCAAAGAGCCTGCACTCATCAATAACAATTTTAAGCACAATCTCATCCATTAAACTCAAATTCGCACACTAAACTATTAAAGCCTCTCGGTAATATTAGCCTTTCCTACAGTCATCCGAGGCTGTCAACTTAAGGCTGTCCATGCCCTTATCCATCTCTCTGTTGTTTTTGTCTTGTATGTTGGGAAGCATATGTTGAACTGTCTTATCCTCCTCTTCAGCCTAGAGAGCCACTGTTCTATCGAGTTTCTTATACTGAATGTCTTCCTCCTATGCCCTACTCCTAGAATCTTCATAGGCCATATATACCATGCCCC
>CAZKRR010000133.1:0-3596 GCA_964555135.1 uncultured Nitrososphaeria archaeon
ATCCAAGCCTCCAGCGGCTGATCCCACATACTTACCACTATATCTGCAACTTTTTTTGTTTCATCTTCAAAGTCTCCTTTGGGGAAGCCTCCAAGCATGATCATAGGCTTCTTATACATTATTATCTTCTCTCCAATCTCACTCCACTTCATCGGTAAACCATTCTCAGATAAAAGTATCTTAACGTCAGGCTCTATTCTATCAATTATATCTCTAAGACTGCCTTCTTCAAGCTTCAATAATACTTGGCCGCCTGATTCTACTACTGGATGCTTGTATAGCTTCTCTATCAAGCCTTTGAACCTCTCATATATTCGGGGAAGCCTTGTAAGAGGGTTAACATATATGATGTGGCCACCTTGCGTTTGTATGTATGTTTCTACGTAGTTTGATTTGTTTAGAGGTGAACCGAGAACTTCTAGTAAGGTGAAATGTGTAATATCTGGTCTACCTCTCTTCCAAGCTTTCTCAAGATTAAGCATAGCTTTATGATGGTAGGACCTATCTAACAGTATTTCAGTCGGCTTCTTACCTCTCCTCCTCGCATATGAGACTACAGCAGGATGATTAGAGATTTCTCTCGGAACAAGCTCTATAGCAGCTTCAACCACTACGAAGTATAGCTTTTCCACGAATATCCCTAAAACATAATGGAGAAGAAGAATAAAATCATAAAATATTAAGGATAGTTTATTTTAATTTAGCTTAGGTAGCTGATGGATTGGTTTCAAGAGAATTGAAGAAGATTGCATTAGATAGGATTGATAGACTCATGAATTTTGCAAAGAGACATGCAGTTGAAAGACCTGAGATTGCTAGAGAAGCCATAATATTAGCTACACGTATAGCCCAGAAGGCTAGAATAAGAATACCTAGAAGATATAAGAGAATGTTTTGTAGAAAATGTAGAACACCGTTCTGGACGCCTAACTCATTCAGAATTAGAGTAAAAGATAGGAGGAGCACACACATAGTAATAAAATGCCTAAGATGTGGATACATCAAGAGAATACCTGTAGAGAAGAAGTCTAAGCCTTTACGTTAGAATTCCAGCTGGAAAACTTGATATAACTATTTTGCATAGAATCATTCATCCAAAGCCTAGAATCATGTATAGGCAACCATAAATAGTTCTAGATGATGTAGCTGTACAATTATTCAACTACAGGTATCCCAGGTAGGCTATAGTATCCTACAAGATCTAATTTGATCTAGATTTAAGATAGATATACTTAATAATAGATTATTGATGTCCTTCTTTTAAGTAATGGTGTCGCCTGTGTCATCGGTTGATGCATGGAAATTGATCGAGAAGATCGCCAATTACCTAAAGGAGAATAAGGTTATTGAGCCGCCTCCATGGGCTATGTTTGTTAAGACAGGAGTCCATAAAGAGCATCCCCCCCAAAATCCTGACTGGTGGTATATTAGAGCTGCATCAATAATGAGGAAACTATACTTGAAAGGACCTATCGGAGTATCAAGATTAAGAACTATCTATGGAGGCAAGCATAGACTTGGACATCATCCACCTAAATTCTCTAAGGGTAGCGGTGCAATAATCAGAAAAATCCTACAACAACTTGAAACAGCTGGATTATTAGAGAAAGCAGATAAGAAAGGTAGAAGACTAACAAGGAAAGGTAGAGAGCTCCTAGAAGAAGCCGCTAAGGCATTAATGAAAGCAGAAGCAAAGAAAGCTTAGCAGCTATTAAACGATCAAAGAACTTTACTGCTTAGCCCTGACTTTTTATCGAAAAAATATTCTATATCAAGTAATCTTTAAACTGTCCTGTGTATGATATTTTGTAGGGTGGGTGGATGGCTATTCCTGTTGATGAAGATGAGCTTGAGAAGATTAGGATGAAGAAGATGATGGAGCTTCAGCAGAAAGCTGCTGAAGAAGAAGAGAAGAAGAGGAGGGAGGCAGAGAAAGCTGCTGCTTTAAGGATTATCCTTACCCCTGAAGCTAGGCAGAGGCTTGCAAATCTACGTCTCGTTAGACGTGAGCTTGTAGAACAACTTGAAGAACAATTGATCAGGCTTGCTCAAGCAGGTAGAATAAATACGCCTATAACAGATGATGTGCTGAAAGAAATATTGAGGAAACTGGATTCAGAGAGAAGGAGAGAGATAAGGATTATTAGGAAGTAAGCCCCTGTCCTTTTAAAGATTCTCTATAGATTACACTCATATACAGGTTTCTCCATAAATTCTAGGAAGAAATGACTATCCGTACTCTTGCTTTAAAGAAGAAGCTATCAAAAGCATTGAAGAGGGCTTGGCCTGTTCCCGCATGGGTTATAGTTAAAACTAGGCGTAGGATTCGAACACATGCTAAGCTTAGACATTGGAGGAGAAGCGGAAAGATAAAGACTTAGGAGGCATACCGGATGAGTGAAGTAGAGATTGAGAGAGAATACGTGGTCCCTTTGAGAGACGCATACGAGACTTCTAGGACTAGGAGAGCTAAGAGAGCTATAAACATAATCAAAGAGTTTGCAAGAAGACATATGAAAGCAGAGGTTGTTAAGGTCTCCAGTAACGTAAATAATCTCGTATGGAGTAAGGGCATGGAGAAGCCGCCGAGAAGAGTAAAAGTTGTTATGAGGAAAGATAGAGAAGGAGTAGTTGAAGTGCTACTTCCAGATGAGGCTAGAGAAGAGAAGAAGGGAGAGAAAGAATAGGTTACATCTCTTTCATCTTCTCAATTATCTTCTCCGCTATCTTCTTCGAGAGTGGTGGAGGGACAGCCTCACCTACTTGGTCAAACTGTCTATCTACTCCACCGTAGAATAAGTAGTCGTCCGGGAAGCTCATGAGCCTGGCTTGGTCTCTAACCGTAAGAAGTCTATCATGGTATGTGTGATGAATCTAGCCTTACCATGTATTGTAGAAGCAATCTCTTTAGGATGCAGCCTAGTCCAATTATATCTTACATTTCCTCTAGAATCTCTAAACCTATATAATGATTAGCCCCATCTAAGCTTCCTAATCTTTGATAACCGGGTTCTTCCAATACTTACTATAGAATGTTTAACGTTCTCCCTAATTATATATAGGTTATTAAGTATGTCATGTGCCTATCACAGAATAAGGGGTTGAATATGTGGTGATGTGTGGCTAGCTATGTTGGAGAATCGGAGACCTTCAAGACTACTATCTTCTCTCTCGTAATCATGAAACATTATTGACAACGACGGTCCAGACCTCCTCCTCTCCACCCCCTTCCTCATCCCTGGCCCAGTCGGGTATACTGTCTAGCCCCCTCTCGACCACCACGTACCCACAGCTTAGACATGAAACCTCTCCAGTAGCAGGGTCTGTAACCAAGACATCGCTCCCACATTCCGAGCAGACAGACCTCCAAATACCTGCTCTTCAAGCCTCTATTCTCAACCTCTATACGTATAAGCTACACATAGTTCGTACAACCTCTCGACAAACATTGTTCAATATGCCAAACATTACCCTCTAGTCTCATACGAGCTTGAATGCTCCTAGCTTAGTCTGAAATATTTCATTCTCTTTTAATTGATACTAGGGTTGAGAGGTTCTTTAGATATTTTAGGGAGAGGATAGTAGTATTCTATTAT
>CAZKRR010000134.1:0-3494 GCA_964555135.1 uncultured Nitrososphaeria archaeon
AAGTTGCTTACCCCAATTGCTAAGATCTTACCTTCACTCCACAGCTTCTCTAATACTCTCATCCTATTCCGCATAGGGACTAGAGGGTTAGGCCAATGGACTTGATACAGATCTACGTAGGATGTCCCTAGACGTTTCAAACTACTCTCTAATGCTTTTCTCACACCGTTTTCAGTAAGCCTAGTAGGAGAAAACTTCGTAGCTATAACTACTTCTTCTCTCTTCACGTTTCTTAAACATCTACCAAGGATTTCCTCCGACTTCCCATTACCATAAATCTCCGCAGTATCAAAAAAGTTTAAGCCAAGTTCTAGAGCTTTATTAAATGCTTCAATCAGGTCATCTACACTATATGTTTTTGAATATCCCCAGATCTTAGAGCCCCACTGCCACGTGCCAATCCCTACAGCTGAAACCCTGATCCCGCTTCTTCCAAGCTCTCTATACTCAACCATCCACACCCATACACATACGGAAGTTTTTAAGCTTTCATGAATCACTTTAATATTCTCTTAAGGTTTGTACTGGTTTTCTAGAAGATTTTTAAAGCTTGCTTTTCAAGTGATTCATGAAAGCTCTTTAATATGAATCATTACTGTAGTGTAAAGTTAATTATCTACAGACCTAATGTTGTGTCATAGATTGTCTAAACTACTCTATGATGTTCCAGCTGAGGGTTACAGAGAACTATATGGGGATGAACAGGTTGTAAAGTATAGAGTAGTTTTTAATTATCTTGGTTTAGGATTTTCTAGAGTGTTGGATATTGGGTGTGGTGTAGGGCTTCTAGCCGGATATCTAGAAGATGCTGGCTTTGATGGAGTGTACGTTGGGGTAGATATAGACCATGATAGAGTAAAGTATGCAAAGAAGAATAGTAGTCATGGAAAGCATGACGTAGAATATGTTGTTGCAGATGGCCACCACCTGCCTTTTAGAGATAAATCCTTCCAAATCTCTACGAGCTTCACGGTTATTCATCTACTAGATATTGATAAAGCAGTAGAAGAAGTGGTTAGAATCTCACAGCAGCTCATAGTAGTAACCTTATTAAAGAAGAGAGAAGATTTAAGGAAAAACCTAATAGAGAAAATTCAGAAAATAGGAAAAATAATAGAGCTGGAAGACGTGCAGTCTAAAGATTACTGCTTCATAGTAATCCTCGATTAAGGAGAGAAATTTATATTATACAGACCTAGAATTGATTTTGTAGTATGGTTTCAGGGAATGTTGTTACGAGGATTCTATCACCTATAATCTCAGGTTTAAAGCATATATTCTTTAGACCGATAACAATTAAATATCCATACGAGAAGACTTACAATATCCCAGAATCAAACTATAGATTTGACCCGAAGGAAGGAGTTGCTTATCCAGGGTACAAGGGTAGACACATACTGTATCTCGATAAATGTACTGGCTGTGGATCATGCGATAGAGCATGCGAGAACATAGCCGAGGCAATATCCATGGTCTTCGGTTATGACGTTATTCTAAAGCTTGATCCAAGCACATATGAAGAATTAAAAAAAGGTGGAGAGACATCTAATATTATTGAGTTATTTGTAAAACCATTTTCTGGAGAATTAAAATCATTTGAGAAGAGTGGAGACATCTATATTCTAAGAATGAATAATGATCCAATATTTAATTACCACTGTGAAGTAATATATGAAAATCTTCTAGAAGATCCTCTCCATGAATTAGTTAAGAGGGGCTGGGCATCAGAGTTGGTAGAGTATAAGCCTATGGAGAACATGAAGTTTAAAATACGTAGGGATGCCAAAGTAATTGAGCTGGTAATTGAGAAGAGAGACTTCGGGTTAAAGCATAATAAGAGAAGTACTTTCCCAGCGATAGATTACGGTAGGTGTGTTTTCTGCGGGTTCTGTGTAGATGCATGCCCATTCCATGCTTTAGAGATGGGGCCTTCATACGAGTTATCCTCCCTTGAAAGAGAAGAACTCTTCTATACACCACTTATGCTTAGCAGTAGATTCTTTGAAACATATCCTCCTGAGACTACGTGGTCAGAGAAAGCAGTGATGTTGTTTAGGAGGTATAGGTGAGTGAGTAAGGTAATCGAGGAGAGGAAAACTCTTAGAGAAGTCTTTACATTAACTAGGATGATAATCTTTAACTTGAGGGCCTTCCTGGATACTGAAGATTATAAATATTTTAGGAGAGCTTATAGATTAGTTGAGTATTCAGCATCTAAACCTCAATATTCTGATAATATCCATGGTTTTAGAGACCTATACAATAACATGAAGAAAATGCATGAAATGCTTGAATCAAGAAACTGGCGCTTGACTGAAGAAGAATATTCAAAGCTTTCTGAACAAGTAACCTACACAATAGTTAGAGCAAACCTCATAGCTACAGGAGTAAACTTTAGACTTAAGAGGTTTAAAGCGTAAAAACATAACCAACCTACATATCTTAAAGCATACTTTAAGATAAGCATCCTAGCTTTGTAATCCCGCAAAGTTATATAGACAGAGTGTAAGCCTATCTTAAGGTGTAGTATCTTGAAGAAACTCGGAATAGTTACAAGCGGTGGAGATGCTCCAGGCATGAACGCCGCTGTAAGAGCGTTGGTTAGGCTATCGGTCTGGAATGATCTAGAGGTTATAGGTTTCTTGAGAGGATGGGAAGGCATTCTAAAAAATAGTTTTATTACTCTTGATGCTAGAGCTGTTAGCGGAATACTCCATTTAGGTGGAACAATACTTAAGACTTCAAGATGCTTGGAGTTTAGAACTAGAGAAGGTCTTGAGAAAGCTGCCAAGAATATTGAGGAAAATGGTCTCGATGGATTAATAGTCATTGGAGGTGAAGGTTCTGTCAGAGGAGCTTACGAATTAAGTAAGCTAACAGATGTAAAGATTGCTGTACTACCTGCCTCAATAGATAATGACGTATATGGCACAGATGAAACAATAGGATTTGATACAGCTGTAAATACCGCATTAACAGAGATAAATAAGATTAGAGATACAGCAATATCTCATGAGAGAACATTCATAGTTGAGGTTATGGGTAGAAAGAGGGGGTTCCTAGCAGTAGAAGTAGGTTTAACTGCGGGAGCAGAAGTAATACTTGTACCAGAAGTTGAATATGATGAAAAGACAGTATTAGAAACAATACGGAAGAATGCAAGAATCGGAAAGAGCTCAAGCATAATCATTATAGCTGAGGGGGTTGGAAAAACTACCAGTTTAGCAGAAGCTATCGAGAAGAATGTTGGAGTAGAAGTCCGGGTAAGCGTTCTAGGATATGTTCAGAGAGGTGGAAGTCCAACCGCACGTAGCAGATATTTAGCATCGATATTCGCAGCTAAAGCAATTGAATTACTACTCGATGGAAAAGGTAAAATAGTTGTCGGAATACAGAGAGGTGAGGTAACATCTATAAGTTTAGAAGAATCATCTAGTAACGAAAAACCTCTAAATATAGAGCTCTTAAGATTGGCTGAGAAACTAGCAATATAA
>CAZKRR010000135.1:0-3444 GCA_964555135.1 uncultured Nitrososphaeria archaeon
ATTTCAAGTGCCTGGGAGATGGGTAAAGTTAGAATAAGGAAGGTTAAGGTTCTAGCTAAAGAGATATTGAAGGTACTAGGAGACCAGATAACTACAGATTTTGAAACTAATAAAATCCTGGTTGGGCAATTGCTAACAGGCAGAGTCTCAAAGAAGATTAGAAATAAAGTCGCAGGATACTTAACAACACTAGCAAAGATAGAGATGAAGAAGTCATCTCATCAAGAGAAAGAATTAACGTAAAGAAGAACTTAATCTATTAAGTTTCACAATCCTTAATAAATAAAGTAGTTTCAAAATAACATCCATCCATTATTATTGAACTCTTCTTATATACTGGTTCCATAAATTATGTGTTAGAATTCTCTTTAATTCCAGTTGGTGTACAGCCCATTCCGTAAGTTCATGAATCAACACGGTATCCAACTCCTTAACAAATCCATCAATGAATCTCTGCTCAAGGATTGCCAAGCTCGTAACTTCTTCTTTCAGGATTTTTCTCCAAACCATTGACACTATACTTGAAATTGACAACATTATAGTATTCTCAAGTCTATTGTAGTAACCTACTAAAATGACAGGAGAAGAAAATGGAAAAACATATTTAGGAGAGACTACATACCTCTCGATCCTGAACTCAACCTTTGGATTCATCTTAGATCTGATTTCACCTACAATCCATATAGTGGTAATAATTACTACTAGCACTGTAGACAATAATCCAATAAGTATGTAGGAGCCCATCCTATTCGTAACTTTGATACTTTAGATATATCAATTTTATCATCTTACAAATATCTTTACTACTAGGACTATTATGAGGGTTAGAGCAATTAGTAAGATCTCCCAGAATTTTATTCTTAGATTTTTTCTTGTCTTCCTTGTTAATGGGTTAAAATTCCTTGCTTCTAGAGCTACTTCCATTTCTTCGGCTCTACGTATAGCATGGTAGACCAGTACATATAGTATTATGTGAACTTTGATTATATAATCTAATTCATTACGTATGATATTTTTAGACCTTAAAGAGTCTATTATTTCTTTTAAATCTTTGATGAGTCGTTGATACATTATGAATGCAAGAGCAATCGTATAAGAAATGTGAGATGGAGTTTTAAGTTTATTTAATAAGATTTGCGGCAGCTCCCATGGATCGATACCGTAGTAAAGTATTGTTGAGCTAGTAGTTAATATTTCAATTCTAAGTAGTATTGTAAGTAAAGCCGTTAGTATTTCTTTGTTTCCAATGATGGTGTAAAAAAGACCTAGACCTAAACCAAATGGTGCAACGATAAGCATAATCTTCAGGATTTGGATAGGCTTTCTAGAAACGATAAATGAAATAAAAACCGATAAGGAGAGTACTATGGAGAGATTGTACACTTTAGATTCTGTTGTTGCAGCACTAGCCAGTATTAGTAAGAATATATTTGCAATTAATGGGTTAATTCGTGAAGTAGGTTCCGTATAGATGTCGTGGCCATAGTTATCGAAAGATTCTTCTCCAATCTTCATAAACTATGCCTCCATCCAGCAATAGTATTCTATCAGAGTATGCTTCAGCAAAAGATATATCATGTGTAGCGATAATAAATGACTTATTGATGAATGCAGCTGTTCTCAAGATCTCACCAAGTTTCTGCCCCAGCTTATAATCTAGCCCCGATGTAGGTTCATCTAGACATAGCAACGGTGCTCCTCTATATAATCCAGATACGATCGAGATTATGCGTTTCTCACCTAAACTTAATGTGTGTATTGGTCTATCTAGTAAGTAAGATAAATCAAGCTTCTCTAAAAGACTTATTGCATCTGTATTTTTAGATTTAGGCAGTTCATCTCTAGGTGTTGCCCCCGTTAAGAAGGCTGAAGGGTTCTGGCTAACATATACTGAAAGATGCGGAGTAGGTTTTCTACCATTGATCAAGACTACTCCTTTACTCGGCTTATATATTCCTGCTAGGATCTTTAGAAGAGTAGTTTTACCTACACCATTCTTCCCAATTATCGAGATGATCTCCTTCCTATGTATAGTGAAGGAGACACCCTTCAAAATATTGTTTCTTCTATCGTAGCTGAACCATACATCATTAATATCTACAAATTTCTCAGATACTAGAAGACTATCATAGGATGCTTTCCTAACATAAGGTTTTCCAACATCTCCTATGAACATTGTCTTGTCCGGTTTAAGGTATAGTTCTTCCAGTGAGTAACCAGTTAAGATTATTGAGAGACCATTATCGCAGAGTTCTTTTAATGTTTTCGATATTGACTTCCTAGCCTCCCAATCAATATTCGAGAATGGATTATCAAGTAGAAGTATCTTAGGTGAGATGCTCAATGCATCTGCGATAGCTAGCCTCTGCTTCTGGCCTCCACTAAGCGTTGAAACCTCTCTATCGTAAAGGTCTAGCAAGCCAGTTATCTCTAGCGCTCTAATAGTTGATTCGATTACTTTCTTAGGGTTCCATCCTAGGTTTTCTGGTCCAAATGCAGCTTCATCAAATACTTTATTATTGAGCATGTAGGATTCAGGCTCATCTGGAACATACGCAATCTTAGACCTAAGATATGTTTTATCTATTAGAGACACTTCAACACCATTATACTTCATTGCTCCCTCATAGGGTAGTAAGCCGATCATGGATAGCAAGATGCTAGTTTTGCCAGAGCCGCTTGGTCCAATAATTGCTGCTACCTCACCCTCCCTTAATGTTAGATTTATCTCAGGACTTTTCCATACACCTCTCCTAGCTTTCATTGATTCTATCTTGAGCAACAGGCCATCCCCTGAAAGCTCCTGCAGCCACAAGTCTATCTACGATTAATTTAACTACTATCCCAGCAAAGACTGCACCACTTACAAGCATTGCTAGAATTATGGTTAAGTGTAAATGTAGAGGGTAGCCTGGGTCTCTGCAAGCTGGGTAGAATGGGCTAACTAGACAATCGAATGGGTATGCAGCTATTACTGGTAGCATTCCAGCGAGCATCACTGTTCTCCAGCCCCATGATTTATATCTTCCAATCCAGAAAGCTACTTCGCTCATTAAGCCTTGTGCTGGTCCATAGTAGTACAGTAGTGTAGAGTATGGGCTTACTAGGAGTAGTTCTACTATTGAGCCTATTGTTTCACCTAGGAATGCTATACCCTTCTTCCTGATTATGTATGCTGGAAGCGTTCCACCAATAAACCATATCCCATATATCATTCCTATACCAATATGTCCAGCGATCAACGTTATTACTGGAGCTATTAGATGGCTTAAGACAGCAAAGATTACACCAGAGACAACAGAGAAGGAAGCTAAACCAACCATCTCTTTAATAGTTAACATGCTTCTAGAATCCACAGCTCAAAGATTCTCAGAACCAGCATTTAAGGAAATGTATAAGGAGCTTATACCTTCTGCCAGAGATAAGTTCAAATGATATTAATCC
>CAZKRR010000136.1:0-3425 GCA_964555135.1 uncultured Nitrososphaeria archaeon
AGAGCTGATGAGACCCCTGGAACTACCTCATACATTACTCCGGCAGACTTTAGTGCTTCACATTCTTCCCCACCTCTAGAGAAGAGCATCGGGTCACCATTCTTCAATCTAACAACAACGTCATACTGTCTTGCTTTTTCAATGAGCAGCTTATTTATCTCTTCCTGCTTCCAACTCTCGCCTTTCTCTTTACCAACACATATCATCTCCTTCACCTTAGCGGCATATCTAAGAATCTCAGGGTTAACCAATCTATCATAAACCACTACATCTGCATTCTCTAATATTCTCAGAGCTTTCAAAGTAATAAGCTCAGGATCTCCGGGACCACCACCAACAACATACACTCTACCCATAAAGTCTCAATATATTCCTACACTCTGTAAATATAAAATGTTAAATGAGAAGCCATGTCAGAGCCTATTTTCAATGAAGAAACTTTTATGTGCAGAGACTAGGAATAAAATGTGAACATGGAGTGAGATTTTAATAAATTCTTGGGATTCTCAGTCCTACTGATATAATAAAGTTTAAAACACCGGTAGATACATATGTTACACTTACTAAAGTTTTAAAGAGTATAATTGAGAAAAGTTGAAGTAATCTGCAGTTGAGGATCTTATGCGGTGGTTTGATGCGTAAAAAAGATATAAGCAGCCTAAATACTTAATACTAGAAGATAAGGCTTGGAGCTTGAGACAAGAATATCGCTATTGGAAAAGATAGCTGCAAGAATAGATGGAACACTAGAACAATTGGAGAAGAGAATATCGAGGATAGAGGAAGACCTAATGAGTTTAAGAGTAAAAGTTAAAGAAGAATTGATGAGAAGTTTGACCCAGTTGAAGAGAAGCTAACAGTAAAGATTGAGAATTTGAGAACCGAAGTCAAGGAGGATATTAAGAAGCTTGAAGAAAGTATTGATAGCAACTTCAAATGGACTATAGTGATAATTATTGGAGGCTTCATTGCCACTATAGCTAACTCGATAATATTGAGGCTTCTACTAGGGTGAGATAGATGGCTACTACAGATGTTGAACTAGATGCAGAGTATTCAGAGGGAGTTAGGCATTATTCTCCACAGCAAAATGTTAGAATATGCAACAATCATCCACCTAAGATACAGAATTTAGAGATGAGCTCATTTTGAAGTATTTTTAGGAAATGCTCAGTTTTTAACTCTCCATACTAATATCTTAATAATCCACTACTTCTAAGAATCTATTGGAAACCCGCATGTACTTTAGAAAAGAATAGCTCATACAGGCTCTATCTACGGCTAAAGATTCCAAGGTCGTCTCTCACAACTATGCCGATAGTGTCTGCCTCAACAGCTATAGGGTCTCCTCTCTCTCTCAGTCTCCTAAACTCATGTATCCTTAAGGGTATAACCTCAACACCAGATGGCGGGTCTATATGCCTAAGCCTTTCTATGGGATTACCTAGAAAATAATCCGAGATTAATAATACATCAACATCACTCCATACATTAAAATCACCTCTTGCATAAGACCCTATGATAACTGCAGTGATAGTAAACTGGACACCCTCCACCCATCTTCTTACCGCTTCGATTACTTTCCCCCTCTGCTTCACTCTTTCCTTAATGACTTCCATTTTTCCCCAACCCAGTCAATTATCTTGGATGCGTATGAAACTGCTTGTTTAGAATCATTTAAGGTGTAGTAATCAGGTGGGATGCCTTCACTCCAAGCATTCGGGTATCTCGTCGGTATATAGTGTTTATCTAGAGTTTTAGCAGGGTCTAAGATTTCGTCAGGGTTCAGCTCTCGTGGTATGCTATCGAGAAGCAAGGAAATGCTATGACCCTTTGGCGCTAATCCTAGACCATGTAGGAGAGCTTTCACAGTATATTCTGCTGCTTGATGAGCTTTAAAGCACGCCCAATTATAATCACCTCTTCCTAAGTCGCCTTCAGCTGAATGCAATGTCCGTCTTGACATTTCTATCCATCTTCTATATTCTTCTTCATCAATCAAAGATGACCACAATTAGATAGCAGGAATAATATTTAAGCTGTTAATCTATGAGGCTACCTAAGGGACACCGTAAATCCTCCTCCAAGTGTTTAGGATCTCTAGCCCACCCTTCTCCTTAAACAATCTAATTGCATCTGTTGATGCTCTTAAGATATCGATACCCCTGATAAATGTCTGTACATAAACTTTCTTGGAATAGTCTGTTGATATAGTTGAGATCGTTATGTTCAATTCGCCTGAATCCATTTCTACGTATACTCCGATCGGCGTCTTACATCCAACATTCAGTAGAGAAATAATACTACGTTCAATCATCGTTTCAACCCAACTCTTATAATGATTTACACTTTTAAGGATTTTAAGTAATTCTTGGTTATCATTCCTAGCTACTACAGCTAATGCTCCCTGACCAGCAGGAGGAGTGAAATCTTCGATGGAAAGTCTTTCATACCTTATGTTGCCACTGATCCTTTCTAGTCCTGCCTCTGCTAAAATTAAGGCGTCGACATCTCCTCTAAGCATCTTCTGAATTCTTGTCTCAACACTTCCCCGTATTGGGATTACGTCTAGGTCACGTCTAAAATACTTTATGAATGCTTCTCTTCTAAGGCTACTTGTACCTACCTTACTAATCCTAGGTAAATCATTTAAGCTTAAACCATCTCTAGATATGAATGCATCATAGGGGCTGTGTCTCTCTGGCACAGCAGCTACAACGAGTTCACTAGGCAGCTTGGTTGGATAATCTTTCATACTATGGACAGCGAAGTCTATCTCTCCTCTTATCAACGCTTGGTCAATCTCTTTTTCAAATATGCCTTTCTCCGGGATCATATAGAGCGGTGTTTCTAAATCTACATCTCCTTTAGTTTTTATAATCTTAATTTCGTACTCTACCTCTGGGAATAGAGTTTTTAGTTTATCAACTACTTCCATTGTTTGGATGAGCGAAAGCTTGCTACCCCTGGTTCCAACCCTAAGTTTCATCTCTTTATCTGAGATAGAGAGCTCTCGATAGCATTTATCGTTAATTCTATGTCTTCATCTCTATGAGCTGTTGAGAGAAAGCATGTTTCAAATTGGCTTGGAGGGATGAATACGTTATTCTTAAGCATACCGTGGAAATACTGTTTGAATAATTCTATATCTGATTTCTTAACATCGTCATAACATAAAACCTCACTATCAGTAAAGAATATTTGGAACATTGATTCAATATAATTAACAGTTGTCTTTAGAGATTTATCGGATGCTATCTCTCTTATACTCTTACATATTTTTTCTACCTTCCACTTCATCTCAGCGTATATTGCTGGGTTTTCTTTTATATAGTCTAATACGGTTAATGCTGCTTTTGTAGATATTGGATTACCGCTATATGTTCCAGAGACGTAAACTTTACCGGTAGGCGCAACATTCTTCA
>CAZKRR010000137.1:0-3417 GCA_964555135.1 uncultured Nitrososphaeria archaeon
GTTACAGCTGGATTTTTCGTAGCTCATAGAAAAGGTAAGAAGTTATTCCCACTTTCAGACTATGCAGCGATAACTATTGCAGGTAGAGTAGCAGATGCTCAGACGATTATAGACTTACTTAAAGCAAATATAAGATATTATCATATATCAAGAGGACTACCAATGGATATAGTATCTATAGCTAGACTAGCATCAAACTTCATGTTTAATTATAGGTACTTTCCATATATTGCACAATTAATCATTGCGGGAGTTGATAATACTGGTCCCCACATGTTTAACATAGATCTGACAGGATCTATGACGGAGGAAACTATAATCTCAACTGGCTCAGGCTCCCCAGTCGCTTATGGAATACTCGAAAGTGAATATGACTTTGAATTATCCGTGGAGGATGCAGCTAAATTGGCATTTAAAGCAGTAGCCGCAGCTATACAGCGAGACATTGGTTCAGGTGATAGCATAGACGTAGGATACATTAAAGTTGGAGGAAAATATGTAGAACTAGATATAGAAGATAAAAGACCCCTCTATTACCAGTTCATTAGACAGGTGTATTAGGTAACTCACAGTCATGGCCCAGCATCTCTTCACATTAAATAGGCTTAGGCAGGAAATAGTTAGATATTTTTCTGTTATAAATCCATTAGAAGCTGGAATAACTAAGATAGATTTTGAAGGACCTAGAATTGCTATTTACACTAAGAATCCTGAACTATTTGTAAACCAAGATCAGATAGCTAAAGATCTTGTAAACCTGATAAAAAAGAGAGTAGTAATTAGATCTGATGAGTCAATAAGAATGCAGAAAGAAGAAGTAGAAGAAAAGATTAGAGAATTTTTCGGAAATATCTCGGGTATAATCTTTAATGGAACACTTGGAGAAGTAATAGTTGAGTTAAGCCCAGATAGACCTCTACCCTTAGAGAACGAGTTAAAGCAATTAAGCAGCGTGACCTTATGGACTATTAAAGTTGAAAGGCAACCTCCAATGCAGACGAAAACTATTGAGAAGATAAAGAAGATAATATATGGAGACCCCCAATATAGAATTCAAGTTCTTAGAAATATTGGTGAAAGAGTTTTCAGAGACCAAGTCTTCGAGGTTAACGAAGCGCTAATAACGATTCTAGGATCAGGGCAACAAGTTGGTAGGTCAGCGATCCTTCTACAGACTACAGAGAGTAAGATACTGCTTGATTGCGGATATTCTCCAAGTGGTTCAACCAATCTTGAGATGATCCCAAGATTTGACTCGGTTGAAAATATATTAGAAGAACTAGATTCAGTCGTAGTAACTCATGCTCACCTAGACCATATGGGGATGGTTCCATATTTATTCAAGTATGGATATAGGGGGCCCGTCTACTGTACTGAACCAACCTTACCATTAATGTTGATGCAGCAGCTTGACTTCATAAGCGTTGCTGAGAAGGAGGGTCTCTTCCCCCCATATAGTGAAGCTGATGTAAGACTTGCAATCCAGCATACAGTGCCTTTAGGATACGGAGTTGTGACAAACATTACTCCTGACGTTAGAATAACATTTTATAATGCAGGGCATATTTTAGGTTCGGCGGTTGTCCATATACACATTGGAGAAGGTTTCCACAATATAGTGTATACAAGCGATTTTAAGTTTGAAGATAGTAGAACGCTTGAAGCATGTATATGTAAGTTTCCAAGAATTGAGACACTAATCATGGAGAGTACTTATGGTGCAAGCCAAGTCTCTTTCAATAGAGCTCAAAGTGAGCAGATACTAGCAGAATACGTAACTAAAACTGTTAAACGTGGAGGAAAAATCTTGATACCTGTACCTGCAGTTGGTAGAGCTCAAGAAATAATGTTAATACTTAACCATCTATTTGACTCTAAGAGTATTCCTGAAGTTCCGGTATTTCTGGATGGATTAGTGATAGAAGCTACAGGAATACATGTAGCTTTTCCAAGATACATGAACCAGGAGATAGCTAGACAAGTAATAGAGAATAAGAATGTTTTCCTAACAGAATACTTTACGCCTGTTAAGAGCCAGCAGCAGAGGGAAGAAGTTCTTGAAATGGATGGACCAATGATTATAATAGCTACTTCCGGGATGCTTGAGGGGGGACCAATATTAACTTATCTCAGAGAATATGCTGGAGATGAAAAGAACCTCCTCATGTTTGTTAGCTATCAAGTTGAAGGAACATTGGGGAGAAGATTGCTAAAAGATATTAGAGAAGCAAAATTAATAAGAGAAGATGGTAGACCTGAATTAATAAATGTAAAAATGGAGATTACAAAGATAGATGGATTCTCAGGTCATTCAAGTATGCAGGAACTCATAAAATACGTAAAGTCTATTCAACCTAAACCTAGAAATATTGTTCTAGTCCACGGTGAACCTGAAGCAGTATCAAACTTATCTAAAAACATTTCTAAGCTACTACCCAGCCCTAGAATCTATACACCTAGAAATCTCGATTCGATAACTCTAGAGATGAAGAGTTAGACTTCATCGACTAGTAACCCGTTTCTAGGTAAGATTAGAATTACAGGTTTAGAGATAAAGTATAAGCTTCCCCCTCTCCTTGCGACTTCGCTTTTAACTTCTTCGACTGCTTTCTTTAAAGTTCCATCTTTCAATCCTTCTAGAGAAGCTATTACCAGCTCTCCTCTACTAATAGATTCTAGTATCTTAGAATTACCACTTAACAGGCGAAGGTACTTCACTTTAAAGATATTAGTTGTTTTCATAAATGCTTTCTCATCAACTTCTTCAGCCATTTTAACAATTTTCATTACTTCTTCTTCAATCTCCTCGATTAACTCTGCTTCTTTCTCATTGATCATGCATGAAATTTTAGGCAGGTGTACGAGAAAAACATATCCTCTAGAATCCGCTACTCAAGATATTCCTGTAACATTAGAGTATTATTCTCTACGTACTCTTAAGCGACCTCACCCTGTCTAGTATCTCTTAGATTAATTAACACTAAGATCAAGACTGGAATAGACTAATTGTTCGTCTCGTCTCTTCAGCCGTACCAGGATCTAGTATTACTGCATATATTTGCTGAGTGAGACATAGTCTTGGATAAAATAGACTTATCTTAGAAGAAACCTTAATATCATGCATAAATTCTATTGAATAGAGAAGTGGTGAAATAATTTGTCTACGGATATATCTCTTAGAGTTCTCTCTGAAAGTCTTGGAGGGAAAGTACTTGTAAGATTAAGGAATGGAAAGATGCTTAGAGGGATTCTACAAGGGTATGATCAGCACATGAACCTTATCCTTGAGCAAGCAGAAGAACTTGATGATGAAAATACTTCCTCAAAACAGTTAGGGACAATAGTTGTACGTGGAGACAATATCATAATGGTTTCACCAACAATAAAAGAGAAAAAATAACATTAAAAGAACATCTA
>CAZKRR010000138.1:0-3402 GCA_964555135.1 uncultured Nitrososphaeria archaeon
CAAGATGAGATTCATAGACCTAGATTCCCATACAAGTTTAAGATCAAGATCTCAGGCTGCCCAAATGACTGTGTAGCAGCGCTAGCTAGAGCTGACTTAGCCATAATAGGAACATGGAGAGACTCGATAAAGATTGATCAAGACGCCGTTAGAGAATATGCAAAACAAGGTGTAAATATTGCTACTGTAGCAGCTAGGTGCCCGCCTCAGGCTCTAGAATGGGATGGAAAAGAATTAAGAGTTATTCCTGAAGACTGTACGCGATGTATGAGATGCTTGGGGGCTCTACCGAAAGCCATCTTACCTGGAGATGATAGAGGCGCATCAATATTATTAGGAGGTAAAGCTACTATATTGCAGGGAGCCTTCCTTGGATGGGTTATAGTACCTTTCATGAAGGTTGAGAAACCATATACAGAGTTAAAAGATTTGATTAGAAGAGTGCTTGATTGGTGGGATGAGAATGCAAGAACAAGAGAGAGGATAGGTGAGCTAGTCTATAGAGTTGGTATGAGAGCTTTCTTAAAGGCTGTAGGTTTACCGCCTGTACCACAGATGGTCTATCTTCCTAGAGCTAACCCTTACTACTTCTGGAGTCCTGAAGAGTTAGAGGAGGTGAAGTAGGGATGGCGGTAGAGAAGAAGTATATTACAGATATTGGTCCACCACACTACAGAGAGATGGTTCACCCAGTACTCTTGAAGAACTATGGTAAATGGAGGTACCACGAATATGTTGCTCCAGGCGTGATAAAGCATGTATCAATGAATGGTGAGGAAGTTTACATGGTTAGAGCTGCGGTACCTAAGATCGTAAGCGTATACTTTGTTAGAGAGTTATGTGATGTTGCTGATAAGTATTCAGACGGCTATGTAAAGTTTACGAGTAGACATAATGTAGAGTTCATTGTTACAGACAAGAAGAAGCTAGACTCGCTCTTGAAAGAATTAAAAGAGCGGGGTTGGCCAGTCGGCGGGACAGGGCGATCACTTAAGGCGATAATTCACACTCAGGGTTGGGTGCACTGTCATACAGCTATAATAGATGCGCCTGGGCTTGCCAAAGCACTTTACGATGAACTATATGAATACTTTGTTAGAGATGACCTTCCAGGAAAGCTTAAGATAGCTATCGCATGCTGTCTAAACATGTGTGGAGCTGTACATTGCTCAGATCTGGCCTTCGTTGGAATGCATAGGAAGCCGCCTATAGTTAACGATGATATAGTGAGTAGACTATGTGAGATACCTACACTTGTCGCAAGCTGTCCAACTGCAGCTATTAGACCCGCACCTGAGAAGAAGTCCGTCGTAGTCAATGAAGAAAGATGCATGTATTGTGGAAACTGCTATACTGTATGCCCAGGAATGTTCATACATAATCCAAAATATGACTGCTTATCGATGTGGGTTGGAGGAAATGCTGTTGCTGGAGGTCCACCCGAATTCTCTAGGCTTGCCATACCATATCTACCAAATAATCCACCTAGATGGCCTGAGGCAGTCCAAGCAGCTAGAAACGTGATCGAGACTTGGATAAAACATGCAAAGAAAGGTGAAAGGATCGGGGACTGGATAAAGAGGATAGGATGGGAGAGATTTTTCACTCTTACAGGGATACCTTTCACAGACAAGCATATAGACGACTTTATATTCTCTGTACCAACCTTCCGGACCACAACGCTTTTCAAGTGGAAGTAACATAGAATTGATGAGGAAGAATGTCCGAGGTAACCGAAGAGATTAAAAATCAGATAATCGATTACTTGAAGAAGGTTAAGAGATCAGTTACCAGTAGGGATATTGCAAAAGCGTTAAAACTTGAGAAGAAAGTAGTAGATAAAGCTGTTAACGAGCTTGTCAATGAAGGAAGAATAGAGTGGATATCCTTCGGTGGAGAAACAAGAATCAAGTTACCTGAATCAGCAGAATAACCATCATTACATGGTATCCTCCTAATTTTTTACTTTTTCGTATTCAACAAAGATATTTTTCAAAAACTATAGTTAAATTATAGGGGAACTATCAATAATTGGGTGTTAAATACATGTATATAGTGAATGTAGACCGGGAGAAATGCACTGGAGACGGTGAATGTGTTACTATTTGTCCTGTATCCGTCTTTGAGCTACAAGAGGGTAAAGCTGTACCAGTGAATGGAGACCAATGTCTCGGATGTAGGTCATGTGAAGCTGTTTGCCCCTCAGGTGCGATTACGATCACTGAGATGTAGCTAACTATACTCCATAAGCTTTATAACATGTATAACATTGTTCTGGAAGCCGAAGGTCACTTGTAAGATCACTGAAACTAAGAATACTACTTACGAGATCTCCTGAGGTTCTCCAAGATTCAGCCCTTTTCCTATAAACTTCTCTAAATCTCGAGGATTCTTTTTTATTGTATATGGCATCCAGCTTTTCTATTTTTATGTTTCCGAACGTTATTTTAGGAATATTGTATTGTTTGTTCTTGAAGAATCTTGGAATAATGTTTTTTCTTAAGGGAACGTTTAGATAGACACATGGTGAGACAGTTCCATCATGTGAGATATAGATATTCTCTACAGGATTCTCAGAGCAAACTGCGACTTCTCTCATCTCTAAAGGATAGTTATAGATTGATACTCCAAGCTCCTTCGCTTTCTCTTCACTCTCCCTAACTATCTCGATGTAATCTTTTGGAGCTTCTCTTTCCGAGAATATCTTCATCTCGTAATGCTTTATGCTTGGAATATAGTCTAGATTTGTTCCAACAACCTCATCTATATTCAATCTTGATGCAAGTTCAACTACTTCCGGAAGCTCTCTTATATTCTGCTTCATTCTAAGGAATGTGAAGATTATCCTCAAGTCCCGAGCAGCCATACTTCTCCTTAAACGCTCTAGACACTCTACATTCTCTATTATCTTTTTGAAGCTTGTACCTATTCTAATAGATTCATGGGTTTCTTCTCTTGCCCCAGCTATAGATATCGCTATAGTGTTGATACCATTCTCTACCAGTTTTCTAGATACCGACTCTGTTAAGAGCATAGCATTCGTAGTTAATCCAACTATCCCATCATTTCTACAAGCTACTCTAACCATCTCGAAGATATCTCTGGATAGAAGAGGCTCACCCCAACCTTGAAGCCAGATGATCTTGAATCTCTCAAAGTATTCTTTAAGCTTAAGATAGTCTTCTAGAGATAAGTCGCCGTTACTCCATTCATCCATCATAAATGATTTAGGACACATTAGACAGCAAGCATTACATCTAGATGTAACCTCTATCTGTAGAATACCTTTAGAGATATCCATGAACTCCACTCCAAGATGAGGTCATTAAAGATATAAACATTACATTCATTCATCAAACTCATACTACTTGATGTCACATAGGAAAGTATTAGGAACAATCA
>CAZKRR010000139.1:0-3375 GCA_964555135.1 uncultured Nitrososphaeria archaeon
CAGCTATACATATATCAAAATCTACTGCAACGTTTGTACCATGTATTCCAAGCTTGGTAGGCGGCTCCACAGGTCCCCAGACTGCATGACCTTCATGCTCACTAACCTTCTGGCGTTTCTTCATGAATTCCGGGTCTATCCCGGGCATGACACTCACCATCTAGTCGTACTAAATAAAGACTTTAGATCGTATTTATGGATATCCCACCTAAAAATATTGAAAAACGTATAGATTCCTACATGCATAATGTTAAATAACAGATTGTACCAACAGGGTTCGTTTATTTGCGGTTGAAGGTTTTATGTAGATTTATAGTTATCTACATTAAGTTAAGAATGCCTCTATTAGTTGACAAATCTGGTTTCTGGGCAGTTTTGTAGGCGAGTCGTGTTCATAATGCCTGCAGGAATAAATTATCTTTAGAAGTTTAAAGAAGAGAAACATATCACATGGACTTCTATGTGGGATATTAGTGATATGTGTATTCTTAGACTACAATTTGAAAGATAAGAAATAAGAGAATCTAGGCTTTGCTGTTCGTCATGATAGAACGCACTCTTTATAACTCCGTAGATAACATTTAAGATTAGATAAGGATGGATGGAGAAGGTCTAGAGAATTGCTGTGTATTCCTACTCGTCATTATGATGTATCTAGCTATTTTATCTATATCTCCACCCTATGGATTGGTAGTTGAAGGTCAACCTACATGGAGTTTTAGAGTAGAGGTTCTACCCGGAGAATACTATATGGGTGAATGGGGGAAAGTCCGAGTAAACATTACGAACAATGATTGTAGTGAGAGAATAAATCCTCAGCCAAGAACATTTAACAATATAAGAGAAGAGGTCTTCAATGAATATCTTAAGAGAGCTGAAATAATGGTTTCCAAAGATTTCATAAAGAAGTATTCATATCGAGCAGTAAATCTCCATGGAGTTGGTGGTGAAGTTTATGGAGATTATACTCTCTATATTGAGGGAGCATGTAAGGGAAGGAAGATCACATTGACGAGGGCAGGATTATGGTTTGCTTGGACGAATTATGGTAGGTCTTTAATATCTTGGAAGAATGTTAGGATAGATCTTGAAGCTTTTAATCCTGTAAACTTTATTTTAAATGGGTATGATAGTTTATCCTCAACTATTATTGAATTTGATTTTCTATTTCCTGAAGATGTGCCTCCCGACGAGATTAACATTGAACCATCAATTGATATCAGGTTGATCTTCCCAGGCTGGAGAGAGTATACTTTAGAGAATTATCCATTAGAAAGCTACTTGAAGCTTCTGCCATATAGGAGTTTTAATTTAACGATTGCTGATTTTGATGGATTGAATATTCTCTCAGGTGCGAGGCTTATTATTAGGAGGTTGGTACATTACTATGATGTTAGAGAGTACATCGTTCCAGATAACGGTAGGGTTAAGATACATCGTCTACTCGATGACAAGTATCAGGTAGAAGTTTACTGGAATAGTTCAGATTATCTTCAACAGTATCCTCACGTTTACTTTGAACAGCATTGGGCTTATGAGCTTGCATCATCTAAGATCATAAAGACTAGGTTATTCAACCCAGAGATTAAGACTGTAGATTTGAAGAATTCTACAATAAGTGGCGCAAGAGTGATATTTGATGGTGTTGAGACAATAACAGTCAATGGTTTGACGAGGTACATGCTTGTACCCGAGGGAAATCATTCTGTCCAAGTATATTGGAAGAAGATTAGAGTCTTTGACGGATGGCTCTGGATAGGTTATCATCCAACAATCTATCCATGGATGACTAGACCAGCTGTAAAGCATATACTTAATCTCCCTGTAGGAGACTTGATTTTACAAGCTGTAGATTCAGGAGGAAACCCTGTAGGGGCAAACTTTACAGTAATAGGCTTGAATCCTGAAACAAGTATCGGGAACATATATTCTAGGAATGGGATGATTAATCTTTCCCAGGTTCCCATTGGAGAATATATGGTAAGAGCAGTGAATAGCTCTAGAATCTTTAATCAGGTTGTAGAGAAGCAGGACGTATATATTCCAGGTCCAGGGGCAGTCAGCTATATTGAGCTGCCGATCCATAGTGTTGAACTGAAGATCGTTAGCATGGATGATAAGCCCATCTCAGAAGCAGATATAGTATTCGGACCGCTATCATTGAGACTTGATGAGGATGGTATAGTAAGGATCATCGGTATACCTAGGGGAGTGTATAAGCTTAATATCTATTGGAGAAGCGAGGCAGTATATAGTTCTGATTTAGAGATTTCATCAACTACATCATATAGGATTAGCGTGGACGTGTATGATCTACATCTTAGATTCATTGATAATAAGGGTAGAAGACTACTCTGTAATTATAGTTTTGAAGCACCCGGTGGAATAAAGATTGACTCTACTAAGATTGAAGATGAACTATCTATTGAGATGGTTCCAGAAGGACTCTCAAGGCTGGTTATCAGGAGTCTCGAAGGTAAGCTGCTCTATGATAGTAATGTGAAGGTTTCAGATCTATGGAAGCTCTGTGAAATTCGTTTACCTGTTGATGACTTAATTGTTAACGTTACTTGGAGTAGTGGGGAGCCCTTAGCGAAGTCGGAGGTTAAGATTAAAGATTTGAACTATGGTTCGGAGTACTCAAAGTTTACTAACGCAAATGGGATAGCAGTGTTTGAGAAGATGGTTTTCTCAAATTACTCTATACGAGTAAACTATCCTGACACGGTTCTTACATTAAAGATTTTTAACAAGTTTTTTGATGGTGAAGTAATACAGGTTCAAGTTGAGAAAGCATGGCTCGGAGTGAGGACTATCGACTCGGAGGGTAACCCGATTAAAAATGCTGAAGTAACAGTCTTCTATGGAATGGTATCCCTTGGAAGAGGCTACACGGACCAGAATGGTTATGCTTTCTTCAAACTTCTCCCCAAGCTATCACCTTACACTGTGAAGGTTAAGCATGATGATGGCGAGCTAACTCAGACAGCTAATCCAAACTCTACAATAACGTTTACATTTGAGAAACCAGTATTTACAGGAGAATTACTAAACTTAGCTATCCAGCTAATCATAATTGGAGGTACAATAGCCTTCGTAGGTATAGTAATATACAAGGTTGCTAAATACGTAAAGAAGAGTATTGAATCTATACCTATAAAGATCCAGTTTAAGAACTAGAATAAAGGGTCTGAATAGCGTGCTGAATCAGATAACTCTTAATAAACATAGTAAATAGCTACAATATATGAAGAAAGAAGAAGTTGACAGGCTTCTTAAGAGGTCCAGAAGCTTTAAGGATGCGGCCGATTTTATTTCAGTAGAGGTGACTATGACCTTACAATATTTAGCCTAGAGCAATCATTAAAGCTCTTA
>CAZKRR010000140.1:0-3304 GCA_964555135.1 uncultured Nitrososphaeria archaeon
GATTACTTAACATCTTCAAAGAATGTAGAACCTATTTATGCAGTTGTATTGCCTCTATCTAGGAACTATGAATGTAGAATAGCTAAGATTATACAAGAAAATGATTTGATGAGCATTAACAACTTTGGAGCATCAGATTGTAGGTGCAGATCACATCTCTACAATATTAAGAGTCCAAGTAGATTGATCGCGAAAATCCGGAGGACCTTGAATTTGAAGAAGCCTATGAAGTATATTAAGATTTGATAGTAAAGTAATTCGAAATAAACCTGAAGGAAAATAGTTATATGAAAGAATAGAATAAGTAGTCCTGTGAGCATGTTTGGTGGATAAGATCAGTACTGATATTGTTATCGTTGGCTCTGGGCTTGCTGGTCTCAGAGCTGCGATAGAGGCTGCAAGTATCGACTCCAACCTTCAGGTTTCTGTTATAAGCAAGGTACATGCTATGAGAAGTCATTCAGTTGCTTATGCTGGGGGTACTGGAGCAGTCTTATACCCGGATGAGGGCGATAGCTTCGACCTACATGCATTTGACACTGTTAAGGGTTCAGACTACCTAGCAGACCAAGATGCTGTAGAGCTGTTCGTCAGGCTTGCTCCTAGAGAGATTCTTAGGCTTGAGCATTGGGGGATGCCTTGGAGTAGGAGGCCAGACGGTAGAATTGACCAAAGACCCTTTGGGGGCCATAGTTTTGATAGGGCATGCTACGCATCTGATAAGACTGGTCTTCATGCAATGCAGACGTTATACAATACATGCTTGAAGTACGATAATATAACATTCTATCACGAATGGTTTGCATCCTCAATCCTTGTTGAAGATAATGAATTCAGAGGATTCACAGCATTAGAAATAAAAAGTGGGGAACTCTACATCTTTGAAGCAAAAGCCGGAATACTAGCGACAGGTGGAGCTGGTAGATTGTATTCTTTCACAACCTACGGACACTCAGCTACAGCTGAGGGTATGGCTATGGCGTATAGAGCAAGTATACCATTAAAAGATATGGAGTTTATCCAGTTCCATCCAACAGGTTTAGTCCCCTCAGGGATACTAATCTCGGAAGCTGCTAGAGGTGAAGGTGGATACTTAAGAAATAGGCAGGGAGAGAGGTTCATGTCTAGGTATGCACCAGAGAAAATGGAGCTAGCGCCGAGAGACATAGTTTCAAGAGCAATGATGAGAGAAATAATTGAGGGTAGAGGTTTTAAGGGGCCAAACGGTTTAGACTATGTCCACCTAGACTTGACTCATCTAGGTGAGGAAGTTATAGACGAGAAACTTACAGAAATAAAAATGATAGCTATGAAATTTGCTGGTATAAACCCTGTAAACGAACCAGTCCCCGTGAGACCCGTAGCCCACTATACTATGGGCGGCGTGCACGTAGATATAAATGGTCAAACACCTGTTAAAGGTTTATGGGCTGCTGGAGAAGTAAACTGTGTAAGCATACATGGAGCGAATAGACTTGGATGTAATTCAACAACAGACTGCTTAGTGTATGGATACATAACAGGTAAAAATGCAGCAGAATACGTTTTAAAGAAAACCGTTAGAAGTGGTGTACCTCTTATCCAAGTAGAGAGAGAGGAGAAAAGAATATTTGATGAAATATTGAAAGGTGGGTTTGGTGATGATCCATATTTGGTGAGGAGAGAAATGCAGAATAATATGACTCGGCATGCATATGTTTTCAGGGACGGTAAAAGCTTAGAAGAGGGACTGAGAAAGATTAGAGAACTCAGAAAAAGATTTGGAACAGGTAGGGTAAGTGATAAAAGCAGGGAGTTTAATCAGAACCTTATTAATGTGTTGGAGCTCGATGCTATGCTTGAAGTAGCAGAAGTAGTCTTAGTCTCAGCTCTTGCAAGGACTGAGAGTAGGGGGGCTCATTATCGTTTTGATTACCCAAAGAGAGATGATGTCAACTGGCTGAAACATACTCTTGCATATAGGACTCCTGAAGGACCTAGACTAGAGTACATACCTGTAAAGATTACTAAGTGGGAGCCAAAAGAAAGAAAATACTAGCTGGAGGGGGGAAGAAATGAGTAGGAGAGAAAATAAACTGGGGATTCTTGGATGGTTAAAGCTTAGAGGCTACACAATTGAGAAGTTAATGTATGTTGCGCAGAGAATATCAGGTGTTGGAATAATAGTATTCCTCCTTTCACATATACTGAACGTCGGGTTGGTCTACGCTGTCACGGGAAAATTATGGGAGCCTCCTGGAATAATTGGTAAAGCAGTCTTGGTTATACTTGGAATAATTGTTGTCTTCCATACGTTTAATGGTGTAAGACTTGTATTAACGGAATATGGATTCACAGTAGGCAAACCTATAAGAGCCGTATATCCATACAAGATGACCTCGTTAAGTGGATGGCAGAGGTTAGCACTATATCTAGCTCTAGTAGCTTTCATCATTATACTCTACTTCTGGATAATGGTCGCGTTCAATTTACTGAGGTGGTGATATGAAGGAGTCAACTAAGATGCTACTACATTACATTACAGGCTTTCTCATACTTATAACAGGAGCGGTTCATTTAATAGCTAACAACCTAGTCGGGTTTAATTGGATTAAAGACACTCTATGGTACCCTGTAAGTCAAGGGATATTCCTAACTGCCGTACTATATCATGCTATGAATGGTCTAAGAGTAATATTAGTAGAGTTGCTCCCAGTGTCAAGTAGCGGGAAAGTCATCTCAATAATCCTAATTGTCGTTGGGACAATATTCTTTATCTTTGGATTATACTTTTTACTAGTATTATTCGGAGGGTGGTGAAATCGATGGAGAAGAGCGAGATTGAAAAGATAAAATTTAAAGTATTTCGGTTTAATCCAGCTGTAGATGCTTCACCAACATGGAAAATTTATGAAGTAGAAGTAGACAGAGGCTTAACAGTATTAGATGCTCTCTTAAAGATAAAAGAAGAAAAAGATCCATCTCTAGCAGTTAGATATTCTTGTAGGCAAGCTATATGTGGTTCATGCGGTATGATGATTAATGGTAAACAGAGACTTGCATGTTTTACAAGAGTCCTAGAACTGAATTCTAAAGTAGTCGTTGTCGAACCTCTCAACAATTACCTGATAATTCGAGACCTTGTTACAGATTTCTCTGACTTGTTTAAGAAAGAGAAGATGGTTAAAACATACTTAATTAGGGATGACGTTGAGGAGATGAGGAATCCTACTGGCATGTATTTGCAGAAGCCTGAAGAATTATTGGAATACTTACAGTTTGCAGATTGTATAGAATGTGGTTTATGTTCTTCAGCTTGTCCAAC
>CAZKRR010000141.1:0-3300 GCA_964555135.1 uncultured Nitrososphaeria archaeon
TTCATAGATTTGATATCTTACTTCCAATTTTCTCTTCAACTTTCCTTCTTAGCTTGATATACCATTCTGGGAAGCCTACGTCCATAATCGCTCTATCTAATGTATAAGGCTTAATATCTAGAATAGGCGTTCCATTGAACAAGTCCAGGTTCTTCACATACAATATGTTCTTCTCTCTTTTTATAACTTCAACTATTGTTAAAGCTATCGGGTTAGGTCGATGAGGTGAATCCGTACAGAATACTCCAATCTCTGGTAGGTCTTCGGGGTCAATGCCGAGTCTCAGCAGTCTCTTATGTTTAACTTTAAGAACCCCCCTCTGCTCGCTGGTTACCTTATGTAGATAGGCTATAACTATCAAATGAGTAAAACCATCTATGCCCTCCAACCCTTCTATATATTCTTCGAAAATCTCTATGCGTCCCTCAACACCCTCCAGAGACTCTTTGACCGATTCGTCATCAAGGTCAACTCTTATAATACCTATTGGATTAAAGACAGCCCCCCTCATGTAAATATCACCAGTTCTAAAATGATTCAACCATACAACAATATATAAGCATAGAATCTTAAAGATTGCCTGGGATAGTTCATGAAGCTCAAGGTGAATTCTTTTGGACTTTCTAATGCAAGCTGTATTGGCTGCTCTATAACCGTAAAGAAGATAAACAATACACTGTTTTCACCAGTAGGAGAGATTACAGAAAAGGTAAAAGAGAGCTTCCAAACATTCTGAATGAGTTCATTGAAAGATCACGTCAATCATAACCATATGGACTCCTAAGAGAATTTAGAGAGGGATTTGAAGATTATTTATGCTTGCCCTGACTACTCTATAACGTTTAGAAAATCAGGAGGGTCAATGTATTAAACAGACAAAGTAGAAAACAACACAATCATGGGAATATTCAATAAGGATTCATCTACTCATCAGCTTATTGTTCTTAGCATGGATCTAGGAGAATTTATTGGAAAGCTTTCAAGACTCATTGAATGATAAATACCCATTTATGACATACATATTTTAACGTAGAAGCTTGCTAGGGAATTATCTCAACAGTATTATTGTATTCTGGATAACTGATGTCCTTTAACGTAAGATTTCCACTTAATGCCAAATTTTCAATATATTCGATATTTCCTTTAACTAAATCTATGAGATACCTAGAACATTCGCATACTGCCTTCATTCCTTCTTCTCCCCATAACTTTTCAATATGAGTGTAGAGGCATCTAGAACCACATGCCTTAAAGTAACTACATATACTACATGGTTCAGATATATGTGGTCTTAAACTCTCCAAGTACTCTCTGGAGGTCTCCTTGATAGATCCTATCTGAGACCATTTCTCAGAAACTGCTATAGGGCATGAGATAATCCTACCATCTGTAAGTATTGTAAATGATTCTGACCCTGAACCACATGGAGGAGCAGGTCCACCGTAAGTCATCCTTCTTAACACTCCCTGGAATGGTACAATACCATCTACTATTCCATCTTCTAGCTTTTCTACCCACTCATTAAAGAGCTCTAATAAGCCAGGTTTGTAGCTTTCCCCTATCCACCTCCATAGATTCTTCCATGGATCTGTCCAGATGAAGCTGATCTGCCAATGGATATGATTAAACAAACCTGTAGATAAGAGATGTTTAACATCTCTATATATGCTACTTTCTTCTGTTACAGTCATTCTTGCAATAATATCTCCACTATAACCGTCTTCCCTTATCTTCTTAACATTCTCCAAAACTCTCCTATATACTCCTCTTCCTCTAAATCTATCAGTTAAACTACCATCACCATCTATTGAGACAAGTATTGCATCAAATCTTTCAATTATGTTCTTTTCTAATCTATGTAGGAGGAGGCCGTTAGTTTGGACTACCCATTTACTAACTGTAAACATGTCCATAAAATCTTTAATAAACTCCTGGTTAAGTAGAGGCTCGCCGCCATAGAAAGCTACTACATCTTCTTCCCTGATTAAGTCTTCTAAATCATTCAGCGAATACTTTACACTCCATGGAACAATCTTAGGATCAAAGCTCCCACCACAGTAGCTACAATTTAGATTACACCTACCAGTAGTATATATTATGAAGAGCATCCCCTAACCATAGAAGCATAAAACAGCAGGGTAAAAAACATAATCTTACTCATAGAAAATACTTGATAATCCCCACCTGGATAAAGATCAGGAGGAGGTTACTGAAGCGAAGTCTTAAATGATTTATTCTACATAACCATAATGATAGATATGGTTGAGAGAAGTAGAGATTGGATAAAGCAAGCTATAAGAGACTTGGAAAATGCTAGATACGAAGTGAAAGGAGGGTTTTATGAGATGGCTTGCTTCTTATCCCAGCAATCAGCGGAAAAAGCGGTAAAAGCAGTTTACCAAGCTATAGGTGCCGAAGCTTTCGGGCACTCTGTTGCTGGGTTACTTCTAAGTCTCCCGGTAGAATTTAAATCTCCCAGTGAATTAGTAAGAATGGCGAGAGAGCTTGATAAAGCCTACATACCTACAAGATACCCTAATGCTCTTCCAGAAGGCGCACCATTTGAATCATATACATTGGAAGAAGCTGAGAGGCTGATAAATTATGCAGAACAAATACTCGGATTCTGTCAAGATATACTATCCAAGATACAGTCTAAGAGAGATTAAAGAAAAGATTAGGAAAGCTGGTGAAGAACTTTTCAAGCTAGGTGTAGTGAAGATAGTATTATTTGGGTCATTTGCTAAAGAGAGAGCTACTGCTGGAAGCGACGTAGATCTACTAATACTAGTCGGAGACCAAGAATCCAAGAATAAATTCCATGAAATAATGGAGACAATAAACATAGAGATTGCCGAAGCTCATCTATACACACAGTCTGAATTCGAGAAACTAAAAAGTAGTGGAAGCTGGCTAGCCAAGGAAATAGAAAAGAATGGAATAACCCTACTAGATATACACCAATAGAATCAATACAGTACATAAACTTAAACGATCTTACAAAACTAAACATGTAAAAAGAAAGAAAATAGAAGTTAAAACTACATCATCTAAAACATTCAGCCACCTCAACCACGACTAGACGAATAAACCTCCACTCTAGATTAAAACCAGCTAGAACACACTAGACAAACCATAAAACACTCAAAACAACCATAAGAGATAAAAAATTAAATACACCACCAGAACAATCCTTATAGACTAGAACAAAATAAAACTATAATGAGCCGCCGTAGCTCAGTCTGGTAGAGCAGCGGGCTGTTAACCCGTTGGTCGGTGGTTCAAATCCACCCGGCGGCG
>CAZKRR010000142.1:0-3172 GCA_964555135.1 uncultured Nitrososphaeria archaeon
AAGATTCCGAGGGATGGATTTAGACTTCTAACTATTCAGGAGATGGAGAAGAAGGCTATGCTATGGCCACTGATAAACAAGTATGAGCTACTATCGAAGAGGATTAAGACATTGAAGACATGGATTAAGAATGATGGATATGACTACGAGTTGAAAGATTCTGTAAAGTTGATGGAGAAGGATAAGAAAGATGTTACTAAGAAGATTATCAAGATACTCTCTAATGACGCTATCTATAGGGAGGTTTGTAGAATGCTTGGAATAAATGATAGTGTCGAGCTGGCTATTCTTACGGTAGAGCTACCATTACATCTACCTATAACGAATCTTAAAGGGTTACTTGGATATACACCAGATAAGAATAAAGGACGGTACAATCATTGACTTAGAGAACATATTACAAGGTTCGCAATGAATCTATACTTAAATACCAAGAGATGTAACAATATTTCAGATAAGATTGTCGAGATAGTTGACCGTCTACCTAGGGAGAAGGCAATATATAAACTGGAGCTGATGACGTTGAAAACTCTAAGAAAAACATATCTAATAATAAACGACCAAATATCCGAGAACCCTACTTGGCCGATGAGTAGTAAAAGCTGTCGGCTGGTAGGGTGAGAAGGTTGTTCCAGATATGTAATGGTGTATCCCTATATCCCCGCCAACCACAGCTACTATAACTCATCGGCCAGCTCTTTCCCCTAATTTTCTATATCTAAAATCTTCTTAAAGTATCTAGCCTATTCAACTGGTGGTAGAGCTTTTGAAAATTGGATACTTTATGGGTAGATTCCAGACTCAAGAGAGTATTCAGACTTTCGGAAATAATTCTAAAATACGAATTTAGTATATAAAAAATAGATGGAAAGAAGGAAAAGCTAAGAGGAGAAGGAGAAAGTTGATTGAGTAAGGAAAGAATTGTTATAGGAATAGAATCTACAGCCCATACTTTTGGAGTGGGGATAGCAACTTCTCTAGGGAGAATATTAGCTAATGTTAATAGTGTTTACACTCCGAAGTCTGGGGGTATACATCCTAGAGAAGCTGCACAACATCATTCTTTAATAGCTCCTGAAAAAATTAAGGAAGCATTAAAAGTAAGTGGAATATCACCTTCTGAGATAGATGCTGTAGCTTTCTCTTCTGGACCAGGCATGGGACCATGTCTACGGGTTGGAGCGACTATTGCTAGATCTTTATCTCTTAAGTTAAAGATTCCCCTCATATCTGTAAATCATGGAGTAGCCCACATAGAGATAGGTAGATTAACTACTAGATGTAGAGATCCTGTAGTCTTATATGTTGCTGGCGGAAACACTCTTATCGCTTCTTACAAAGACGGGAGATACCGAATCTTTGGAGAGACATTAGATATTGCTGCTGGAAACTGCCTTGATGTATTTGGGATTAAAGCAGGCATCGGGTTGATGCCTAATCCAGAGATTAAATCACTTGAAGGTAAGAGATTCTACTATCTTCCATATAAGGTTAAGGGGATGGATGTTTCCTTCTCAGGAGTACTAACAGCAGCATTAAGACTACTTAGAGAAGGCGTTAAGCTAGAAGACATCTGCTATAGTCTAGTAGAGACCGTCTATAGTATGTTGACAGAAGTAACTGAACGTGCTTTAGCATTCACAGAGAAGAAAGAAGTCTTGATTGTAGGAGGGTTGTCGAGAAGTAGGAGGTTGAGGGAGATGATGGAGGAGATGGTGAAACTACATGATGCAAGACTCCAAGTTGTTCCACATGAATATGCTGGAGATAATGGAGCAATGATAGCTTGGACAGGTGTACTCCAACTTTTATCAAACCAGACTGTCTCTATCGAAGAGAGTAGGGTTAAACCAAGGTATAGAATCGATGAAGTTGAAGTAAAATGGGTATAACTAAACGTAGAGTAGATATCGATTAATTACTATCTATGTATTTAGATACTGTTTAATGCATTATCAAGGTCTTGAATTAAGTCTTCTAGATCTTCTAATCCAGCGGAGAAGCGTAGTAAGTCTTCAGTTATACCTAGCTTCTCTCTAATTTCTCTCGGTATAGTTGATGCAGCACTAATCACTGGATATGTTAAGATTGATTCAGCTCCTCCAAGGCTTGGAGCTGGCTTGATTATCTTCAAGCTCTTCATAAGCTTCTTTACTTCTTCCTCACCGCCTCTTATTCTAAAGCTTACTACACCTCCAGATCCATTCTTAAAAAGTCTAGAAGCTAGCTTATGGTATTTGTCGGTTGGTAGACCTGGATACATTACTTCTTTAACCTTTGGATGGTCTACTAAATATTCAGCTATAGCTTCAGCGTTCTTACAGTGTCTCTCCATTCTAAGCTTGAACGTCTTTAATCCTCTAATTATTAAGAATGCTTCGAAGGGTGGTAGGATTGTTCCAAGTATTCTTCTCCAATCCCATAATTGAAATATCTTCTCTTTCTTAGATATTATGGCGCCACCTACTACGTCATTATGTCCTGAGAGATATTTTGTTAAACTATGAATCACTATTTCAACTCCATCTTTAAATGGTTTATACAGATATGGTGTAGCGAAGGTATTATCTACAACGAGTAATGCTCCATTCTCTCTACATACCTTGAGTATTTCAGGAATATCAAATATTCTCAAAGTCGGGTTTGTAATAGTCTCGATTAAGACCAGCTTTGTATTCTTATCGATAGATTTTATAATATCATCAGTATCAGGCCATGAAATCTTGACTTCAACTCCCAGCTCTCTAAGCTTCTCTCCTAATTGAAGCGTTGCTCCATATGATTCAGCAGGTAAAACCATCTTATCGTTCTTCTTAAGTGTTGAAAAGAATGTTGTCGAGATAGCTGCCATACCACTGGAAAAACAAAGTGAATCTTCTCCTTCTTCCAACTCTGTAAGAATATTCTCTAATGCTCTAACAGTTGGATTTTCTTCTCGACTATACTTTAAGTCAACTTCTCTATCACTCTTCCTAGTAAATCCTGGCTGCTCAAAGATAGCAGTCTGATAGATAGGTGGAATAAAGACTCCTAATGATTCATCTTTATACCTATGTCCATGAATAGACCTAGTCTGCAGGGTCAAATTAATTAAATATCTACCACGATTTATATTTTTCCCTATGATAAGAGAGCCTGTCAACTAGGTAATACTCCTCCTTGAGTTTTTATT
>CAZKRR010000143.1:0-3154 GCA_964555135.1 uncultured Nitrososphaeria archaeon
ACTCATACAACCCTAAGATATTTCAGGTTACACATCAATATTTTAAAGTAAGGAGATAATTGCTTGATTAAAGCTTCTAAGTCCATGATTCTAGCTTTCTCTCAATTTCATTGGAATCCTAGCAGTAAACGTTATAATCTTAGGCTTCTAACCCTTTCTATCCATGGAAATAACTAGAACAAGAATCTATTATATGAAACGGATTAAGATGGTTAGAGAATTAGAAGAGTGCTATAGAAAACTAATAGAAGAAGCAACTAGGAATAAAATCCGTGAGTTATACGTTTCAGTAGATAGAAACTATAATAGGAGTTGTTGCTAGCTATGGTTATACTCTCTAAATGGAAGAGGAAATTAAATATTACTAGATAGGCTACATGGGTTAGAAGTAGAACCTAGCAGTCTAAGAACCGTAAAGTCTAGGGTTAAGAAACGTATGATTGAAGCTTTTAGAGATATTCAGCTTGTCTATGCAGTGTTTCCTGATCTGCGGGGTGTTACAGATGTAGCAGGTATGCGGGGGATGGGATTTGAACCCACGAATCCCTACGGGACAGGAGCCTCAGTCCTGCGCCTTTGACCAGGCTTGGCTACCCTCGCGCCAGCCTTAAATCTTTTCTTCTTCAGATTTATTTTTCAAAGTTGTCTAAATAAATTTTATGTTTTGATCATGCTGTTTATCGAAGATTCATGTCTTAATTTCAATTTAAGTTATTCTTTGAGGTTGTCTATTTTCCTATGGTGATTTACATTCTTCTTTAATCTTTTTTGCATGTTTTTATTTTTTCTATTGCTATTATAATGTCTTCTAGGTCTTCTTTTTCAGCTAATAATACTGGCTGAGGTATCCATACTGCTTCGATGTATGCTGCACTCTTCTAAGAAACTACCGACATGTCACCTGGTATAGAATTAAATACTTTTAAAAGTATTATTGGTATGTCATAAGAGGCTGAGAAAGTTGTCCAAAAAGTTAGGAGTAGTAACAATTGGTCAAGCTCCAAGAGAAGACCTTGTTGAAGATTTTCTAAGAAACTTACCTACTGATGTTGAAATTGTACAAGTAGGAGCTTTAGATGATCTTAATCTCGAGATGATAACTTCACAGCTTTCTCCTGAAGTAGGTGAAATAATGTATATTACGAGGTTAAGAAATGGCTCAGAGGTAAGAGTATCTAAGAATAAGCTCCTACCTTTAATGCAATCTAAGATTAGCTACTTAGACTCGATCGGTGTTGATATTATAACAATACTATGCTCAGGCGAATTCCCTCAATTCGAGATCAAGACACCCATAATATATCCAGATAAGATCTTGAAGGGAATAGCTTCAAGCATTTCATACAATGGAAAGGTAGCAGTATTGATACCTGGTAAAGAACAAGTCAATTATGCGTATGATAAATGGTCAAAGTATTTCAGAGAGCTAGAAGTCATTCCCATATCTCCTTACAGTTCAAGAATGCAAGACTTTATTGATGTAGCCAAATTTATTAATGAGAATAAGATCGGGTTCGTAATAATGGATTGCATGGGGTATAAGCTTCTCCATAAAGATACTCTGAAAAATGTGGCCCGAAACAGTAGGATAATTACCACTAGAGGAGTCTTAGCAAAAGTTCTTACTGAAATAATGTGATTATATTTATCGTAAAGGTTACTCCAACAATCTTAATGACTCAGTCAAAAATTGATACATGAATAATTCAAGTCTATTCTTCATCTCTTTCTCAACCGTGGATTCAGGTACTCAATTAATCCGTCTCCCAGTAGGTTAAGTCCAATTACGATTATTGATAATACGAGACCAGGGAAGAAGGCCATGAACCAAGCTCTAACAAGATACTGTTGTGCAGTATTTAACATAAGTCCGAGGCTTGGAACATTGGGGTCAGCTATTCCTAGAAATCCTAATCCAGCTTCTACGAGTATAGCAGTATTTACTTGAAGAACAGCGTAAGGAATAATGGCTGGGATCGCATTAGGTAATATCTCCTCAAAGATTATCTTTACGTCAGTTAATCCTACAGCTTTCGCAGCCTCTACGAACGGTCGCTCTTTTATCGATAGAAACTCTGCTCTCATTATTCGTGCTATACCTGGCCAGCTAACAATACCTATCGCTATTATGATGTTCTGGAAATTTTGTCCAAATATAGCTACTATAACTAATGCAAGTAGGAACTGCGGTATGATTAGCGCCATATCAGTTATTCTCATTAATGCATCTTCGAGGAGTCCACTGTAATAGCCTGCTATTACCCCTATCAATATCCCAATAGCTAAGGAGATGGTGACCGAGCTGACACCAACAATCAGGGAAGTCCTTATTCCATAGAGAACATTAGTATATATGTCTCTACCTAGGTCATCTACTCCGAAAGGATGTAAGGCTACAGGTGGAGTAAACGGTTTACCCACCAAAGTTTTCAAAGGCGGATACCACGTAATGAATGGAGCGACTAGAGCTAGAATTATAACTACCAACACTATTATAAAACCTACTGTAAATCGTGGATTAAGCCTGAAAACTTTAGAAGTCTTGTATACTAACTGCAACCCAACATTTTTGAGATGATAAGTATATGCTGCTCCCTGGTTATTCATCTTCATCACCTTAAACGTATTCGAGGATCGATTATACCGTAGAGTACATCTACGATTAAATTTGCTAGGATTACGATTATTGAACCATAAATAAAGATTCCCAGCACAACTGGATAGTCTCTTAATCTAATAGAATCATATAGGAGAGATCCCATTCCAGGCCATGCAAATACTGTCTCCGTTAATATTGCTCCTACTAGGAGGACACCTGTATTAAATCCTGTATACGTTACGACTGGTATTAATGCATTTCTAAGAGCATGCCTGAATACTACCCTTGACTCAGGAATCCCTTTAGCGCGAGCAGTAACTATATAGTCTTGAGTTAAGGCCTCTAAAACGCTTCCTCTCGTTATCTTGGTAGTAAATGCTATGTTAAAGATTGCTAAAGTCATAGCAGGTAGCGTTAAATGATATAGGACGTCAAGAAAGTATTGCAAACCCTGGTATTCATATCCGACTGAAACCATTCCTCCTAAAGGGAAGATGCCCAGCCATACTGCAAAGACTATTAGTATAATCTGTCCAAGCCAGAAGTATGGGATCG
>CAZKRR010000144.1:0-3122 GCA_964555135.1 uncultured Nitrososphaeria archaeon
CTCAAGAGAAGAATAGTGATAAATATCTAATAATGCTTACTAATGCTATTCTATGGAAGAATAGTGAGTATTGTCCACCAAGATACAAAGATATGAGGAAGGTTCTTGGGATGGTGATATAGTCTTAGAAGCTATAGGTGTAGAACATCCAGAGCATTCTATCGAAGACGAGGAGAGGTGATGCCAATATAAAATACAGTCATTATCTTAATCATTGCTAAGATATATGGTAGAATTTCAGCATCTAGGCTACATAAGATTGTTTACATCTTCAAGATGAAATACCATATACCTTTAAATGCCGATTATCAGACCTCTCCATCAATCTACTCCAACGACCTAGATTGTAGATTGAGGGGTGAGGGAAATTTACTCCATATCCAGGCTCACTATACTTAACTTTAAGGATGGAAGATTAAGGTATCAGTAGACATAAACTATGTATATCATAAATGTGAGAGAGCTTATACATAATATCAGGTTTCTTTATAGGATGTTTAAAGACTTAAGGTCTAATGGTTATGATATATTAATTGTTGGGAAGGCTTGTGATGATAGTTTACAAGCATATATTCCGGGAGAAGCCAAGAAGAATACGATAAGATATAATAGTCTAGTATATTGAAGAATTAGAGGAGAAGAAACATTATAAGAATAAAGTAAGAACCCTCTAAGACCACAATAATTTGCTCCTAAATTAGTACTGCATCCCGATATTCTTTAATGCTTAACTTCTTCACCAATTTTATGTATTTCTATGACAAATCTAAAAAGAGTCAGAGTCTTTTAAGAAAAGAAAATCATACTAGACTTTGATTATGTAAAAATTCTTAACTTTTCTCATCTTACTTTTGAATTATTTTCCATGATGGAAGATGGCTGGATAAGTTATTTAGGTAGATGGTTTGTGAGAGTTATATGAGAAGTAGGCGGAAAAATTTAATGGTTATTGCTTTAGGAGGTAACGCTCTTTTAAGAAGAGGTCAGAGGGGCACTATCGATGAACAATATGAGAATGTTAAGCAGACATGCAGAATCTTAGCTGATATAGTTGAGGCTGGATACCACATCGTAGTTACACATGGTAATGGACCCCAAGTCGGAGCTACAATACTTAGACATGATGCGGGTGAAAAACTATACAATATTCCAAGTTTTCCAATGGATGTATGTGGAGCTGAAACCCAGGGATTCATAGGATACATAATACAGCAAGCATTATCTAGTGAATTATCAACTAGAGGTATAGAAAAACAAGTAGTTACTATTGTAACTAGAGTTGTTGTTGATAAAGAAGACCCAGACTTCAGTAACCCAAGTAAGCCGGTTGGCCCATTCTATAGCTTTGAAGAAGTAGAAGAAATAAAAAAGATTCATCCAGAGTATGTGTTCAAAGAAGATAAAGCAAGAGGTGGATGGAGGAGGGTTGTTCCATCGCCAGATCCAAAATACATTGTTGAAGGTCCAGCCATTAAGTCTCTAGTAGATGCAGGATACATAGTAATTGCAAGCGGAGGTGGAGGGATCCCAGTAATAGAAGAAGATGGGAAGTTTAAAGGTGTAGAAGCAGTAATAGACAAAGACTTAGCGGGAGAAAGACTTGCAACATTCTTAGGTGCAGAAAAATTTGTAATATTAACAGACGTAGACGCTGTATATGTTGATTATGGTAAACAATCTCAGAGGAAGATCTCCAAAATCAGAGTTGAAGAGTTAAAGAAACTATACGATGAGGGACAATTCCCCCCAGGAAGCATGGGGCCAAAGGTTAAAGCATCCATAAGGTTTATAGAGGCAGGAGGGGAGGAAGCAATCATTGGCGAGCTTAGCCAACTAATGGAAGTTATTGTAGGCAAAGCTGGAACGCATGTAATACCCTGAAAAAGAACACTACAACCCAGTTAGGTAAACATATTTACTATCGAAGACTTCTTTCTACAATAAGAAGATGGTTATTAAAGCAATCATATTTGATCTAGATGGAACATTATTAGTCCACAAACTTAAGCTATATGAAGCTAAGAAAGAGTTTCTGAATAGATTAAGGGAAAGATTACAAGGCAGTATAGAGTCTTCTACTGATTTTCCAATTGCATATATACTGAATGAATTGAGTGAAGAAGATAGAATAACCGCCTTCAAGATCCTAAATGAAGTATTTGAACCTTTTGAGATGATGGCCGCGGAAGTAGCAGAGCTTAGAGAAGATGTTAAAGTGACTCTCGAATTTCTAAAGAGTCGGGGCATTAAGCTTGCTATCGCAACAAATAATAGTAGGAAGAGTGTGGAATTATGTTTAAAGAATACGATGATAAGTACATACTTTGATGTAATAGTTACTAGAGACGACGTCCTCGATCTAAAACCGAATGGTAAAATGATATTAAGGACTGTTGAAAAAATGGGTGTAAAAGTAGAAGAAGCTATCCATGTGGGTGATACAATCTATGATGTAATAGCTGCACATGAAGTAGGAGTTAGATCCATAGCTATAACGGGTGGAGCTCATAGTAGAGAATTACTATTATCTTCAAATCCAGACTATCTAATAAATAGCTTTAAAGAGATCTTTCAAATAATTAATTTATAAAGGAGATATACTAAAATAAATTACAATGTAGTCCCTTAATCTTAATAACATTGTTATCAGTTTATCAGGTTCCTACTATAGGCGTTGAGGTGGTATCTGCATCTGTTTCTGCAGCATTCTATGCAGGTGCTAGAGAGGGGTTGAGTCTGGTAGAGCCAATGCCGTTCTCGTAGTAGGTGTAGGTAAGAAGTCGGATGGTATGGCTGAAGAAGTTACAGCTGCTATGATGTCTGGTGAAAGACAAGAATTCAGCTTGCTACTTCTAAAGCTTTGAATAGAGCTAGGCTTGAGAGGGGGGATATAAAGATTCTCGAATTGTATGATGCTACATCTATTATGGCGATAGTATCTCTTGAATCATCAGGCTTCGCTGAGAGAGGTAAAGCATGGCAGCTTCTAGAGAGGAGGGAGCTAGGCTTATCTGGAGCTTTACCATGCAATACCTTTGGAGGGTTAAAAGCACGGAGTCATCTAGCCATAGTGTCCGGGTAAGGGGTGTGTTTAAAGGCTGGTAGGCATGTATTGATTGTAT
>CAZKRR010000145.1:0-3108 GCA_964555135.1 uncultured Nitrososphaeria archaeon
ATTTGATCATTGATTATTGTTTTTGGAACCGCTAGAACGTTATACCTATTTGATAGTTCTTGGAATTCTAATGCTTCGATCATGTCTCCAGTTATTAGAGTATTTTCTATAGCGAATTGATGGGCTAGTCTTACTACTCTGGGACAGTATGGACAGGAGGGAGTAACAAATACTTGTATATGTACTGGTTTATCTATCTTCTTGACGGCTTCTTTAGTTCTAGGCGTTAATCTACTAGTATTCCTAGAGATATCTACTATGTCTTCTATAAAGGTTGAGAACTCATACCCGGAGGGGAGGCCGAAGAATCTTACTCCATACTCTTTCTCACCGAATATTAGTATGGCTGGGACCTTGTCTACCCTCCACTTGGAAGCAAGGTCAGCATCTTCATCAATGTCGTAGACTTCCTTAATAAGTCTAGTAGATGTCAACGAGACTTCCTCAATTAATTGTTCTGCTGTCTCGCAGAATTCGCAGTCGCTCTTTTTCTTGAAGAGTATTATCCTAACGTTACTCTCTAGTTCTCTCTCAAATTTATTCTCTAGGAACTCTCTATCATCTTTTTTTAGCAATGACATTCTGTTCAATTACATTAAAGCTTGAATAAGATAAACCTTGCGTTTAGACAAGAAATTATTATTACTTCTCGATATGTTTATAAAATTCTTCTATCGGTCTGTATTCATCAACTTTGACTCCCAGATCCTTAAGCGTTCTTGCTAATCCTGATATAGTGTAGACTATGTAGTGAGGCGTTGCCGTTAACCCCATGTGGCCGACTCTAAAAGATTTTCCTTCAAGCTGGCCTAAGCCTCCCGAGATCATTATATTGAATTTCTCAAGCATTTCTCTAATTATCTTACTAGATAATCCTTCAGGAGACCTGACTGCTGTTACAGTAGGGGACGCATATTCTTCGGGTGCAACGACTTCCAAGCCCATAGCTTTAACAGCCTTCCTGAATCCAGCAGCCATCTTTTCATGTCTTTCATATCTTTTCTCTAGACCCTCGTTTAATGCTATTCTCAATGCCTCCCTCAACCCAACTATACTATGGGTTGGAACTGTTGATGGGTATGGATGACCGATCGGCCTCCATTTATCCATGTAGGTTTTCCACACAGTTAAGTCTAGAAACCATGATGAAGGCTTCCACTTTCTATCTTCTATGAATCTAAATACTTCATGACCTATAGCTACTGGAGCTACCCCGGGAACAGAGGATAATGCTTTTCCGGCGTATCCAACACAGTAGTCTATACCCCAATCATCAACTTGCAGCTCTACTGCGCCATATGAAGAAATAGCATCAACGATGTAGAATAAGTTATGTTCTTTAGCTATCCTACCGTAGGCCATTATAGGGTTCTTAACTCCAGTAGATGTCTCATTATGAACAACTGCTAATCCTTTTGCATCTCTATGTACCTTCAATGTTTCTTCTAGTTCTCTAGGTTCAACGACTCTACCATAATCAGCTTTAAGTGAAACAACCCTACATCCTAGATGGTGAGCAATCTCATCGATTCTATCACCAAAGAAACCATTAGAGATAACTATTATCTTCTCACCAGGTGCTACGAGATTAGCTATACCCATCTCAAGAGCTGCTGAGCCGGGTCCAGGAAACATTATTACTTCTCCACTTGTATTAAATAATTGAGCTGCAAGCTTAGTAGTTTCTTCATAGATCTCAGCCCAGTCTCTACCATAATGTGGGTAGACAGGCATGGAAGCTGAAGCTAGAACCTCATGGTGGACTTCTGTGGGACCAGGAATCATTAATATAGGTCTACGAGGGGACTTACCCATCGAGAAACCTCACTCTATAGGATATTATATTCTTATCTTTATAGATTTCGGCTTACATATTAAGCTTGTCCAATGAGGATATTATCCAGGAATACTACCCTGGATTCTCTGCAGCTTCATTTGCTAGTTTGTCAGCCTCTCTATTTTCTTCTCTACTTACATGTATCATCTTGACTTTAATATTCTTCGTTAAATCTTGTATTTCCCTATACAGCCTACTCAACTTCTCATTTCGTACATGGTATTCTCTATTTATCTGTCTAACTAGAAGCTCACTATCAGAATAGAGTTCTACCTCATCTGCACTCAGCTTTAGAGCTATCTCTAGAGACTTCTTTAAAGCTAGATACTCAGCTTCATTGTTAGTCCTAACCCCTACATGTTCTGAAAATCTAGTAACTTCTCTAAAATCTTCATCATATACTATTATTCCTATGCCTGAGGGTCCAGGGTTGCCATGAGATGAACCATCAAAGAATATCTTTAACTTCATCTACCCCTCTCCGCTTCTAATAAGGTAATTAGCTGTAAACAGCATCTTAAATATTAATGTAACCTAGTAAGGCTAGGCTATCAGGTAATAAAATCAAGTGTTCTTGAGCAGAAGTGTACTATGTTTCTGAGGTTAATAGTTAAGCTGCTACCTTCTTCTCAGAGATTCTTGATATAGTGATCGTATAGTTCTTTGGAAGCTTCTTTGAAGCTAGTTCTAGTGCTTCTTTAGCTGTCTGAACCCAGTTTTCGTATGTTAATACTCTTAGTACGGGCTCACCTGATGATACCTGCGCTGCCCTACCTACAGGTTTACCGAAGGCTCTCCTCATACCTTCCTGGAGTCTATCAGCATGTGCTCCGAAGATCATCTTATTCTCTCTTAATACGTGATGAGGGTGAGCTTTAATCTCTAGGAAGTAGTTTCCTTCACCTGCTTTCCTAGACAAGTATTTATCCGCAGCGATCCTCGCAGATTCTATTGATACATCTCTTATCTGCATATCCTCTCTAGCCATCAGAAGCAGTTCATGGGTATAATCTTCCTTATAGACCCCCATAGTATACTTATTTATCCTAGAGTGTGGAGCACCATGAATATAATCACTCCTAGTATATGGTCTCTCAACAGACCTCCAATTCTTAGCCTTCATTCCACGATTAAGCTGAAAAACCTACCTTTTAAGGATATTATGATGAATTTGGTTTGGTAATTATGTTAGAGCGGTTTTCAAAGCATTTATTAGTAGTGGATTCAAGGTTAAGGGGTGTGATATAGTAATCTGGAGTGAAGTACCAATT
>CAZKRR010000146.1:0-3099 GCA_964555135.1 uncultured Nitrososphaeria archaeon
ATTTCAGCATAGACTTCCGGAAACCCTCCTCCAATATAGAGCAAATCTACTTCTGGAAGCAATGAATCTTTAGTTGAATCAATATAGTATACTTTATTAGTAGCAGCCTCGAAAAACTCTATATTCTCTGGATAGTAAAATGAAAATATACTATCTTTTATAATCCCTATCTTAATACTAGGTCTAACTATAGAGTGTGTCTCCTCAGATTCAGGAGGATATATCTCCTCCACATTGGAAGCCAGCTCGATCAGCTTATCAATATCGATTTGTCTACCCACCTTTCTTACGGCTTGTTTTATCTCTTCTATCTCATCGGCTCTCTCAGAAATTGGGATTAATCCTAAATGTCTATACCTCATCTTCTCCTCAATAAGACTGTCTCTATAGATGAGTCCGACAATCTCTAATTCTTTAAAGTTTTCCCTGAAAGCATTAAGTATTTTCTCTTTTTGTTTTTCATGTGCTACCTTGTTTACTATTATTCCTGCAAGCTTTACTCTTCTATCAAACTCTACAAATCCTTTAACTAAAGCTAGAAGACCTCTATTAATCCTCTCAGCATCAACTATCAAGATGACTGGTGCTTTGAGAATCTTCGATATCTCCGCTGTACTCCCCCTCTCTGATACTCCATCTACGCTATCATAGAGTCCAAAAACACCTTCTATTACACATATATCTGCATCTTTCATCATTTTACAGAAAGATTTGATAATAGTTTCTTGGTTGAACATTATAGAATCAAGGTTACGTGAAGGCATGTCTGAGAATATGTTATGATATGATGGATCTATGAAGTCTGGTCCGACTTTGAATGGCTGCACTCTGTATCCACGTTCTCGAAGCAGGCTGATGATAGCAGAAGTAACGAGTGTCTTCCCTATCTTGCCGCTAACACCAGAAATGATTATTCTCGGCTTATTCATATTCCTCACGGCTTCCTATCTCTAAACCGTACTCTTTCAATATATTCCTCAATATTTTCTCCACCAAGTATTCATCATGCGATCTCAATGCTTTTCTTAGATCATCATTATTGAAGACTTCGTAGTATATTTTTAATCTTGTCTCAGGGTTAGGGATACTCTTTCTTACAATCTTCTTAACTTTATACATTATCTCCGCTAACGTTATCAATTCTTTCTCTGTATTAAGATATTTTATGACTCTTTGTAATGCTTCTCTTGCAACCATGCTGCTTTTACCCTCAGTGGTTATAGCGACTCTGAATGGACCTACAGAGGAATCTATTGGTACAACGAGGTCTGTCTTCTCGGCATCATTAGCGAGGTTTAGTAATGCTTTATGTTTTCTAGCAATATTCCATATCTTATCGTTGTATTCTTCTGTCTCTAATGTAACCATTATGATATCTGAGAGTTTGATGTATTCTTCAAGCTTTTCTTCATCAGCTACATCTCCTTTAACTATTTCTATAAAACCTCTATGGCTAAGCTCCAATATCTTGTCATCGAAGCTTCTACTATAAACTATGACTCTAGCACCAGTCCTGGAATACTTCTCAGCTCTCTTTGCCCCTTCTCTTCCACCACCTATGATCAGAATCGTCTTGTTAGATAGATCAATCAAGAACGGCATCCTCATAGACTTCAAGAAAACCTCTAAATGGACCCTTTAAAACATTAAGATGTAGCCTATTTCAAGTATAATTCAAACTAGAAAATAATATTAGGCCGCCTAATTCTCTTGGTTATAGCCTTGCCAGCCTTATCTCATCAGATGGTAAGGATCCTACTCTTAAAAAGTTGTTGTAGAACAACTTTGGCTGACAGATCCACATTCTACTGATTTCTTTCACGAAGATGTGGGAAAGTAGTTAAAGTCAGGTTCTTAAAAGTTTAAAGAGTAGAGATAGCTTAATCTTAAACTTGATTAAATTCTCCATTCTCCTTAAATTTTAAATCGACCCGACTTAGCCCACCTATTCTATATCATCTTGAATCTCGTTTTTCTAGGAGCTTTACATGGAAATCTCGCCGTAGCTACAGAACTATTTAAAGTTTTTAATCCGCCAGCCGCATTCTCAGCTCTAGATATGCAGATTTTCAGACCTTACATTGACTGGCATATGTCTGCGCAGGTGCTGGATGACCGGAGGCTGGGGAAGCAGAGAGTGGAGACGAAGCAGGTCATGATGGCTATTCTACGCAAGATGGGCTTGATAAAAGATGAAAAGCGTGGCTGGCTCAACCATCCAATAGTCCTTATGTACTATAATGGTGGCAGACCCTACTTCAAGGATCTCGGCGGCTACTTTAACGCCTGCATCGAGGAGTGGAGACGCCGCGGGATGAGAAGCCAGATCAGCTTATCTGATATAGAGCATCTGATTTTAAGAGCGGGATCGGCTGAGGGTCATCCGTTGACACATGTACATGAGGTAGAATATCGGAGAGTCCTGATACTGAAGGAGCCAGAGCATTATCTGAGGGCTTTTCGAAGAGAGGAGGTAGTCGAGGTTTTCGAGACCGAACCTGTGTTGATAAGCGGTGTCAACAGCTGGATCTTCAGAAGTAGTAAGCTTTACATGTCCACACTGAGAAAAGCCATCAAGATTGCTAAACGGTTGGGAATAATGTAGTTGAAATATGAATTTAGAGATTGAAGAGTATTCAGAGTAGTCCGTAGATTAGCTTCAACATTTTACGGTATGGGAGTCAGGGAAGATAAAGTTTACCAACTCTATTATGATTTACATTAGTGGCTTAACAGTGTACTCTAGTAGATCTCTGATACTTTCTTCCATGACTGCGGCTTAGTGGGTTAGTAGCCTGTTTCCACCATTGTTCTCCGCCTCGATAAACTTCTTCTCGTTGCGTCAGGAATTGCTTCCATACATCATTATCTCGAGAAGGATCTTTAACGTGAAAATCAAGAATAGAGGTTTAAACATTATGAAGAGATGCGTTAGAGCTTATAGTAGATGTTGTTAACATCTTTTAGGTGCAACAGAGAAGAATTAGGCTGAAGACACTATCCTAAAGATTTAACTATAGTTAATATAGCTATTGCTCTCAGGAGTGGAGAGTGTTATCATACAGGAGAATATATATTCAGCTTTCATCACTATCTCAT
>CAZKRR010000147.1:0-3066 GCA_964555135.1 uncultured Nitrososphaeria archaeon
CGTGTCTATAGACAGGGTAATCTATTATTCTTCAAAGTACCTGAAGGCTTGCCTAAGGGTATCTCTAGAAGGGATAGCAAGAGCTACAGGATTGGATGTAGCCTACCTTGGCTTCTCTACTAGTACTCTCTAAAGAAATTTATCGGTCGCTTTAGCTTGCAACACAGGAGTGCTGACTATCAAAGTCTCTCGTGATGATATTGGGTTAATATTATGTGAGACCGCACCTTAATAGGAGACCTATTGCAGTAGGGGATTACGATATGCTTTTCTAGGTGATGGCACAATCTGAAGAGCCACTCATACTCTCTGAATGCAAGTTCTTTTAACTGTCTTAAGCCCAACCCGACGTAAGCGCCGTCTCTTTCTTAATGCTTGTAATTTCAAGTTGTTTGATCTCTCGATAGATTTACTGTTTAATAAGAAGTCTCAAAACCTTCTTAATTAATAATGTTGGTAGTAATGTGGATGTCTGATCTATGGTGGGAGGAATATGAGCTTTTCTGGCGGCAGTATTCTGTTTATTTGATTGGCAATGAGCATGTAGAGTCCCCCTTTAAACATATTCATCCATGATAGATTTTTCTCAAGCTCGGTATCTGATGAGAATCTCTCCACTTGTTTTTTCATGTTTACTTCTAATCTCTTAACGGCTTTTCTCATTAGATTTCCATATATTCTTGTAGCTTCTAAGCCTTCCTCCTCAGCCTCTGTTATAGCTTTTACTGCCAAACGCCCGCTCAGAGCAGCGTTGTCCATCCCTACACCCCGGTATAAATCGACTAATCCGGCGGCGTCTCCCACCAGCAACACTCTTCTCTCCCCTAAGTACACTGTACTTTTTAATGTTGAAGAAAACCCCTCCTTTCTGACGATTTCGCCGCGAAGCCTATATTTCTCCTTAACATAATTGAAAAATCTTTCCACGTATTCTAAGGGGTTCTCTTTGGCGCCTGTGCCGACCACCCATTTGTCATCCTTTAAGTAAACCCACGCAAACATTAGAGGGCAAAACTCTCGTTTATAGAACATGTAGAGCGTGTTAGGGTCTAACTCTGCTTCTCCAACAAAATAATAGTTTACCGTTGCTCCTGAAGCTTTCCTATCAAAATCTTGTGGGCGCAGCCTCCTCCTAACTTTTGAAAGCATCCCGTCGGCTCCAATAAGATAGCGGGTCTTAACTTCCTCTCGTCTCCCCTCCAATGACAATTTAACAATTATCCTGTCTTCGCTTCTGCTTTCAACAAAATCGACTAGAGAAGTATTGTCGTGAAAGTCTGCGCCTGCATCAGCAGCCAACGAGTTAAGCCAACTGTCGATAGTTGACCTGTAAAAGTTCAGCATCTTCATTTTACCTTTCAAGACTTTATCACTTGGAGTTACTATCTCCACTTTGAAGAGCTCGTTAATGCAGAGTTTTTCGCGTGGTATTTTTTCACCGATAAGTTTTTCAAAATACTCAAACTGAATTCCAGAACAAGGCTTGCTTCTTGGAGTCTTAAACTTCTCAATTAACAAAGTATTAAAGCCTTTTTTTGCAGCAGATCTTGCAGCAACGGAGCCAGCTATTCCGCCACCTACAACAACTACATCATACTCTTCCATGCCGATTGCTATCGATTCATGTTCATCCACGTCTTTATATGCCTTACAGAAATGGCATGCTCTTCTACTTGAAGAGTATTTTGTTCTCAGGGTTATCAGGGCATTAACAGTCTTTCTGCTTTCTCTAAACCAGAACTTTTTAACCCTGGTGGAAGTTGGGAGATCATCCTACATCGGTCGATTATTTTAAAGAGTTTATGAGATGTCATACCGACCTGACGAAGGTTCTGACTACTGATATTCCCGATTATAGGTTAGAAGCATGAGTGAGCTCTATCAAACTTCTCACATAAATGGATTTGAAGTTTTAATCCTGAAACATAGAATGGAAGCAGTCTCAACCACATTTAAATACATGAGAACATCAAAACAAACTCTAGCTGGCTAGAGATGGGCGGAGGAATATTTATCTTGACCAATCTTTTCTTCTAAGAATTTTTGGCTACATCCATTTGTGATGCTCAAAGTATTCTCGAGGAGGTTAAATTAAAGCTTACGTGAAGGTTGCTGTCGATCTCCAATCTTTATATAAGGGCAACCTTTTAGTATGCTTGGTATTTATCCATGGAGAAGATAGGGTTCTTGAAAGAAGTTGTTTCCGAGAAGATCGGAAGGATTTATCCCATCGACGAGGTTGGAGGAATTGGCGATAAGGTTGAGGTTGAAATTGGTGAAGGAGAATAATAGCGTAGAAGTCACGGCGTTGGTGAACAGCGGGTACGAAACACTCGAACCAGAGATACTTGTACCATCAAGCGTTGCGAGAAACCTATCCCTGTATCCCCAACTCCCACAAGGAGCAACGGTGAAAGAGTATAGACTTGCAGATGGCAGTTCTTCAAAACTCATAAAGATATCGAAAACAATCTCCGTCTATGCCTTAGAAGAAGATAGAGTGGTCGGCCCGGTTGAGTCTTCGTTGACTATAGCTGAGAGAGCTGAAGAACCTCTTATCAGTGATAAACTCGCCGGCAAGCTGGGGATCGTTGCTCTAGATTTCGGGGAGGGGCTCTGGTGTTTTAAAGACGAAGTTGGCAGGCTTACGAGGAAGTCGAGATGATACTTCAGTACAATTATTTCTTACGATTTTTAGAGAAATTTTAAGCTTCACAAACTATTAGCCCATAGAATATGATGCATCCTCTATGCTTGAAGATACGGCCGCAACGAACGATGACGCATCGCATAAGCGTTCATAACATTCCTTCATTTTGAGTCAAATGCTCAAAGTTAATCCATATCCACTCCACTTATTCTCGTTCAGCATAATCTTAAGATCTAGCTATCATGATTTAGACATGTCAAATCCTCTGAGATATTGGGATATGATAGCTTCTGCAGCAACTGTCACCGATGCAGACTCTGTAACTCTGACATATGAATGATTTTCTAATTGGTTAAGTGGTCACATTATATGAGTTGAAACTTAAGCCTAGCGATGGAACGGAAACACCTTTTCCT
>CAZKRR010000148.1:0-3053 GCA_964555135.1 uncultured Nitrososphaeria archaeon
TGATATAGTAATCTGGAGTGAAGTACCAATTGGAGCTGGATTATCTAGTAGTGCATACTCGGCTATGAATGATAGCTTGTATAGCGAGGAGTTTGAGAGAGCTTCTGGAGAGAGGAGAGAGCAACTGTAGAGACAATAGCACATACTCTAGGAAGGAGAGTTTTCTAAACTATGATGACTATTTACTTACTGATTAATGGGAGGCCGGCTGAAAATATTTATTCTCACCATGTATTGAGGTGGCCGTCAGCAATTTTTCGCTGTTAGCTGGATTATTGTCTCCACACATTTATAGAGCCTAAGAGGCTCTATACGGTATACTCTCTCATTTAACAATTCTTCTGGGAGATTCTCTTCTATCTCTTTAAAGCTCAATCGCAGTCTTTCTAACACAGTTTTAAGCGTATTTCTTAGCTTCTTCGTCTTCTGAGTAAATAGAATCTTGACTAGTTTTAATTCTTCTTCTCCCGGTATTATTTCTCCATCTATTCTCTCCATGAGGATTACCGCTGAATCTACCCTAGGCATAGGCTTAAACAGGTCTCTAGGAACATCTTCGATTATCTTACACTTATAGAATAGGTTTGCTAGGAAAGAAGTGTACACGTATTTCTTAGAGCCTGGAGCCGAAGTAATCTTCAGAGCAAAATCCTTCTGTAGTGTTAATACTATTCTCTCAGGTAGGTTCATTATAAGCCAGTGCATAAGTTTCGTAGAGATCTGGTAGGGTGGATTTGATACAACCTTATTGAATACTCTTATCTTATGTTTTACCTTTAGGATATCCCCAGTGATCAGCTCTACATTATTATATCTGCTTAACTTCCTAGATGCCTCCTCTACAAGTTTTTCATCTATCTCGACGGCTATGACTCTTCCTGCTCTCTCTGCCAGCCTCCATGTAAGCTCCCCTGTACCTGCTCCAACCTCTAAGACTACGTCTTTATCGAGGATTTGCCCATACTCTACAAGTCTATCTAGAAGTGGATAATCTATTAGGAAATGCTGTCCAAGTTTCTTCATAATTGTTTTAACTGGGTTACAGGCTCTCTAACGAATATCCTGTATCTTTCCTCAGTGTTCATTAATTCATACAGTATTCTATTGGTTAATGCTTTAACAGGGTCTTGTAATCCAATACGTTTCTTTAAGTCTTCATAACTCGGGAACGGTCGTGTCTCTCTTTCTTCCAAGATCTTCATAGCGATCTTTTTACCTATCCCTGGTATTAGTTCTAGTGCATGCATTCTCGGAGTTATCGGGGTAGACTTATTAAAGAACTCTAAGAATCTAGCTTCATCTGTCTCCACTATTTTTCTAACTATGTTCGGCAGCTCATTCTTAGCATTCTGTGTTAGATCATCGTATCTTATCCTCCTGACTATTCTAAGAATGTTTCTCGGAATATCTTTCCCAATGTATATTCTTATTCCTACCATTGGTTTATGTTTCTCATTGATAGCTGCTTCTAATAGTGTAAAGAATTGTTCTCCTAGTAGCTGCGCGATTAATTCATGTTTACCTATCGTGATACTATGTTGCGGTGGTTGACGCTGAGGCTGGAATAGATCTAATACATATGCAAAATCTTCATACTTCTTCTGCTTATACAAATATTTTCACATCCCTCTAGATATACTATTCTTCGATAAGCTATTCTTGTATGTCTTCTCTCAAGTATTTCTCGACAAGATCAACTATCGCTTGTAGTTTATCTTCTGAGAATAAGATAAATGAGACGAGACGTTTATAACCGCTTAGGATGGAACGCAATTCTTCTATATTTGTTGGGCATATATCTACTATCTGGACAGCTTCTTCCCTATTTAACTCAAAATTCGACATGAGTTCTTCTATAAGCTGCTTAGCTTTACTAGGAGAAAGCTTAGAGTATTTCCTAGCATACTCTAGAACTCTAAGCTGCATTGCATCTAGCCTCTCTTTTCTCTGCTCAAGAGTCTCTCTCACTTCTGGTAGAGATAGAGGTATCTGTTGAATAATCTTTTTAGCCATCTATTCATCCACTCCACTTAACTAGGTGGTCTGGCAGAACCATTATCTTTTTTAGCTTCCCCCCTAGTGTTACGGATACAAGATACGCCTTGCCACGTCTTCCAACCACCTCGCCAACTCTACCATGATATCTCCTATGGGGAGCGCCCATATGCACCGAGGGGTTAATCTTAATCGCTACCTTATCCCCAGGCTTGAATTCTGTAAGATAAATCTCAGGGTTAGGGCCGGATCTAGTCCCCCTAGGCTTAGTGAGGATACTCTTCGACTTGTATCTGAAGCCCTTAGACTTTGGCATCTCTTATTCAATTTTATAACGTTGTGCTTATTTAAAAATCTTAAAAAAAATTATGATCCGGATCAGTTAAGCCCTAATTTAGAAAGATGTGAATCTCTCCCTCAACTTCTTGAATTTTTCCCCTAAGCTTGAGAAAGCTGTAAACTTGTATTCTTCTCGTTCCTGTGGTTCAGGAGACTGAATGAAGAAGAGGTCTACTGTATCCATCCCTCTTATAGTGCTCTCTATTACTTTCTTCCTCTGTATACCGACGGAGACTCTTAATGGTACTACTCTCCCCTCCCTATCTATATGAAATACTTTAAACTTTAAGTCTACCAGCTTTCTAGTCTTAACGTATTCTAGTGGGTCGATGACCATTGCAACAGCTTTAGGGAACATCATCTGGTATCTCTTCTGCGTCTCAATATCTATTGTTGAGAGGAAGAGGTCGAAGCCCGGATGTGAATGATACCATCCAACAATACTTAATCCAGGTCTCTCTCTTGTAAGCCATTCGAAGGTTGCAGCCATAACTTCTTCATCTAAATATACAAATGCTGAGGATGATTTCTGGTTTCCCGATATCGCATCCCATATCTCTAGTATATCTTGTTTCTTTTCATACTTTCCAATTAAGAGGCCTGCTACCTCTCTCTCAAGATCCATCATCGTATATTTTACAGCTTTACCTAATGCAAGTGGATATATTCTTACTCTCAATTCTTCTCTAAACTGTAGGGATTCCTAGAATATATTTATT
>CAZKRR010000149.1:0-3045 GCA_964555135.1 uncultured Nitrososphaeria archaeon
CAGAAGATTACACCTAAGCTTCTAGAAAGTGGATTAAAGATCGTAGATCTTAGTCCAGATTTTAGGCTTAAGAATCCTGAAGATTATGAGGTGTGGTATGGGGTGAAGCATGAAGCTACTGATCTTCTATCTAGAGCTGTTTACGGGTTACCTGAAATACATAGAGGAGAGATAAAGAGTGCAGATTTAGTTGCTTGCCCTGGATGTAATGCTACTGCATCTATACTTGCGTTGACACCTCTAGTTGAATCAAACATTATTGACCTTGAGCATATAGTAGTTGATGTCAAGGTAGGTAGTAGCGAGGCTGGACGTAAACCGAATCTAGGCTCTCATCATCCTGAGAGAGCAAATGTTATGAGACCATACAGTGTAGAAGGACATAGACATGTCGCTGAGATAATACAAGAGCTAAGCTACTTCTCAAAAGAGAAAATAAATATGATGTTTGTTCCCCATGCTGTTGGAGCTGTAAGAGGAGCTCTCGCTACATGCCATACGTGGTTGACCAAGCTAGACATTGACGATACTGCTCTTAGAAGAATATATGCTAAGAAGTATGGTGGTGAGCCGTTTATAAGAATTGTCGGTGAAGGATTATTCAAGTATCCTGACCCAGTAAACGTGATAGGCTCAAACTATGCTGATGTTAAAGCTATAGTATACCAGGGTATCGGGGTGATATCTTTCTGTGCAATAGATAACCTGATTAAGGGTGCAGCAGGTCAAGCTGTCCAATGCATGAATATTATGCTCGGGATAAATGAGAAGACGGGGATAGATACTCCACCATTAAGACCAATATGATAATGAGACTGCTGAATTAATTATGTATTGATATGAGGGGGGTTCAAGTTTCTACCAGCTTTCACTCTACATATAGATTGGCTTACCAGTCTAGATCCTGTCGGCTAGGTAATACGCTCTCCTGAGTTTTATTATTATTTTGCGTGTAGTTTTCTTGTTGCTGTAGTTGAGGCATAGCTTCCTGTTGACTCTCATATAATGGGTGAACGTTAATTCTCCTACTAGATGTTCTAAAGTAAGTTCTCTGCTTTTTCCACCGAAATTTTCTACTTCTTGATTCTAGCTTTAATATAATGTGTTAGTATTTCTGGTACGTTTATCTTTGTTGCAGTCATGAATCCTTTGAATTCTGGGATCCCATTAACTTCATTAACTAGGTATCTTCCATCTTCTTGAAATACATCTACTGCTATGAATTCACCTCCGATTATTTCAGCTACTTTATATGTTAAATCTTCAAGCTCACTGTCTAATTTGTAAGGCTCGCTCATACCTCCTAATGCTATATTGCTTCTCCACTCTCTATTATCTGGTCTTCTTACTACTGCTCCAATTATATGGTTTGGTAAAGTTAGTACTCTTATATCTTTCCTACTATCTTTAATGTATTTCTGTAGTATGTGGGTTTTCACGCTCTGGCTTAATAGCATCTCTCTATGTTCTACTATACTCTTCAGGACTTGCAAGTCTTTTACTAACGTTACTAATCTTCCCCAGCTTCCAATTGGAGGTTTATCTACTAGAGGGAAACCTATTTTTTCTCCTGCTTTCAAGACAGCATCACTGCTAAATGCTATGTATGTTTCTGGGACGGATATGCTAAGAGCCTTAAGTTTGGAAAGAGTTAAGACCTTGTCTCCAGAGATCAATATAGAGGAAGAATTATTCATCGTCTGGATACCCATTGACTCTCTAATACATGCAGAGTAAACAGCTCTATACATTGAGATAGGTCTAATGAGTGTAAGGTCTACTTCTCCAGCTACAGACCATGATAATGGATTCGCTCTTAAGTTTGTTAGTGATAATTCTACATTATTTTCTATTAGACTCTTTATGATAAGCTTCTCTTCAAGCCTTATAACGTCAAGTATTATCTCAACTTTCACCATCTCTACTTAACTAGATAAAAATCTTAAAAAGAAGTATAAATATCTTTCTATAAAAACTCGGAGAAGAGCCCTAAGAATTAAAGAATCTTAAGATTCTTCTATAAAAAGCGTAAGAATAAAATAATAATCGTCTTAAATTCGAGGATTAATATCTTTGTTCTAGATTGATACTACTAGTAGGAGAAAATGATAAAGTTTCTTGGATTACTTCTTTTACCCATAATTTCTCTATCTTTGACTCCAATAGTAGTCTCTTTCAACGTAATTGGTACAGATAGTTATGATGATGGGGATAGAGTAGTCTGGTCTAGAACTTCCAATCCTTCTAATAGTTGGGATATTGCTTATGCAGTTTGCGAGAAGAATGAATATATATACGTTATTGGTGTTGACCAGCGTCAAGACTACCATGCTGGTTATGAGATCCACGTAGAGAAGAGATTCAAGAATGATGGGGAACTCATTAAAGTATGGATTCATAAACTCTCAATCTCAGACATAGTCTATGATTGCATGATCGTTGGAGATTACTTATACATTGTTGGTTCGAGCAATATAGAGGGAGATAGATCTTGGCTAATCTTAGCTGTTGACTTAGGCTTAAACTCAGTTATTCATGTTTTCTCTAATCTTTCCGATAAGCCTGATGTAGCTATGGCTGTATCAGCGTATGGAGATTATCTTTATGTAGGTGGGGTAGATATGCTTGGAGGAGATTGTAAATGGAGAATTGAAAAACGTAGTCTAGAAGATTTATCCTTAATAGATGAGTATACTTCAAATCCCACAGATCTATGTGATATAATTTTTGATGTTAAAGTTAACCCTATTACTGGAGATATTTGGGTTATAGGGTATGAAGCATTAAGATGCCGTAAATGTGTGGCTCGCTTAGAGATACTAGATTCTGATTTAGAATTAGTCAAAGTCTTACGACCGTTTACCGGATGTTTTAAGCAGAGCTTGGCTTTCGATTTTGAAGGAAATGCTTACATTAGTGGGGTTAATGTTTTAAAATTTAGTAGAGTAGGAGAGACTTTCTTAAGCAGCAATGTTCCCGCAAGACATAGCGTATTGTGGGTTGACGGTAACTTATACTCATTTGATATAGACGTAGTTGAAGGAA
>CAZKRR010000150.1:0-3004 GCA_964555135.1 uncultured Nitrososphaeria archaeon
GCTGGAGCAACGTATGTAAGTCCATTCGCTGGTAGAATAGATGACTATATAAGAGATAGAATCGGGATGAAGAGGGGGAAAGACTACCAGAAATCAGACTACTATGACTTCAACTTAATGAAGAAAGTTGAATCAATAGCAATCGATAGAGTACTTTCATCAAAGAATACTAATTCACCTAGAGATGTATACTTAGACAGGGAAGTCAGAGATACTTTATCAAGATTGAATGATAATGGAATACATAGTGGGGTTGATCTTGTAAGATCCATTGTAACTATTTTTAGAAATTATCATTTTAAGTCTCAGGTGATTGCTTCAAGTATTAGGAACGCGAGGCAGGTGAGAGAGATGGCGGAGATAGGCGTAGACATAGTTACGATACCATTCTACGTACTGAAAGACATGCTAATCCACCACAAAACAATAGAGGGAATCAACGACTTCATTCAGGATGTCGTGGAACCATATAGAAAAATGTTCACTAGATGAAATGTCACAGTAAGGTACTCTAAACTTCTATACCTATACCTAACTCTTTCAAGATGGTTACTGCGTAATGAAATGCCTCCCTAGCCATTTGTAGAGATTTTTCAGCATCCTCGTCAGTATAGATCTCCCAGGGTGTCAGCCCTCTAAGAGGTTCCCCGTAAGTGCTTCTTCCATGTTCCGGTGCAAGTGAACGGGTTATTTCAGCAAGCTTCTCTATTCTTTCAGTCATTTCTGAAGGCATCATTGAAATTATTTCTAATAGTTCAGGTGAGGGGTCATGGCTCCAGCTTGGAATCCTATAGAATGCGATGACAGCTTTTCCTGAGTTCTCTGCTGAAAGTTGTGAAGATGAGACTGTAGTTCTCCAATCGCTCCTACCATATGCTTTCTCAGCTTCTTCTAGATACTTCTTCGCCAGGTTTATTCTATAAAGTATTTCGTTGATAGGATTCAGTTTCAATTTATCTCACTCTACGGATACACTATATAGAGCTATTGGTCTACCATCTGCTCTCTTCCATCCATATTTACCATCCGGCAGTCTATATCTTTCCAAGCAGGCCTTATTTATCAAGAGCTTACAATAATCAATTAACTTTTTCAGTATACCCTCAGAGTCATATATAATTACTGCATCGTAGAGTATGTTTAACATAAGAGGTGTGACTTCATGCTCTTTATCAAGTACCTCATCAGCTCGAATATCAATCAATGTTAGAGGTTTCCTGACTTTTTCTGATAATATCCTGTATATTCTACCTCTTACATCGAAGCCTCTAATACTTCTCAATATTACAAGTACGTCAACGTCGCTTTTCTCATCAGCTTCCCCACGTGCCCAGCTCCCGAATAATGCAAAACCAAGAAATTCATCTTTAAGCTCTTCTGCTAATTTAGCAGATGCATTCTTAAGCAATCTTACAATCTCTTCAAGCTTTTCCATAAACCTCGTCACTAAATAATTCCTTCAAGATAATAACTTTTACAACGATATGGTTTATCCAACATTAACTCGTTAACCTTTAATTACAGCATGTAGGAATCTATAATGGGCGAGCGGCGGGGCGGGTCACGGGGAACTCCCGAGGAAGTTCCTCCCCTAAATGAAGGCACGTGGCGCCGTGAGGCGCTGGGGGAGACCCCAGGCAACGCATCAGAAACGAGACCCCCCCACCTACAATGGAGATGATATGTGTCAAGCCGTTGATTGGAGTAGGTGGAGGTTGGTTGAAACGGGCGGCCCACGTAGGGAAAGGCTGGAAGCTGATGACCCAGCCTTCAGAGAGGCTTCTAGGAGCCGACTAGACGGATCCCGCCTAAATACAGAAGGAGGGCTACCGCCGCACGCCCCGCTTAGAACTCAGGTCTACCATATATTTTTCGGCATGGATCCTGTATTCTTGATTATCTCTAGAATTTTTTCGAGAAAAATCGAGTATGAAAATTAAAAATTCATCTTTACCAGATTGTTTAGTATGCATCCTGGGAAACGTATAGTCTTGAAATATGTGCCAGTAGTAGTGATGGTATTTCTCTTAATCCAGCAACTTCCTATACTGCTGATAGCTGCTCAGGAATTACAGCCAACCCTAACTACTGATGGAGACTTCTACTTAACTGGTGATATTGTCAGATTCAATGCGAGTGGATTACAGCCTGACTCAAACTACACTCTTCAAGTCTTGTATAATGACTCTATGGTCTATTCAATAGAATTTAATTCAACATCTGATGGGTCTATACCTCTGGAAATATACTGGAACTCAACTTCCAATCCATCTGGGACATATATGGTCCAACTATTAGATGCTGATGGTGATGTTGTTGCTGTAGACTTCTTCGGTCTAGTAGAAGTAAACAAGCATGAGTTCCTACCTGAAGAATCTATAATAATTATGGGTGGAGGAGTTGAACCATACTCCACTGTAGTTATAATAGTTTCTGATGGCTCTATAATCTTTAATGGATCCGTGACTGCTGATGAAAATGGAGAGTTCCAAGTAATAGTGCCTATCCCATTCAATACAACCTATGGAAGCTATCAGATAATGATTTATAGTGGAGGGCTAGAATTTGGTCCCGACCTTGTTTTCAACATATTCGTTAACTCTACTCTCACTAACTTAGTACACATCGTAGGTATAGACTTAGCGACACTAACCGAAGCCACCTCAAAGATTAATGTAACTATACAGCAGAGTATTCTGGCTAAGCTCCAGAATGCATTAAAGAAGATTGAGCAGGCAGAACATCACTTACTACTCGATCAAAAACATGTAGCAGGAAACATGCTCAATGCTGCAGAGAATATACTGAATGCCTGTATCAATGAGATTAATGCACAGAGTAGAAAACATCTAGACAATGAAACAGCTGCGAGTATAAACTTATCTCTTCAAGAAATCATAAATAAGCTTGAATTTACCAAGTCGAGTTTGGGTAAGCCTCATAATAAGCAGGAAAAACCTGATGGAACACTAGATAACGATGGAGTAAGCAGCAATAATACTAA
>CAZKRR010000151.1:0-2904 GCA_964555135.1 uncultured Nitrososphaeria archaeon
TTTTCAGCCCCATAGCTTAGAGAGACTTCAAAACAGTAGGAGAAGATATGAATTATATAGACTTTTGATTTAGGTTTACGTCTTCTTAAATTCTTTCTCAGCTATCTTTATACAATCTTCTATCACGTCTATTGCGTACATTAATACTTCCTCCTCGATCGTAAGTGGTGGCTGTATCCTTAGAATCCAGTCTCCAACATCCATTAAGGGTACTACGCCTCTCTTAATAGAATCTATATAGACAGCCCTCGCAGATTCTGGGTTCCTAGTCTTCAGCTTCTTATCTTTTACAAACTCTATACCGATTAACAGCCCTCTACCTCTAACATCTCCTACTATCTCATACTTATCCACCCAGTCCTTGATTCTCTTTAGAGCTTTCTCACCAAGCTTGGCAGACCTCTCGATTACCCCATTTTTTTCTAATACTCTGATATTTGCAACAGCTGCTAAGCATCCTGCTGGATGTCCTCCGAATGTTGTACCATATTCAACTGGCTCAGAAGCCATGGCTTCTTCAGAACCATATACTGCAGCTATTGGAAATAGGCCTCCACTTATCCCTTTTCCGAGAGGCATAAGATCTACATCGATGCCCCAATGTTCTATTGCAAACCATTTACCTGTTCTACCGAATCCTGTCATTACTTCATCAGCTATCAAGAACCAGCCATATTTATCTGCAAGCTTTTTTAACCCATGTATGAAGCTGTCAGGCGGTATCCACACGCCTGCTTCACATGCTATCGGCTCAAACAATATTCCTGATATTCTATCTGGAGCAGCTTGATACTTTAGAACCCATTCTTCAATGTAGTCTATAATGAATTTACCCCATTCTTCACAATCCATATATTCAGGTCTTCTATAGCAATCAGGATATGGAAGAAGGATAGCAGAATTACCATACAGGTTTTCAAAGAATCTTCTAGATTCAGCGCCTTCTGGACCATATCCTAGTGTGCCAGTATAATATCCATGGTATTGTCCTAGGAAACTTATTATGTGTGGTCTCTTCTTAACTTTAACAGCGAATTTTACTGCTGCATCTACAGCTCCTGTCCCTGAAAGTTCTAAAGCTACCCTAGTAAGCTTACTTGAAGGTCTTATCCTTAAGAGTTCGCGAACTAGGTCGAAGACAGCTGTATGAAGATTTAAGCCATACATTACGAAACCATACTGTCTTAATCCTTCAATAGCTGCTTCGAGAACCTCTCTGTTAACATTTCCTACATTATTCGTCGACCATTGACTCGTTAAGTCTATAAAACGTCTACCTTCAACATCTATTAGATATGATCCCTCTGCTTTCTCAACTAGAAAGCTGGTAACAATGGTTTCAGGAGACCATATACTCTTAGGGAGAAATCTTCTCGCCATCTCAAAGTATCTTAATGTTTCAGAACCTATTTTCTCACTATTCATATGCACAACATACCTCGAAACGTATTCTATGTAACTATCAATATGAATATCTAAATCTAAATATTTTCGTTACTACTATGCGTAAATATAAATATTTGAAAAACCCATTCTAGACTATTTAAGCCTATCCTAGAGGGTATCAGCCAACTAACTATAACAGATAAAGAGTAGACTATAGATTCCATCAAATCATAGTTGAATGCCTTACATATACTTCATCGTAGTTTCCTGCTCCAGTAGTTGATGAATGTTTTTAGTGATCTATCATATGTTTTCTCTATCTCTGGGGGAAAGAAACATGCTGGAAGCTCCCTATGACTCCAATGATATCTAAGACATTCACAGCATATGCCTTTACGTGGACATGGCTCATAAGTACAATTACAGCCAGCAAGATTAGAATCAACTCTACATATCCTCTGACTCACATAAACCACCTAGAATATCTCTAAGAAACAAAAACAAATACCTTAACTATACAAGCCACGAAAATCCATACATATCTAAAACATAGAACTCCCAATCCCACCACAACATGATAACCTCACAACCTAACTAAGATACAAGATTTGTTAGGTGGGGCCGCTGGGATTTGAACCCAGGATCTCGCGGGCCCAAGCCGCGTGTCATAGCCATGCTAGACCACGGCCCCGTTTTTCTACCTATAGCTTCTTCATCATTATTTCTTAAGTTTATCTATATGAGTAGGCCTTAACTAACATCATTAAGAATATTTCTTGAAGATTAGTTTAAAATAAATTTATCTGTAAATCTCTTCCATATCCAAAGCTTGATTTTTAACGTTTTGTTATCGTTTAATTCTTATACATTGTAGAAGCTGGTTAGAGGAGATTAGAGATGGAAAAACGAATATACTTGGATTCATCTATATTGATACCTCTTGTTGATCCAAATGCTCGACCGGAACAGATAAAAACTCTAAAGAAATTATCGGAAGACTAAATCATTTTAGAGAATGTAAAGAGGCAAAGATAATAGTATCTCAAACAGTTATAGGTGAAGTATGTTCAAAGATATATGAGAAGATAAAAGATCAGATTAGCCTATCAAAAGCGCTTCCTAATCTCATCGAATTAAAAGAATATATTGATGAGTGCCCACCTCTGGATAAAGATGTAGCCAACATCGCAGTAAAGCTAGCAAAGAAAGACTATTCTTTCGAGACTTCTTTCCAAGATGCCGTAATAGTTTCCCATGCGATTTGTGATCCTTTACCATCACATTTTATTACTACAGACGCAAGCATCTTAAAATCTATAATGTTAACTAGGTTAGTGAAAGATTTGTATAAAACGTAAAAGAAAGAGTAAACTGATAATTACTGATTCTTTAAGATGATAGTAACTTTTTTATTGATAATTCTTTTGCTATAGCCTCAATCTTACTAGTTTTTATGTGCGATTTGATTCTTGAAACATGTTCGATAAGCCTATTTATGCTTATCCCTCTATTTGCCTG
>CAZKRR010000152.1:0-2896 GCA_964555135.1 uncultured Nitrososphaeria archaeon
ATAAAAATAAAGAAGGCACATTCTAATCCTTGCTCTTAGATTACCAAAAGCCATCTTATACCTTTCATCTTCTGGGTTTAGCTTTAGTGATTCTGCGTAACTATCAAGTATCCGGTCTATAGAGATGATCTTGTAGTCTATGCCGAAATAGTTGGCCAGCCATATAGCATCTTCAATATCTTCCTGAGGTGTGAAGTATGCGGGCATAATCAATCCGTGAACTCTCTCTGAACCTAGAGCTTTGACTAGTAAAGCAGATGTAACACTACTATCAAGACCGCCGCTCAGCCCAATTACTACATCCTTCTCTCCGACAATCTTCTGAATAAACTCAACTATCTCCTTAACAACTTCCTGAAAATCAAGTTTTAAAAGATCCATCAAATAAGATTACGCCTACAGCTTCGATTAAAGCAGCCAATATTAATATTTTATTGAAGCTTGATAAAATATGTACCAGGGCCCGTAGCCTAGAATGGATATGGCGCCGGCCTTCGGAAGTATTTGGAGAAAGCCGGAGGTCGAGGGTTCAAGTCCCTCCGGGCCCAGGGCTTGAATACGATACTACCAATTATGATATTGGTTATTAGAGCGGGTATGGAATGGTTTGGGGCTGGAGTGTTTTGCATCTTCTCCATCCTCCCTTTTGATGGTGAATCCTATCAGCTCAGTAGATCTCCTTTTAGAACCAGCTTTAATACATAAATAGTATACATACATATCCACTTAATACATAATCCACATTTTCTAATCATAAATTAGCGCCTCCCGCTCAAATATGAGCCCACCACTACAATCTCCAATCTTAGTAAAAACTCCCTAAAATAATCTAATAGTTTTAAGTCTCTGAAATAGAATACTATCCTTCTAAATTATTTCGGACGCCCATAGAATCTCTCTACAGTAGATTAATCCTCCTATGTAGCTCAATATTGTATGGACTCAGCTTTCTACCATGATAGGAGTAGCTTTCTTGAGGCTATATTGCTGAAGCTTAAGAGGACGTTGAGGCAGGGGTGCAAAGCGGGTGATGGTTGGTAAGGATCGTTGGTATTGGGATCTAAAGCCAGACTATAAGCTTGGTGAAAAATGAGCTTGCTTAAGATTGCAAAGTAGAAGCTCATCGACTCTATTAATATTGGTTGATGCTTAGCTTTAGAATCAATCTGTGAAAAGCCATTCAGCCGAAGTCGATGTTAACATTATGATTATTGGAAACATATCTATTAAGGCTGCTAAAGCCCTAATTCCTTACTCTCTTGTTCTTCTTAACAATACGGTTGCTTGCCACAGCATCTACCTAGGAGATCCCTAACAAATCTTACATTATCTATCATGCCCCCTTCACGATGTATGGATCACCAATACCTTTCAGCATACGATACATGTGCTCTAAGGAATTGAGATACTATCTAAGTATACCATGTGTACCTTTATATGCCAAATGAAGAAGAACTAAGACTGACAAGAAAGTTGCTCGAAATAATTTTGGGATATAAATTTCCTGTTTGTGTTTTAACAAGATCAAAGCTTGTGCTGAGGGATTTAGACTTATTGAAAGAGATTGATATGAATGCAATCCTACCTGCAGATTTGAGATCAAAACTGAAAACGGGAAGTAATAATTTCTTTTTCAGCTTCGACTCTCGATGAGAAGCTAGCTAGATTCTTGAGCCGGAAGCACCAGCACCGAGAGAAGCGTCGGAGACTATGGAAAAGTATAGTGAAGAAGTTTTCCTCACAGGGCTTGTTATATTCCCGTTCTACTATTTCTTTCAGATACAGAGGAGCAGCTTGAGCTTATGAAAGCTCAGGCGGCTGCCTCCCCGATATATATCGTCTGGATCGCCTTGATTCGAGGTCTACTCGCCGGGATTACAGTAAACGCTGTTACGGGTTTCGGTGAGAAGTTGGGTTAGCGGGGTTTTCTTCTAAGAGAAGAACATAGTTATATGGATTTCCGGAGGCCCTCAGCCATCATCGGACTCATTTACTGTGCATGGCAGGGCGTATTCATTATGATCATCTCTGCCTGTCCACTCTCTCCCATTTTCAGCTACATTAGAATAAAGTCTAGGCTCATCGTTGCAGCCGGTATATGCATGGTACCCTCAATATTACTAGAGGATTATCTATAATGGTGGTTAAGGAAGAAGATGGCCAGGTTACAGGAGTTACAGAGGTGGCGGATTCATCGTCCTCCTAATAGTAGATCTCCTAATATTCATTCTCAACAACTATATCTGGGAGAGGCCTGTGAAGGGCGTCATGGAAGAAAGTTAGTGCAAGTATAACTTGGATGCTATTATGAGGCAGTCTGGAGATGGTATAATGATAGAAAAGAGGGCTCAGCCAACATGTTCTAAGATAGAGTTTGTTAAAGGTATACCTTGAGGAGCTCATGCTGGTGATAAAGCATTTAACACTAAGCCGTACTAAACACAATAGCATCTAAAAGATATATACCAATTATAAGGAAGAGCTTGAAGAGTCCAAGAGGATTCGGATCATTAACAGTAGAGTTTAGAGGTAGAGTAAAGAGGAGAGGAGAACTAACGAAGACAAGAATCATAATATACAGCCTAAAAATATAGTAAGATGGGCTTACGGATAAATTGGACATGCCCAGCATGAAGAAATGCATATATGAGAGGGTGAGGTATGCAGTAGTATGTCTGTAAGCTTTGGAGGTAAGTTTCTTCCAACTAAGCTTGAGTTGATTAGGATTAGGCGCTCGCTTTATGTTGCTAGAAATGTTCATAGAATACTTGAGGATAAGAGAGATGTCTTAATAAATAAGTTGAATGAGATGATTGAGAAAGCTGAGAAAGCTAGGATTGGGCTCTATGCGCCTCTACGGGAAGCGTATAACAGCCTCTCTAGAGCATACATGAGT
>CAZKRR010000153.1:0-2857 GCA_964555135.1 uncultured Nitrososphaeria archaeon
CGAATTCTCCTCCACCAACTATTTTACCAAGTGTTGTTATGTCAGGTATCACACCATATACCTTCTGAGCACCTCCAGCTGAGAGTCTAAAACCAGTTATTACTTCATCAAATATTAATAATGCACCTATTTTATCGCATATCTCTCTAAGCCCTTTCAAGAATTCTCTTTCAGCTGGTATCATTCCTCCTGCTCCAGCAACAGGTTCAACTATTATCCCTGCAATTTCAGTTTTCTCTACAGCTTTCTCTACTGCTTCTAAGTTATTGTATGGTAGGATTATCGTATCTTTTATTGCTCCATGAGTTAGTCCAGCATAAACTTTATCGTAGGGGGGAGTTACAGCAACGTGCAACGTATCATATCCACCATGCCAGTTTCCTTCAAACTTAGCAATAGCTGTCCTCTTTGTATATGCTCTAGCTAATCTTACAGCATACATATTTGCTTCTGTACCACTATTAGTAAATCTAACTTTTTCTATGCTTAGAACCATTCTATGTATCTGTTCTGCAAGACGTATCTCCCACTCATGCGGTAAACCTACATGTATCCCTAACTCAAGTTGTTTACGGATAACCTCCATTACTGGTGGATAGTTATGCCCCATGATCTTGGCTCCATGTCCAATCCAATAATCAGTATACTCGTTTCCATCAACATCTATCAATTTCTGACCATAAGCTTTAGAAATATAGAAAGGATAAGGCTCAAAGTATCTAATCGAGTAGCTTACACCTCCTGGCAGATACTTCTTAGCAACTTCGAATAATTGACGAGATCTTAAAGTTGAAGATTCATACTTGCTCATATCTTCCCTCTTTAGAGGAATCTTCTAGGCTTTAAGCATAACTTAACTCAGAAGATCATTATTCAGTAATGCCTGTGAAGATATCTTGAATGTAAAAGTACTTATAATAATCTTAAAATATGCAAGGAGATAATCAATTCTCAGGGAGGCGATTTTACTTCGAGTGTCTTTGGATCCACGTATGAGTAGTACCAGAGGATTGCCTCGCCGTTACTTAGGACGTATTTATCGCATGCTGATCCACCATGAGCCCATCCTAGGCTCGTCCACAACCACCAAGTCCAGTACATCGACTGCTCGATAGACTGCTCCACTCCGTTAATGGCCTTCACGTAGAACCCCATAGCGCCATAAGACTCCCCGTCAACTCTCCATCCAGCCTCCAGCATGGCATCATACAGCGTTAATCCCCTTGTTCCATTAAACCAAACTCTAGTGCCGTTTCCGTAATCTATGCCGAGGTTTATGACGGCTTTCGATTTCTCAAGCCTTGAGACGAGATCCGTGTACTGGTAATAATAGTAGCCGGATAGGAGCGATGCAGCGACCGCCCAGCAGAGGATGCATACCAAGGCTAAGAACCACTTATTCCTTATAAACACCATGACTCCACTCCCTATAAATCTTCTTTAAGACTGTGAGCAATGGAATTGAGCATATCCCAAAGAGGACTGTGTTACTTGCCTGGTGTATTATGGCGAAGGGTATTCCTGTGATTAGAGCTACGATGAGCGGGACATTGAATGTAAGCGCGAAGGCGATATTCGTAGCTATGTCATAGATGAATGTGAGGAGGAAGCCCGTTGCACTGAATAGTATGCTTACCAGGGTTTTATTGCTAGAAAGGCTCACTATTGATAATGACCTACTAAGAATGCCCCCCGCGATGCCGTAGACTGACTCTGATAACATAGTCGCAATCCATATCTGGGGAACGAAGCCGTAGGGGTTCAGTACTCCATAGATAGCCCAGATGAGAACGCCGACAGAAGCGCCGATTAGAGAGCCGAAGATGAAGCCGCTTATGAAAACTAGGAGATCCATTATCTTGAAGTTCGCAATTCCTATCAAGATGTAGTTTGAGCTTAGGCTTGCGGCCACTATAACAGCTATTAGGCTGACTTTCCTGCTATTTAGCATATTGGATGGTTTATCCATCCAACATTTAACTTTACCGTCCACATTTAATCATATATAAGTTCACACAACGAATAGCAAGTGAGATCATCTTGTCGGTTAGGTAGTACTATCTATCTACTAGATTGGGAGAATAGTTTCTCCAGCTCGTCATCTAAAGATTTGAAACTTATAAATAGGAAAAGCTTAAGTAAGAGTTGACAGGATCAAGTGTGCCTTGGTAAAATTAATAAATTACAAACAAAAGTAGGTAATTATGAGTGAATATATCCAGGTTTTGACCACGGTGGGTTCCAGAGAAAAAGCTGAAGAAATTGCTAAAAAGTTGCTTAATGCTAGGCTTGCAGCATGTATTCAAATTATTGGTCCAGTTAAATCTATATATTGGTGGAAGGGAGTGATTGAAGATTCACAGGAGTGGATATGCTTAGTTAAGACTAAGGCTGAAATGTATAATGAAGTGGAGAAGATGATTAAGAATATCCATGATTATGAAGTACCTGAGATAATTGCAATACCAGTAATTCATGGATATGAAACGTATCTAGAATGGTTAATAAGCGAATTGAAGAAGTAACCCAATTATGTGCTGCTCAGCAGTATTGTTTATCTCAGCTTCTCAGATTTTCTCAAGTTTTTCTATGAGATCTTTAAGAGAATTCTTCACTTCTTGGAGTAGTATTCCTAGTTTCTGAGTTTTCTGTCTTTCTTCTTCGAGCTTTACCTTCACTTCTTCTAATTCTTTCGTGGATGGTAGGTCGATCTCAACCCCTTCTCTTAGAAACTTCTCTAGAGTTTGGCGAACTAGCTGGCCAGCTTTAGTCTTACCTGTAAGATGGTTACGTATCGTTGCTTCGGTTCTACCTATATCTTCAGCTATCTGGCTTATAGTCATCTTTGCTTTCTCCC
>CAZKRR010000154.1:0-2836 GCA_964555135.1 uncultured Nitrososphaeria archaeon
AAGATACTTGTCTTCCCGCATGGTAAAGGCTCAACAGTAGGCTCATACATACTCTATAGACTTAAGAAAAACAATAAAGCTCCAATTGGAATAATCAATCAATACTGTGAACCGATAGTTGCAGTAGGAGCAATAATCTCCAACATACCTACAATAGACAAAGTAGATATAAACTTGATAGAAACAGGAGACTACATCAAGATAATAGGAGAAACAGTAATAATTAAGAAATCTGACCGATAAAAATCTACTCAATACATATTATCGCAAGTAGATTTTTTAACGAGGTCTACATATTATATTTAGGGAATTTTTTGCTCATATATGCTAGGTTTCATGGTAGAGGTGGGCAGGGGGTAAAGACTGCAAGTAGAATCCTTGGAAACGCAGCTCATTTTGAAGGATACTATACACAAGATTTCCCAATATATGGGGCTGAGAGAAGAGGTGCACCGGTCGTAGCATTTACAAGGATCTCTGATGAACCTATACCAATACCTGAAAGAGGGTACATCTTCAATCCAAACTTAATTATACTAGCAGATGAATCCCTACTAAATGATCCGATAGTTAACCCTCTCTCAGGATTACAAAAGAGTGGAACACTTTTCGTAAATACTAGTAAACCAGTAGACAAGGTCTTTATCGATAGAGATGATGTAAGAATCGTTGTAGAAGATTTAATCGGTCTATCTTTAAAATATGTGGGGAAGCCTATTCTTAGTACTAGCCTAGGAGCCGTAGCAGCTAAATTAACAGGCATTATTAGATGGGTCTCACTAGAAGAAGGATTAAAAGAAGAGCTTCTCGAGATCGGTATAAGAGGGGAGACACTTGAAAAGAATATTCTCTTAGCTAAAGCATGCTTTGAAAGAATCTTCCCAACACCCCTACCTATACCAAAACCAGCTGAACCAAAGAAAATCGTGAAGATTAACTGGATGCCCATAGGCTTAACGATCCCTGAGATAAGAAATGTAGGAAATACGAGAGTGAGGAAGACAGGTAACTGGAGAATCTTTAAGCCTATACTAAATCATGAGAAATGTACTAGATGTGGAGTATGTGTTATTTATTGTCCAGAAGGAGTTATAAGAATGACTGATAGTGGGCCAGAGATAGACTATGATAATTGTAAAGGATGCTTGATATGTTTCAATGAATGTCCTGTAAAAGCATTTAATTACATTAGAGAGGTTGAAGCAGCATGATGAGAACTAAACTTATCTCGGAACTTAAACCTAGAAGAGAGATTACTCCATCTGTTGCTGGAGCTAGGATGATGACTGGGAATGTTGCAGCAGCGTGGGCTGCAAGATTAGCTGAAGTAGACTATATCCCAGCTTACCCGATTACACCCCAGACAGAGATTGTGGAGACAATCTCACAATGGATTGCTTTGGGGGAGATGAATGCAAAACTAACATTCTTAGATTCTGAGCATTCAATGCTTACAGCTGCTGGAACAGGTTCTCTCGCGGGTGCAAGAGTATTTACCGCTACATCTAGCCAGGGACTGCTATACGGGTTTGAAATGCTCTACAATATCGCTGGATGGAGAGCTCCAATAGTATTAGTCAATGTTAGTAGAGCTGTAGCGGCTCCGATAACCCTAGAACCAGACCATAACGATTTCTTATCTACTAGAGATACAGGGTTCATGCTTCTACAAACTGAAACATGTCAGGAAGTTCTAGACCTCATACTCCTAGCATATAGAGTTTCAGAAGACCATAGAGTCTTGCTACCATCGATAGTAAATCTCGATGGATTCCATCTATCTTTTACCCGCGAACCTGTAAGGCTTCCTGATGTAGAAGAAGTAAGAAGCTTCCTCCCAAGATATAACCCTCCATACCCCTTCAGAGCAAGTAAACCCTCAGCTAAAGGTGTAGCGGTCCTAAGACCACCACTATACAGCTTCTACAAATACCAGATGCATCTCTCATCTCTTAATGCGATAAAAGTATTCAAAGAAGCATGTGATGAATTTGAAGCATATTTTGGGAGAAGATATGATGTTGTTGAGAAGTATATGGTGGATGATGCAGAGTATGTTTTCGTTATGATGGGGTCTTTCACCTCAATAGGTAAGAAAGCTGTAAAGATGATGAGGGAAGAAGGATTAAGCATAGGATTATTGAAGCTTAGAATGGTCAGACCATTCCCCGCTCAAGATATAAGGAGAGCGCTTGAAGGAAAGAAAGCTGTTGCAGTAATCGACCAGAATATCTCTCCAGGCTTTGGCGGAACACTATACGCAGAAGTATCTTCTGCACTCTACAATGCAGAGAAGAAGCCTAAGGTCATCCTGCCAGTAATCGGGGGGATTGGAGGAAAAACACTATCGCTTGATGAATTCAGATACATAGTAGAATTAATGAAGAAGTATCAAGAGGGAGGCGAGCCTGAGCCGATACTACTATTTAGAGAAGATGAACTTAGAGAAGTAGAATCATTATTGAAGATAGGAGTGGGGGATAATGTCTAAGACAAGGTTTTCAACTCTTAAAGATTTACTAGGTGAAGACTACGTAGTTCCTGGAACACCTTTATGTGCTGGATGTGATGCCTTAATAATTCTTAGACTCTTCCATAAAGCTTTAGGAGGTAGAGTAGTCTGGGTAAATGCAGCAGGTTGCGTGACACTTATGATGGTATATCCATTCGCACCATTAAAGTCTTCATGGATGTATACAGCAATGGCTTGTGCTCCAGCAGGTGCTCAAGGAATACGAGATGCATTAGATATACTGTTAGAGAAGGGAAGGATCTCTATTGAAGAAGACTTAAAAGTAGTGGTTGTAACAGGTGATGGAGCAGCAAATGATATAGG
>CAZKRR010000155.1:0-2833 GCA_964555135.1 uncultured Nitrososphaeria archaeon
TAAGTAAAAGTTGACGGGATCGACTCCAGGATATAAAAGTTTATCTTATAGGACTGCTCGGTTGAAGTTATGTCTGCTACTGAGCCTCGTATAGGTAGAGAGTTTTATCATGTTAGAGTGAAGCCTGGAGAGATTGCCGAGTATGTTTTACTTCCAGGAGACCCTGACAGAGTATTGAAGATTGCTAAGCATTGGGATGAGGGTAGAGAAGTTTCTTTCCATAGAGAGTTTAGAGTCTGGACAGGTAAAGTTAGCGGTAAACCCATCTCTGCATGCTCAACAGGTATAGGTGCACCGTCTACTGCTATAGCTATCGAGGAACTTGCTAGAGCAGGCTGTAAAACATTTATTAGAGTTGGAAGCACAGGTGCTATCCAGAAGGGTATAGATCTAGGAGACCTCATAATATCTATAGCTGCTGTGAGACTTGAGGGGACATCTAGACAGTATGTAATTGATGGGTATCCAGCTTCCGCAGATTATGAAGTTGTACTAGCATTAATCCAGGCAGCTGAAAATCTTGGGTTAAAATATCATCTAGGCATATCGGCTTCTACTGACAGCTTCTATGTTGGGCAGGGTAGGAAAGGGTTCAAAGAATATACTTGGAGTTTTTCGGAGAAGATACTGAGCGATCTTCAATCAATGAATGTATTAAACTTTGAGATGGAGTCATCGGTAATCTTTACGCTAGCCTCAATATACGGGTTACGTGCAGGATCCGTGTGTGCAGTATTCGCGAATAGGATTGAAGATAGATTCGGGATGGTAGGTGAAGAGGATGCGATCAAGACAGCCATCGAAGCAGTAAAGATTCTATATGAATGGGATGAATTAAAAAATATCCACGGCAAAAAATACTTCTACCCAGACCTATTAAAGATTAGACGCTAAGTTATGATTGAGATGTTGCTTCCTAGGCAGCATCTATCTAAAAAAATATAATAATAAGCTTACGAATCTCTCTTAGGAATAGAGAGGTATTGAGAACTTGAGCCGCGACATCTTAATCGGTATAATAATACTCATTTTATCATTAGTAGGGATAGTAACTTATAATTGGCTGCTATTCTTCACTGAGTGGAGTTTGATGATACTAAAGATAACTGCATTCATTGCTGTCACAGGTATTCTTGCAATATTTGCTTGGATTGGATATACATTAGCCACTACTCCACCTCCTAAGCCGATAGAAGAGATCGAAAAAGAATTGGAAAAAGAGCTAAAAACTGAAGAAGAGAAAAAGTAAGCTAACAAGAACTTAGAATACTCTAAAACTTAATTTTTACCTTTATCTTACTGGTAAGTATGAAGATAACATTTAGGACATCAACTGGTAGATCAGCTCATCTAGAAGTAAGCAGATTAAATCCTTATGTTCTCACAGGCGGTTCACCTAGTAGAATTAAGAAGGTTGCTGAATTTTTAGAGAAGCCAGAAGTCTTCGTGGGAGAGAGAGGTCACGTAGTAGTTAATGGGTTTCATAACGGTTTAGGGATTTCAGCTATCTCAACTGGAATGGGGCCCTCAAGTGTAATGATAATTCTTCCCGAGATCATCGAAGCTGTGGAAGATGACTTCATGGTTATCCTTAGGCTTGGAACATCTGGTTCTCTTCAACAGTATGTTAAGAGGGGGCACATCCATATTCCAACATCATGTGTAAGAGATGAGGGAGCAACCACAGCTGTAATAGGCTTAGAGTATCCGGCAATTTCAAGTATAGAGTTAATACCTCTATTATTGAAAGCCGCTGAAGAAAATGAGTATATTCTTGGAAGAAATCTCTGGATAGGACCAGTCCATACAAAAGACGATTTATACTTTAGAGAGAGACCAGGCTTCTCTCCTAGGAGGTTAGAGCTTGAAGAGAGGATCAAGTCTTTTGTTGAAATGGGTGTAATCTCAAGTGAAATGGAGTTTTCAGCATACTGTATACTAAGAGACTATTATGAGAAGTACCTTGACAAAAGAATATTTACTGGATGCGTTCTAGCAGTAGTAAGCGATTATTCTGAAGAAGGATTGATCGATACAAGCGGAGTAGACTCTTCTAAGATTGATTATCAGTTGATAAAGATAGGCTTAGAGACATTCAGCTTATTCAGAAAATTGAAACAGAAAGAAACAGTAAACATAGATCATGTTTACAATCTTCTTCTCTCATTAAATCCTCGAAGTAGCTACATCTCTGGAAAGAAAGATGAATCGACCGCTAACTAGAATCCACAATACGTTGAAGAGCAGAAGCTGATCTAGGGCCTGCTGAAGATGATTGTCAAGTTTGATTCTCGTTTTTGATGGGTTTACATATTGTGTTATGTCTTTGATGCTGGTGGCGAATATAATGCCTTGGTTGAGCTTATGCTTCCATCCCTGTGAACAATAGCGTCAAGTATGTATTCATAAGAGTCTATGTTTCTCTTTCTGAGGCATCTGTCTACATCTAATTTTGCCTTTGCACATAGGAATACTGCTTGGTATCCTGGCATATACGGTACATTAAAATTATACTATGGTGGGAGCACGTATGGGAGAGATGATAGAGACACTACATCCACCATCTACAAGCATCCATAGTTACGGAAATACACCAGAACAATCTTTTACACCCTCATAGCAGGTAGTAACACATTCCTGAAATATTCCTCATCACGCCATACCTCCTCTTTCATGATCCTGAACCTCCAGACCTCTACACTATATACCTCTCTCTGGCAGAACTCCACAAGATAATCAGCTAACTACAAATATTTACATCAATATAAAAAGATGGAGAGATATATGGGAGGTTCCAGGAGAATTCAGAAAGATTATCGATTCTCCACTACCA
>CAZKRR010000156.1:0-2803 GCA_964555135.1 uncultured Nitrososphaeria archaeon
TAAGATAATTCATGGTCAGCTTGAGGTATACAAAGCCTCTTCACACCCTTAACAGCTGGAGGCTCTTTCCTCATCGCCCAAGACTTCAACACCCCCTCCATCTCAATCCTTAGATCGTAGTGGAGACCAGCCTTCTTTGCGAAATGTTGATGAATAACGTATATTGGCATAGATGCTCACCCCACTCTAAACAGATAGAGTCTTCCATTCTCAAATCTACCGTCTATAACTTTTTCATCTACAAGCCAAGAAATATAAGATTTTAAAGCTGAACTATACAAGAAATACATTTGAGGAGATAATTCAAGTTTAAACTCTGATAGAATAATCGAGAAAAGTTCTTCCATGGATATCTTACTTAAAGTATGCTCTTCTATAAGCTTCCTAACCTTCTCTATGGAATTGAGGTTAACCTCGATAACTTTCCCTATATCGGAAGTGGGCTCGAAATGGCAGGGCACATAGTATTTATGGTTTGCCTCCTTAAGCCTATACAGTGTTTTCACGGCTTCCCTAACATTAAAATGATATAATACACTAAACTTCTCTACAAGATTCTCAGGGAATAAAGCATCTCCAATAAAGAATACATCGCTGGCAACTAAGCCATACATATTAAATGAATGTCCAAGCAAGGAAACATAACTTAAATCCAGCTCTTCATCCACACCTTCACTTATCACTTTATCAACTCTTGAAGGCTTAGCCATATAGAATTTATCTCTCAAACTTTCAGGAGGATAAGAGCCGTAGAGAAAGATTGGCTCAAGAACCGGGTTCTCAATGAAGTATGACTCGATACTTGGAGCGACTACAATCGCTTCACTTCTCTTCAGTATTATGCTATTCCCACCTATATGGTCTGCATGGGAATGGGTATTAAAAATATACTTAATATTCAATCCAGCATCTCTAACTATGTTTACTATCCTCCTACCTTGATCTTCATCCAATCCAGTATCAACCAATATGCACCAATCATCTCTAACAATAACACCAACATTAGTCCTCCCATGGATATAGTAAACATCCTCCACGATCTTCTTCAACTCTCTAACAGGGCACATCTAGGTCATCTTTAAGAAGATAGCCATGTTAATAACAATTACTTCTAAACAGCTGCGAGGTAGAGAAGATTAAAGATAAAAACGAGGAAGAATCGGAGATTCTGGAGGATAAGGTTGGAGGCTTCTTTAAGAGCTTTATTAAATAAACTAGAAACTGAAGGTAAGATTATAATTGTAAAAAAACCTGCATCCGTTAAATTTGAGATACCATCTATATTGAAGAAACTCGACCCTAAACCTGTACTGTTTGAGAAGATAGCTGAACATCCAGACTTTAAGCTTGTAGGAAACCTATGTGCAGATAGAAGTATCCTAGCAGAAGCTATTAATACATTTCCACAAGAACTCAAGACTAAGATAATTCAAGCATTGGAAAATCCTGGTGAGAAGAAGATAGTTGAGGATCCTCCATGCCAAGAGGTAGTTATTGATAATCCTGACTTAACACGGCTTCCATTCATCTGGACTGGGTTAAGAGACCGTGCACCATACATCAGTGCAAGTATAATAATCGCTTATGACAGGGAGTACGGATATAATGCAAGCTACCATAGGCTCATGCTTGTAGATAAGAATAGAGTAGTACCTAGAATCGTTCCAAGGCATCTCTACAAATATATCGAGAGAGGATGTAGAGAAGTAGCCATAACCATAGGAAATCATCCAGCATTCATGCTCGCAGCCTCCATAACCTCAAGCATAGAAGTAGATGAACTCTCAGTAGCTTCATCATTATCTGAGGTAAGATATGCAAGAACATTAACGAGTAATCTTCTAGTTCCAGCTGAATGTGAAGTAGTCTTAGAAGGATATGTTACAGATGAATACATAGATGAAGGACCATTCCTAGACATTCTAGGAACATACGATATAGTTAGAAAAGAAAGAATAATAGAGATAAGATGTATAACTATGAGGGAGAACCCGATATTCCAGTATATACTACCAGCAGGCTACGAGCATAAAAATCTAATGGGCCTACCCAGGGAAGCAACAATATTCTATGAGGTAAGCAGAGTATGTGAATGCCTAGATGTAAGGCTAACACCTGGAAGCGGTGGATGGCTTAACGCAATAGTTAAGATCAGAAAGAAGAATGAGGAAGATGGTAAAAAAGCTATAGAAGCAGCATTTAAAGGGCATGAAAGTCTAAAGTATGTGGTAATAGTGGATGAAGATATAGATATTGATAATCCCGAGGAGGTTGAATGGGCCATATCTACAAGAACCCAGCTAGATAGAGACTTGGTAATAAAACCGGGTGAGAAAGGTTCATCGTTAGACCCTTCAGCGGACCAGATTACAAGATTAACATGTAAAGCAGGGATCGATGCAACAATTCCAACGATAATAGAGAAGGAGAGATTCCAAAAAGCCATCATACCAAAAGTAGATGTAGAGAGATTCCTTAAAGACGAATAAGAAGAATGCAACCTGATTATCCAACTACAATATCTACGTGTCTTGGCTCAAGCTTAATATAATTCATTCGCATCCTAAATTGTGGCAGGACTGTTAGACAACGTGTGGTGGATAATGTATTTAACTAGAGAAGAAGAGAGGATGCTGAAAGGAGAGATGGGGTATGCGAAACAAGTGGCAATGGAGATTCTTGTAGCCTTGGGAGAGATATATGGGGCAGAAAAGATGGTATCGATAAAGAGTGCTCAAGTATCAGGTGTATCATATAAGAATCTAGGAGAAGCTGGTGTAGAGTGGCTTGAAGAATTATCTAG
>CAZKRR010000157.1:0-2780 GCA_964555135.1 uncultured Nitrososphaeria archaeon
GGTCTAGTAAGAGAATTGAATCTAGGAGACATAGTTATACCGAATATAGCCTGCTACTATGAAGGGTCAGGAACAATATCAGCATATGTGCCCGGATTAGCTCCCCCAACCGCTCCATCCTATGATGTTTTAGAAGCATTAGTTAACGAGGCGAGGAATAGGGTTAAGAGGTTTTCGATAAGCCCAGTGGTTTCTAGCGATGCATTCTATGCTGAAGATGAGGAATTTATATCTCAATGGGTGAAAGTTGGAGCAACCGCAGTAGAGATGGAGTGTGCAACAATATTCGCTCTAGGCTATCTACGCAGAATAAAGACCGGGGCTGTACTAATTATAACAGATAATCTTGTCGATAAGAGTAGAGTGAGGATGAAAGAAAAGATAGCTGAATGGGTAAAGGAAGCTGCAGAGATAGTACTTGAGGCATTAAGAAGAATAGAAGCTTAGAAGAGTAGGAGCACCATCATCTTCATCCTAGCTAGAGCGTAGTCATATGAAAATAAAGATGAGTACCTACCTATATAGAGAGTATATAGTCTAGGGATTTTCATTCTTAAATACACGTTGAAGGAGTATGTCTGTGGGGATATTGAGTCTCCATAAATTCTTCTACCCAAACTCAGTGGCTGTAATAGGTGCCTCAAGAAATCCTGAGAGTGTTGGTCATGCAATCCTTAGAAATCTAATTGAAGGTCACTTTACGGGTGTAATATATCCTGTTAATCCGAAAGCTAGAGCACTACTTGGAATAAAAGCTTATCCAAACATCTCTTCTATACCTGATGAAATAGACTTAGCAATAGTAGTTGTACCAAATACTGTTGTACCACAAGTTCTAGAAGAATGCGTTGAAGTCGGTGTAAGATCTGCGGTCGTAATCTCAGCGGGATTCAAAGAGATTGGGCCAGAAGGTGCAAAACTAGAAGAAGAAGCAGTATCAATAGCAAAGAGAGGAGGTTTGAGAATAATAGGTCCCAACTGTTTGGGAATAATAAATACTGACCCTAACATTAGAATAAATGCTACATTTTCTAGAGAGATGCCGTTAGCAGGTCAGACAGCCTTAATATCTCAGAGTGGAGCAATATGTGTAGCAGCTCTAGAATATGCTAGACAATATAGGATAGGGTTCTCGAAAGTTGTAAGTCTTGGGAACAAAGCAGATGTCAATGAAATAGATGTACTTGAGTATTTGAAGGATGACCCTGAAACAAGGGTAATCTTAATGTATATTGAAGACCTGTCTCATGGTAGAAGATTCATCGAAAGTGTAAGATATATTACTGGAGAAGTAGGTAAGCCGGTTATAGCTATAAAAGCTGGTAGAACACCGGAGGGAGCAGGTGCAGCCTCAAGCCATACTGGAGCTTTGGCAAGTTCAGATGAAGTCTATGATGCGATATTTAATCAGTCTGGAGTAATCAGAGTAGAATCAGTTGAAGAATTATTTAATTATGCTAAAGCATTCTCAACTCAGCCTATACCTAAAGAGAATAGAGTAGCTATTATAAGTAATGCGGGTGGACCAGCAATACTCGCTACAGACGCAGTAGTTAGATGCGGGCTGAAGCTTGCACCTTTAAGTGAAGAAACAAAGAAGAATTTGAAAGCTGGACTCTCACCTGCCGCAAGCGTTAGGAATCCAGTAGACCTAGTAGGAGATGCTAATCATTTGAGATACCAGCATGCATTAAACCATGTATTAGCTGATGAGAATGTAGATGCTGCAATAATAATCTTGACACCTCAGGCGATGACGACTGTTGATGATATAGCGAGGGTGGTAGTTGATGTAGCCCCGAAATATAAGAAACCCATACTTACATGCTTTATGGGTGTAAGTGATATATCCTCAGCTATAGACATACTTGAGAGCTCAAAGATACCTAATTATAACTTTCCTGAAGATGCTGTAAGAGCTTTAGCAGCACTATACAACTATGGAGAATGGTTAAGTAGACCTAGAACAGGTGTTAGAACATTCATAGTAAATAGAGAGAAAGCCGAAGAAATAATTCGGAGAGCTTTAGCTGAAGGAAGAAAATATATGCCTGATGTTGAGGCTTTTGAAGTATTGAAATGTTACGGGTTTAAGACTGCTGAATGGATCGTAGCCAAAAATGTTGATGAAGCTGTAGAAGCTGCAGAGAAGATAGGTTATCCGGTCGTGATGAAGATAGCTTCTCCAGATATAGTGCACAAGTTTGACATCGGCGGAGTAGAGATAAGATTAGAAAACCCTGAAGAAGTAAAAGCAGCTTATAGCAGGATAATAAGTAATGTTAAGAAGAATGCTCCGAACGCGATGATATGGGGTGTAACGGTTCAAGAAATGGTTAGGAATGGTGTTGAAGTAATCTTCGGTGTTAAGAGAGACCCGCTCTTCGGACCAGTCATAATGTTCGGGTTAGGAGGGATATATGTTGAAGCTTATAAAGATGTAAGCTTTAGACTTGCACCAATCCGTGAATTAAGCGCGTATCACATGATAGGAGAGATACGTGCAAGCCAGATACTGAAAGGATACAGGGGAGGAAAAGAAAGAGATATAGATGCATTAGCAGAAGGGCTTATGAAGCTCTCCCAACTCTCCCTCGAACAACCATACATAAGTGAACTAGACATAAATCCCGTTATAGTATTTGAGAAGGGGAAAGGATTCAAAGCAGTAGATGCAAGAATAGTACTTAGAGAACCTAAAGAGAAAAATAGTAAACAATAGAACAAGATTTAATAGAAGTCTATCAGGAGAATCTAGTGGGATGATGACCAACGTCCAA
>CAZKRR010000158.1:0-1465 GCA_964555135.1 uncultured Nitrososphaeria archaeon
AGTTAAGGGGGATATTTATCAAGAAGTTTTGATATCTAGGTATGAGACGTTAACATGAATGTAGAAGCTGCTGTCACTAGCATGGACCCTATAATGAGAGCAATAGTAACTATTAGCGTACTCGTCTTCTTCGCAAAGGTTCTAGGAGGCATGTTTTCAAGCTTTAAGCTACCTCCAGTCATAGGTGAACTGATGGCGGGGATTCTGCTTGGTCCCTCCATGCTCGGTACATCTATAATCATCTTCGGGGAACGACTAGTCGTCTTAAATGAATTTGTTGATGCGTTCGCAGAGATAGGAGCAATAATGATCCTATTCTCCGCTGGCTTAGAGATGGGTGCTACTAGTTTAAGAAAAGCTGGAGTATGGGCTTTCATCGTAGCATCAGGTGGAGCACTTCTGCCTTTCATCGGAGGATATTATCTATTTACATGGTTAAGTTATCCTCAAGGTTCAGCATTAATGATTGGTGCGATAATGGTTGCAACGAGCCTAGCTATCACAGTTAGAGTTATGGAAGATTTTGGAGCATTAGCTACAGAAGAAGGAATATTACTAGTAAATGCAGCAGTAGTTGATGATGTACTCGGAGTCGCGATTCTTGCAATAGTCTCTTCAGCATTATCAGAATCCGGGGGACGCCTAGACTTAATGAGTGCGCTGAGAACAACTTCAATATTCTTCGTAATATGGCTTCTCATGCTTCTTATAGGAGTCTATATGATTCCGAGATTTATTGAACGTGCATCATTAATCAAGGCTGAGGGGGCTGTTGAGGCAGCTGCGATAGGCTCAGCATTCATATTATCTGCAATAGCTGCTGGTCTAGGACTTTCACCTATAATAGGGTCGTACGTTGCAGGATTATCTGTCGCCGAATCTAAAGCACTAGTCCGAGTTAAAGATTTTATTAAGCATCTAAATCACGTGTTTAGTCCACTCTTCTTCACGGTTGTAGGTGCAAGAATGGATGTAACAGTATTTAATGAAAGCGTAATGTTTGGTTTATTGATTCTCACCGCAACCGCATTCGCTACAAAATTTCTAGGGTCAGCTCTCACAGCACTGCCTAAGCTTAGAAGTTGGAGTAAGAGTGTAAGACTAGGAGTGGGAATGGTCCCAAGAGGTGAGCTTGGATTAGTGATAGCAAGCCTAGCGCTTAGTAGAGACTTGATAAACCAGCCTATCTATATCCAAGCAGTTGGAATGATTATATTAACATCATTTGTCACACCTATAATTCTCTCAAAACTGTATGCTGAGACTCGCTGACCATATCGTCCGGATAAACTACAAAGCCGCGAGGACGGAAGGTGGGTGAAAAATGCTTATCCGGAAAACATCAAAACATTAATATTGGGGAAGGGCTGGCCGATGAGTTACAGTAGCCAGGACGCCAGCAGGGGGAATTATAGGAACATGACATACTTGGCTTTAAATGAAGATTCATTAAATAATTATGGAT
>CAZKRR010000158.1:1565-2759 GCA_964555135.1 uncultured Nitrososphaeria archaeon
TGGGAGGACGACAGTAGAAAGGATAGCACATTTGTTGGATGAGAGTATCAATGAAGTCTTACATATAGCTGAGATGGAGAATATCAAGATTGTTAGAGAGAAGTATAGTAATAACCAATATATTACGCTACTATCCCTGAAGAAGAACATACATTAGAGGCTTTAAGGACGGATGAACTATATGAGGGTAACCATTAGGTAATCTTAATAACTTCACCTCACTATATTAAAGGGATCCTTTCTGAATCCTCTCCAGTACCCCCTAGAATAATATCCCCTCGACCTAATAATCTCAATAATTTGTTTCAAGGATCTTAACAATACTGGAATACTATTTATTCTATACGAGGTAAGGCAGTTAATAGAATATTGAAGATGCTAATACTGGAACTAGTATGGATAATGCAGGGTTTTGAAATGCTATCTTGCTTGCATTTTAAATACGTTTCATGAATAGTTTAAGAAGGGCTTAAAGATACGTTGGCATCATCCCTTTTAAGAAAAACTTAGGGAGGGGGCTGGTTTAATAGCCCTAGCCACCCACAGACAAACTATTCCGGTCCCCGCTTCAAGCTCCGCAAGCTCGCCGAGGACGACAAGAATAAGGGTGTGGGTCTTGCCAGGGCTTATATCCCAGCCCCGTCCCCAGCGAGCCTACTGACCTTTTTACTTCTATCACCATTCTTAAAATCCTCTTCATGTCTTTAAATGTTGGTAGATGTTTTTCATCATTCTTCCTTAGGATTGCATTTGTAAGCATTAGTAGATGTCTCTGAGCCTTATGGTTATACTTCTTATTCTTCCTACCATCCCTGCCTTTAGCCTTATATAATCCAAAGTAGTTGATAGACTTCTTATATGATATAAACTTGTCATAGATTAATAGTCCAGCTAATCCTATTAACCCGTTAATATCATCTCTATTCAGTCCTAGACTATCAGCTATATCCATGAACCTCGGTATTATCTCGCTGGCTTTATCAACGATCTCTCTTCTAACCTCTTCAACCATCTTCTCCAACATCCTCACATTACTTCCAATATCAACATTTAGCAAGTTGATTTGCTGAATTCTTTGGAGACTCTTGTATAGTACTGCTTCCTTCATAAACAATGCCCTCATCTCAACGTCAACGATCGTTAGAAGCTTAAAGTATCTATGAGTATTGTTCTTGGCTAGTGATGGTTCATAGA
>CAZKRR010000159.1:0-2758 GCA_964555135.1 uncultured Nitrososphaeria archaeon
GAACCCTCCTCATATCTTTGTATCTTGGTGGACGATACTCACCATTCTTGCATAGAATAGCATTAGTAAGCATTATTAGATATTTATCACTATTCTTCTCTTGAGTAGGGTATTCCTAGTGATGCAGGTGCTCCTACCTTCTTCTTTATGCTTTCAGTTGAGATTATTATCAATGTTATTATCGTCATAATGTAGGGGAGCATTGCTAGGAAGTATGGGCTTTGAGCTCCTAGACCAAATAATTGTAGTCTATACTGGAATGTTTCAACCCCTCCGAAAAGATATGCTCCTAGGATTGCTCTCAGCGGGCTCCATGTAGCAAGTATGACTAGTGCGAGAGCTATGAATCCTCTACCAGCTGTTACTCCCTCTCTCCAGAATGGGTGGAAGCCTATAAAGAAGTATGCTCCAGCTAGGCTTGCAAATGCTCCGCTTATAATGGTTGTAGCTCTCCTCACCATGTAAATATTTACGCCTAGTGAGTCGGCCATAGATGGGTTTTCACCAACAGACCTTATGGTTAAGCCTATTCTAGTCTTAAATAGGATAAACCACATAAGTATAGAGAGGATTAACGAAAAATATACCAATACATTATGGCTGAAGAACATTTTACCTAATATTGGAATATCTGATAATACCGGTATCGGGATTTCTGGAAGCTTCTCAGCCTGCTGAGTCAATAGCATCTCTTCTGGAAGGGAGGGATTCAGCTTCAATAATATGTTCTTTCTAATTTCTGGGAATGTGAAGAATCCACTTAAACCTATTCCAAGTAGTGTTAGAGCTAAACCTACTAAGACTTGATTCAACTTCATGTCAACAGCTAGGATGGAGAGGATGAACCCCATTAATGCACCTACTATAGCAGCGATGAATATTGCTAAAAGATGCCCATACGCTATTGAGAATATGAAAGAGATTGCCGCGCCCATTATCATCATTCCTTCAAGACCTAGATTTAGAACTCCTGAACGTTCAGCATAGGTCTCACCTAGAGAAGCTAGAAGATAAACCGTCCCCATCTGGACAGTTAATTGAAGAACTTGCTCAACCCATTGAATACTCATCTAACCCTCCCCGGGTGATCGTTATCTTATATCTTTTCATAAATTCACCTATTACTATAAATAGAAAGATTAATGCTTGATACATTTCTACTGCTGCTTCGGGGATCCTTAATGTTGCCTGTAAAATGTCTCTGGCGACGAATAACCCTCCGAAGAATATGCTGATGGGAATTATTAACCAGGGATTTAATGCTGAGAGTAGAACTACGATTATTGCAGTATATCCGTATCCAGGTGAAGCTCTCGGTCTTAATCTTCCAATTATGCCACTTACAATTGTTAAACCTCCTATACCTGCTATGCCTCCACCTATAAACCCTCCTACTGTAACTACCCTGGAGAGATTTATCCCAGCATATCTCGCTGTCTCAACACCTTCTCCAACAACTTTAAGCTCAAATCCTAGCTTCGTATATCTAAGAATTATGAAGACTATAACTGCAGTCAGAGATAGTAGCAGTAAGCCTCCATAAGCGAATTCTCCGAATATTACCGTTAACTTAGAGTATTCTGGGAAAGGTACTGAGAGGGGGAAACCATATCCTTTTGGGTCTCTCCATGGACCATATATTAAGAAGTCTACAAGATACATTGCTACATAATTCATCATTAATGTTGTAAGTATCTCGTTTACTTTCATCTTAGCCTTCAGGAAAGCTGGTAGGCAGCACCATAACCCACCTGTAAAGAATGCTGCTAATATCATTAATAATAAGACTAAGTAGTCTGGGATTAATCCATAGTATACATGGAGCAGTACTATGCCAGTCGAGGCAAGCATGCCCATGTACATCTGGCCTTCAGCTCCAATATTCCAGAAATTCATCCTGAAAGCAATACTCAGCCCTAGAGCAGCTAACCCTATAGGTATAGCTCTCTTAAATGATTCTAAGAGGAGTGTGGGAGAAGCAAAGACTCCTCCTATATAAGAATATACTTCTAATGGGTTTAAACCTATAATAGTGAAGAATAAACCTGCTACCCCGAATGCTATAATGACGGCAAAGAAAGTTGTTAGTATGGAAAGTTTACGGCTGTAGTATAACCTCTTTTGTATCTTAATAATGTATGGTATTGTTGATGTCCTAGCCACGTCAACCACCGTCATATTGCAGATGCTACCTGCACACCAGCCATCATTAAACCAATCTTTTCTATATCTACTTCTCCAGGTTTAAATATGCCTACAATTCTACCATCATGCATTACAGCAACCCTATCACTAATCATTAATGCTTCCTCGATATCTTCTGATATGAAAAGTATTCCCGAGCCTTTCCTACTATATCCTATAAGTGTCTTGTGTACGAATTCTGTTGCACCTATGTCGAGCCCTTTAGTCGGGTAAGCAGCTACTATTAATTTAGGTATCTTGTCTCCGATTAACCCTGATAGTTCTCTCGCTAGAATAAGTCTTTGAAGATTCCCTCCTGAGAGAGACTTAGCTTTAGTGGAGAGGCTTGGAGAAACTATCTGAAAGTTTTTAATCAGTTCATCGGCTTTCTTATAAATCTTCTTCCAATTTATCAGTATACCGTTAGAATATGGTTTATATCTATATGCCTTCATAAATAAGTTATCGACTATAGTTAGGTTTGGAGCGATACTGTATTTAAGGGGTTCTGGTGGGATATAGGCTACACCTAGCTTGATAATCCTATCTGGACTACTATTAACAATATTTATAC
>CAZKRR010000160.1:0-2699 GCA_964555135.1 uncultured Nitrososphaeria archaeon
AACCATTCAATAGTTTCACCGTATAACAGTATCTTCATACAGTTAAACCTCACTAACCAACAATTTGAATAGGTTGTCGATAGCTTTCTCTAGGTCTTCGCTTGCATCCCATATAATATTCTTCCTCTGGATGACGTATCTCTTAATATCTACAATGTCGATCTTTTCTAGCTTTGCATTTAGGCTTTCAATTTTTAATCTCTTTATCTCCATCTTCTTCGACTTTAGTATTGTTTTTAGAGTTGGGATTCTAGGCTCATTCACCTCAGTCGTTACAGTAACTATTAAAGGAGGTTTTGACCGATAGACATACGTCCCGTCCTCCATTATGCATCTTGCCTCGAAGTATCCATCGATGTAGTTTAATGAGTCTACTCCAGCTATTACAGGTATACTGATTTTAGAAGCTATGATTGGTCCAAGTGTATAAGAGTGTGTATCCAGTGATCCAGCTCCTAGAATTATTAAGTCGTATGGTCCAGTCATCTCAACAATAGATCTAATTATCTCTCCAATTGTAATCGCTTGTAGATTTTCATATCCGTCTACTTCTACCATGTATCCTTCGTCTACCCCCATTGCATAAGCATCTCTAATTATTCTTTCATGATCCGGGGTGGAACCTATTGTTACTACTACTGTATGTGCATTGTATTTTTCTTTTAATCTAACAGCTTCTTCTACTGCACATTTATCTGAGTCGCCCATCTTCCTTGGTGCAATATCCATGAGTGGCTCACCAGATGATTCATATTTTAATTGACTAATATCTACTGTAAGTTTTACTAATGTAAGTATTCTCACCAGTCCTCCTCCTGTCTATTCAGCTATTATCCTTTAATGTATTCTCTACCTATGAGGTCCCTGGCAATTATTATCCGCATTATATTCTGTGCACCTTCTGCGCCTATGGTATATGAGAATGTTCCAAGCCATCCTCTGAATGCATTGCAATCTTTTGTGTATGCGTATGCTCCATACCATTTCATAAGTTCTTCATATATCTTGGTTGTAGCTTCCGGTGCCTTCATCTTACATAATGCTACGGGTATGTTTAGGTCTTTCTCTTTCCACTTAGGATTCTTCTCGATATAGATTTTATCTGCAAGCCATGCTGCTCTATATGTCAGAAGTTTTGCTGCTTCTAATTCTCCATATAGCTCTGATAGTTTAAAACTTACACCTTGGAAAGAGGCTAAAGGTCTACCTTCAAATAGTTTCCTAGTTTTTACCCATTCTATTGCTTGGTCTAGAGCCCATCTCCCACTACCTATTGTTGCTGCTGCTACGAGTATTCTTGCTACATTAAATCCCTCCATAAGATAGTAGAATCCCCTATTTTCTTCGCCGATCCTATACTTGTCTTCAATCTCAAAGTTTTCAAGTATAAACGCTCCAGTGCTTATCCCTCTTCTACCTATCTCTTCGAATACCGTTGGTTTCCATCCTTGTCTTATCTTTCCATTCCATTTAACGATTAAATTGAATGCTGTTATATTTCTATGTCCATATTCTGGCTTATCTGTCTTGGCTACTAGGAAGTATCCACCACCTTCTGGTAATTCCTTTATCTCTCTTATCCCGCTTATGTATGTTTTCTCGCCATTCAGTATCCATGCCCCATTCTTCTTCACAGCTGTCGTTTTTATTCCAGCAACATCTGATCCTCCATGTGATTCCGTCGAGGCAATGCCATAGAATGCTTCCCCAGCTGCTACTTTTGGTAGAATCTCTTTTTTAACATCTTCATTACTATATCTTTCTACTAGTAGTGGCCACCCATTATTCAATAAGGTATAGACAGCTGTCGCTACTGAGGGGTCATGGTATGCTATTTCTTCAGCAGCTATCGCTGTCATAGTAATTGTTCCACCCATCCCGCCATATTCTTCTGAGATAGGTATAGTGAATAATCCTTGCTCACCCATCTTCTTAATCAAGTCGACTGGGATCCTACCTTTTTCATCTATCTCAACCCATCTAGGCTCAATGTATCTTTTGCAGAATTCTCGAACACTCTCTCTAAATCTTACTTCATCTTCTGAAAACTCAAAATCCATACAAAATATATGTGAATTCTTATTTTTAAGAATACTGGGTAATTGCAGCATTAAGTCAGGTAGCCTGCTGAAGGAGTCGCATAATATGTTTAAGTAAGGTCTATATATGCGGTTTACTTGATACGATTGACTAAGGTGAAGAAGTTTTCATATCTTACTCCTGTACTTACAGGGATACTTTGGGGCTCAACAGCTCCAGTGAGTAAGCTCATTCTATATGATGTTAGTCCATGGGACCTAGTTGTTTACAGGGTTTTAATAGGTTCATTTACATTATTGCTGTTAGTTAAGATGGTAAAGGTTTCGGAGTCTCCAAGGGTTGGTCTTAGAGACTTGCTCATACTTTCATTGAGTGGTATAGCGGTTCCATGGTTAACGTATAATCTTGGCTTATTGTATGTTAATGCAAATCATGCGGGGCTTATGCTTGGAAGCTACCCTCTAATGACTTTCCTAATCGCATATTTTCTAGTAGGAGAGAAATTGGTGAAACTACAGTATGCTGGGATTTCAATAGGCTTCACAGGATTGATTGTATTCTTTCTAGATAAAATCAGGTTGGAGTATAGCTTCAAGTGGCTTATTGGAGCTTTACTAATCATGTTCTCTATCTTCTGTTGGTCTGTTTATGCAGCATAC
>CAZKRR010000161.1:0-2686 GCA_964555135.1 uncultured Nitrososphaeria archaeon
CAACAATGAAGTGTGTGCAGCCAAAGTTCTTCCTTACTATAGCATGATGTATTGCCTCTTTAGGACCAGCATACCTCATCTCCATAGATAGCACGGCGAAGACGACGGAGTCTTCTTTTGGGAAGTAATGGTCTAAGAGTACCTCGTAAGACTTGATTATCACTTCATCTTTAAAGTCGCTGCCCTTTTCCAACCTACTAACGGATTAATAAATAATCCATCAGTAAATGTTAAAGCTGCTTTCTGTGCGTATTCATGGCCGATATGGGGAACGTTTCTTGTCTGAAAACCTACAATATATCTCCAACCACGTTCTTGAAATAAGATTCTTGTCTCTATGGGCCAGAGTGTATATCTCTCAAACGGGTTATGGAAATGCAATATGAGATCTATCTTCCCCCCTATTAAAAATTCTTTTCTCTTAAGGGTTTTTTCGACTCCGGGGTGCCTGATGTCCATCGTTCCAAAAACATGTTGACAATAACTCATTTTATCCCATTCGTATATCTCTTCCACAGTGATTATTGCTATATGTTGTCCCTGATGAATTAGAGATAATTCATCTCCTTCCTTTACATCTCTTATTTCATCTGGACCTACATCTAAGGTTATTGGGATGCTCCAAGGTATATCGTTAGATAACCTTATTTCATGGAGCACATTAATGTAGTCTTCTTGATTCAGGAACCCCTCTAAAAGACTATACACTCCGTGTGCTATATTTTCTAAGTCAGTTACAAGATCATATCAGATATTAATGCCATGGATCTCGGTTGCCTCTTCTTTAAGCAGGTTAAGCCTCCTACCAGTTACTACTCGATTAATTAGATTGCCGCCATGTGGTTTAGATACCATGCACGTCAACTCCTGATCAAGCTTTGTAATTACAAATATCCAAGTTTCTTTAATCTCTCAATTATTCTCAACTTCTCATCTTCAGGTAGAGATCGACTTCTCAGTTTATCATCTTCCATGGAGGATATGACTTCTCTCAGTATGTAGATAACAAACTGGGAAACTGAGATAAAACCAGTCCCCTCAATCAACTCTCTTATCCGTCGATATAATGTTACAGGTATAGAGACTGTAGTGTACTTTCCATATACACTTTCTTCAATCTCTTCTTTCTCCATAGATACACACCTAAATATATCCTAGAGATCTCAGTCTCTTCTTTATTTCTTCTTCCTCTTCTTTAGTCATTTTATAACTTTCTTGGTCTTCGCTCAGCGCCTCATTCAACAGGAACTCAATTAATTCCTCAACGCTTTGGAAGCTTCCACTATCTTTAATGAATTTCCCGGCTTTCTCATAGAGATTCCTTGATAATTGTATAGTTACTCTATCACTGTGATTCTTCATCAGATATAATTTCTATACGCATATGGCAGCTTTAGCTTGAACGGTTAAAAGTCGCTTTTAATGTTTTCCCCACTCAGTTATTAGTTATAGCAGAGTAAGCTACTTTATCTTAAGCCTCTACCTTTCCAGCTTTCTTTCTTCTCTTAGCAAAGGCCTCGTCGAACTCTTCTCTCGTCATTATGTGGATTTCTAATGGGTAGTCCCATGGAAGGTTGTAAACGTCTACAGCTCTCACATATATTGCTCTCCTAAATTCGTTTAAATTTTTACCGTCTAGAGTTCTGCTGGCGACTACGAGGACGTCAACGTCGCTTAACACTGTAAGCCTATCTTCTGCAGCTCCACCGACAATGTATACTTCAGCTAGAGGATCTAGATCCTGTACAGCTCTAGCAACTGCTTTAACAGCTTCTCCCAGCATCCTCAAGTATCTTAAATGATACTTAACCCAATACATGCTTCTCAGCATCTTCTAGTAGCTTGTGTAGCTCTATGCATACCTCAACCATAGTATTGACATCGCTAGCAGTACAGGTGAAGAGAGCGTACTTAGATGCAGTGTATGCTGAATCTATGTCAGATAAAACTTCTCTACACTTTTTAACAAAGTGTTTAACAGCGTCAGAGATTTCTCTAAACTCTATTTCTTCAAGTCTAGCTGAAAGCATCCCGAGGAGTTCTCTAACACTGTGTACTCTGGGCGCTTCACTGATTAGTCTAAGTAGAGTAGCCTTAACCCTCAATTGATAAGACTGCTGAATATTAAATGTAGCTAAATCTAAGACACTTCTATTCAACAACTCAAAGCCAAGATCTAAGAACTTCTCAGCCCTAGCCTTTAAAAGCTCTACTCTCTCACCACTCATCAAAGTACCCTCAGCAAAATTGCTATAGTAATAGAGGGTTTTGAACTAACATGGATCTGTATGGAACCCATACCTAATTCCTGAGCTTCACTGTTCCACATATTAGAGATTTTGTCCTATATGTTTCTTAGTTCATTGTTATGTTTATCGATTCCAAGCAGACTTGTATTCAACGTATTTTAAAGTTTGATTTAATCATCTTTTAAGTTCTGCTTACTCAGATTTCTACTCTTCATCCTGGCAGTCTCTTTTTCCTTGAAGTCTTTTAGCTCTCACACGGTTGTCTTTAAAGGTGCTTGCCATACTCTTTATAGCCTACTCCACTCACATCAAACACTATCTCTGAACTTGATTGATCAGTTCTCATATTAAGCCGATCTTAGCCTTAATCTCAGCTATATCCTTCTCCATTCTTGTAAGCCTCTCATCAAGGATAGTCTTGAGGTCTCTCCTCAACT
>CAZKRR010000162.1:0-2675 GCA_964555135.1 uncultured Nitrososphaeria archaeon
TTTCGATTTTAATCCTAAGAGACCTTTAGAGTAAAGTTCTTCTGGAGGAGCCTCAACCACTTCTAAATCTATTCCATATATGTTCTTGATATCTTCTTTATAAGCATGCCATGGACCTGCCTGGACTCCGGTATGGCATAATACTGATAATTTAACACCCTCATAAGGTCTTACAGCAGGAGCTGCAACCGTCCTGGTTATGGTAGTTGTAGTCGTAGTTGCTGGTGCGGTTACAATGGACGTCACCGTCTCCCTTAGTGTAGTAGCTGCAGCGGTCACAGTCCGCGTCTCGGTAACCGTAGCAGGCGCAGCCGTGATGCCTCCTGCATAATATCCTCCAGCACCTGCAACGACACCAGCTACTACAGCGCTGATCGCAACTTTACCAGCTGTTGAAATAGCTTCTCTACGTGAGACCTTTTTACTAGAGATTTCTTTTTCAAAGCCGTTCATATCTTCAAATACTTTTCGCATTAACCTGTATATAAACGTTACTGAGAAACTTTAATTATGCATAAGAAGCACTCAATGTCTGGTTTTAGGAATCCGTTTAAGTTCTAAGCTAGGTGGGGATATAGCTTTAAGGTATATGTCTTCGATTACTCCTCTGTTCTCAGATGGATTATAGAATGCTTCTATCAGTCTATCATAGTCTAGGCGCTCAACAATCGCATTAGCAACTCTTAGAGCATTCATAGTATTTACCAAAGCCGTTTCTACAGGTATCCTTTCAGGGTGTATATCTATCCCGAAGTATCGATTATAACCATACATCTTCAGGGTAAGTAAAGCTGAGACCGTCTCATTCCATCCAAACACTCCAACATCTAAATCCTGGTCATAGTTTCCGAGAGGTTGACTATTCCAGTGTGTGTGAAAGAGCCTCCCTTCACGCATTATTGAAGCTAATGCTAGACTAAGTTCTTCATAACCCATAAATATGTGTCCAATCTCAGGATTCATTCCTAGTATCCTGTATCCCTGCTCCAACAAACGTCTATTTTCAGGGTTTCTCAATCTTCTTTCAATATAGTTTGCTAAAAGAATCCCGTTAGCAGTATTCCTATATAATGAGTTTCCTCTAGGCTCGTAGGGTTTAGGTTCTAAGGCTACCTGAACTCCAGGTACTTCATCAATGGCTTCAGCTAATCCCGACTCATATCTCTCCCATAAATAGTAAAAATTAACTCCTAGAGGGTTTTCGTAACCATCCATAGCCCCAGTCCAGATTACTACGAATTCTGCCCCAATCTCTTTAGCAAGCTTCATCGCTTCTACTGTTCTCTGTATCGATTTTCTGCGTACCTCATCTACTGGGCTTGAAAATGATCCAAATTCAAACTGCTTTTCATAGAAAAGGTTTGGTGAAACCATGATAACTTTTATTCCTTTTTCTTTCTCTAAACTCTTATACAAATGTAGATTATCCCAGTTTATCTCATTTGGGTAATGAGCTTCCAGCCGGAAACTACCATCTATTAACCCCTGATCATACATCCACTCCACTTTATTTAAAATATCTTCTATCGTGCCTTGTTTAACGTAAGGTTCATGAAACCTACCTGGGCCTGGATAGAAGAACCATACTCCAGCAGAGAACTTCAATTCTAATTTGTATCTCCTTAAATGGTTTAGAAGTTCTTCCTTATCTCTAATTAATGTTTGACTACGAGTATCGAACATGAATATACATCCCGTTCTGCAATATATAAACGTTAGTGACTTGTCGTCCTTCTTAACTGGTGTTTTCTGAAGATTTCACTAGGTCTATACTTAATACCCGAATTTGTAAATATGAATAAGGCTAAAGATGAAAACCAGAACCGCTAGCCAACAGTTAAATGGTATGAAACGCTAACCAGAGTATAAGCAGCTAAAATACGAGGTGGTCTCTTCTCTTCATAGAGTAAATAAAAGCAAACTATTCTCCAGACGTAAGACAGCCTTTAAGTCAAGTATGCCTAGTTCTTCTGAATTGGAACATCTTTTGCAATATCTCTTATATTCACTTTAAATGATATGGTATGTCTTCCTAGCAATTAGTTTTTATTGAAAAAATATTCAACAAACTTTAATCTTATCTCTTTCTCTAACAGACCTTCAAATCTTTATTAGAAGCATTCGAATGTTTTATATTCTATAAAGTGCGGGCAGTCTATAACAATGAACTCATCTGAAAACTATTTAGGTCTTTCTTTAGTTTTGTTGTGGAGTTTAGGGAGTTAAGTGATGGGGAGTGGGAGGTTGTAAGGCTTCTCCCTCCTCCTAAGGCTAGTGTTGGAAGACCTAGGATTGATGATAGGCTTGTTATAAACGGGATACTATATGTACTTGTTAATGGATGCCGTTGGATGGATCTCCCTGCTAAGTATGGCTCATACAAGACTTGTTGGGATAGGTTTAAGAAGTGGAGTGTTAGAGGCGTATGGTCTAAAGTCCTTGAAGCCCTGATAGCCATGGGATACTCTACTGGAAAGCTCAGCTTAGATAAGGTGGCTGTAGATAGTACTACTGTAAAGACTGGTAAGGGGGGAGCCTGTAGGCTACGATGGATACTGGAGGGTTAAGGGGATGAAGATTCATGTAGCTGTGACCGGGGAATCCCTACCCTTAAGCCTAGTGGTGGGGCCTGGGGATGAGCATGATAGCAAACGCTTCAAAGAAGTCGTGGATAG
>CAZKRR010000163.1:0-2644 GCA_964555135.1 uncultured Nitrososphaeria archaeon
ATGGGTAACTACCAATACTTGGTGGTGATTTCAAACGTGTTAAAATCTTTGTAACATACTCACTTACATGTTTTAATATAAGGGATGTGTTTATCTCTGGAGAAGGTGCCTCGGTCTCCTTCTTATATGTTGCGTGGATCCATTTCTTGAAAAAAGACCTTATATCATCGGTTGTTATGTTAGGTCTTTTTCTTAAAAGTTGAAGAAACTCATAAGTTATTTTATATGCTTCTTCTTTGAAGAACCGCTTATCATTTAATTGTATTAATGGAACTTCTGATATTCCTAGGAGGTCCTTGTTTTCTAAAAAGAATGCTCTTGATATTTGACATGACTTAACGATTAGTAGATCAAACTGTTTAGATAAGTCGAGTCTAAATATGCTAAGTTTAACCACGCCTGAAGATAATACGTAAGGAATGAAATCTTCAGATGAATAACTCTGTACCTCTTCAAATAGTGTAATAAGAATCTCCACTATTTGATGAATAAGAATCATGAGCTTCTTAGATAGGTTATCACCGTCAATGTAAAAGTACAGTCTAAGCATCACTCACGTGCTAGCTTATAATATCGTATAACAATAGTAAAAATTTTTCTAATGAGCAATCTAGAACCGCTCTCTTAACACTTACTCCTCTAACTAATTTACAACAATAGAAAAGAAAAATTGTAAAAAAGTTAACGGTTTTTCAGCACCCTCACTTATCTCTATACACAAAATGTCTAGACATAATTCTTAGGGGTGCAATAACAATTATGTCAATGAATTTTGATTATTACTACAACTCTAGCGTATTATGTGATATCAATATTTTTCCTCGTCATCTTCATATCTGTGAGGTGAATGCAGCTTAAGCAGTAAATTCAATCTATGTTTTTCTCTCATAGTTGTACTCCCACCCACTATACATACCTTTCTAGCTTGATGATGCCTTTGAGAACTTCGATTTAAAAATCTGAGACTACTCATTCATCGAAAACTATTTTATGACTGGTGTAACTGGTGCTTGAATTGGTGTTAATCCAAGTTTTCTCTCGACTGTTTTACCTTTCCATTTTACATACTTCAAGAATGTTTTGAGTATGAATCTTAGGGGAGCTGCAACTGGTTTATTTAGGTAGAATTTATTTATTATGTCTTCCGCCCAATATACGGAGTGCCATAAGCATCTCCTCATAACTTCGATATGCTCCTCTGTTATCTTGACATCTGTAAACCAGTCCTTGTTCTTTAACACACCCATCGGTACGAAAAACATCGGAACGATTAGCGACCTGTAGGGTCTGAGTCTATCTATTAGCTCTGCAGTCAGAGTTAAGTCTTCGGATGTCTCTTCCGGTAAACCAAGTATCAATGTTGCCGCGGGTATAATATTATTTTCATGCATTATCATAAAAGCATCTTCAACTACTTGTGGCCAAGACTCAGGAGAGTATGGAAGAGACTTAGCAGGCATGATCTTCTTAGCGAGCTTAGGAGACCCAGTCTCTAATCCGACTTCTACGCCTAGATAATTCTGAACACCATTGCTCTTTACAATCTCCATTATCTTAGAAATTAGCTTGTATTTTTCTTCAGCATTCTTTATAGCCGCTAAGCTAGCATGACTCCAAGCAATCTCTTTAAGATGTTTCCTAGCAACTTGATGAAGCTTTGTTAAAGCATCTAGGTTAAGATCTATCCCACGTCCACCATATAGTAATACATCTTCAGAGTGAAGTATACCATTCTTAACACCGTGCTCAACATTAACTACTATCTCTTTCTCAATCTTCTCTAGAGGTATATGTCTAAGGCTTCTAAGAGTTACCGAACAGAATCTACAACCTCTAGGGCATCCACGCATAATCTCGACAAGCCCATTTATACTAGCATACTTTATCAATGGGATCTCATCAATAGTTGGAACATCTCTAGGTCCCACGAAAACGTATCTTGGAAGAGGCTCACCATTAAAAACTCTTTCAACCAAGTCTAATGTTATTCTTTCTCCTTCTCCATCTACCACAGTATCTACCATCCACTTACTCCAAAGATCTATCTTATAGAGCCACTGCCAAGCAGATGGTCCTCCAACAATAATCTTTAATCCTCTCTTTTTAGCTTCATTTATAGCAGGCTTCTCCATGAATTTCTTAAAGCTTCTAGCATTCACTGGTTCTTTCTTAGTAACAATCCACCATTCACTACTCGGCGGGCAGAGTGCAAAATAGTCATGATGGCTTAACATTAAGATTTTTGCATTGGGCAGATACTTATCTACGTAATCCGGATCTATTACTGCTGCATTGTACCCGTGGTCTAAGAGTAGTGCTTCAAGTTTCCTTAAAGCATACGGTGCTTGCCATGGTCTACCTCTTCCATCAGTCTTCATCTTTGGTGCTGTTATCCACATCCATAGTTCCTCAGGCATACCTATTGGTGGACCAGTAGCCATAAATCCTAGAAACTCCTTACCATGATGGTTAGACATCATCGTTCTATCTGTTGTTAAGATTATGTCAATCTTTTCATCCGACATACATTACACCTCTATTACTTTTATCTTCTGATTGATAGGGACCTCTAAGCTTACCATGTTTTTTATTAATACTATTCTATCTTCATCTTTAGCTGATCTGATATCTCTCTCTAGGTCTT
>CAZKRR010000164.1:0-2624 GCA_964555135.1 uncultured Nitrososphaeria archaeon
AGCTTTAAAAATACTTTATCCAAGGAAGTAAGGAGTCAAGTCTTTAAATCAATAATTATTCTACATAATCCATTGTGATAAAGTCTTAATATCTGAGGCTTACAGATCATGTTAGAATATCATGGAGCAGAACATTAGAATCGTTAGAGTAACTAACCGGGAATCATTCAAGCAACTAGAAGCGTTTCAAACAGTATTCTTGGGGAGAGGAGACATAATACCATATCATGTTCTTATTGCATTTCAAGAAATGGGTGGAATAGTTCTAGTTGCATATGACCAGAATAATAGACCTGTAGGCTTGTTATGTGGATACAATTCATTTAAGAATGGAGAATTATTCCACTACATACACTTCTGTCGAGTTTTACCTGAATATAGTGATACCGAACTACCTACTGAGCTGAGAATAGCGTTAAGAAAACACTTACTAGAGGAAAACATAAACCAAGCTGTATGGCTTATTGACCCATTAAACCCATTTGAAGCATATACGAGCATACATAAGCTAGGAGGTATAGGGAGAGAGTATATGAGAAACTTTTATGGATTAATGAGAGACCCGCAGAATAGAGGTCTAGAATCGGATAGACTTCTCATTAAGTGGAAACTAGATTCTAAAGAAGTTGAAGAAAAACTTTCTAGAAAATTGAAAGATAAGGTAGATAATGCCTACTTAGACAATTTAGAAAAGAGTAATGTAATCGTTCATGACGGACCGTTTAAGAGAATACTAGACTATAAGTTAAACTTGAATGTTGGGAAATTCTGTTTAGAAATCCCGATGGATATTGAATCAATGAAGAAGAAGGACTTATCCATCGCGATTGAATGGAGAGAAGTAACCAGAAGAATATTTGAACATTATCTTCCAAGAGGTTATATTATAACTGAGGTTCTAAAAGATTTAAGAAATGATAGTTGCTACTACATATTCGAGAAGGAAGATATACCGAGATCATAATATGCCTCCAAGTATATATGCGATAAGTGCTATAAACATCCAGAGTAATGTCTCAGTCTTAACTTTGATAGCATTCTCCTTGTCTGGTCTCTTCATTATTTTACGTGTAGAAATAATGAACCCTACGTCCGCTATCAAGACTATTGGTAGATAATATTCAGAAACGCATCCTAGGATGTAGGGTACTGGACTAAATAGAACAGCTAGGAGGTATAGAATAGAACCTACTAATGCAGCTTTACTCGCTCCTTTAACTCTAGCAATAGAATTCACCTGTCTAAATATGTCTCCTTCAACATCAGCAATTCCTTTAATTACTTCCCGTCCAGTATTCGATAATATAACAGGGACGATAAACACTATTATTCTATTAGATACGTATCCGTCACTCATTGTTGCACCGAATATGAAGGGTGCTGCAACGATTAAGCTTACAATAAAATTTCCTATCAAACCTGTCTTCTTTAAACTTGAATTGTATAAGAATGCAGCTATGTAAGATATTATGGCTATTATCATGCAGTAGATTGTGATTAAACTTGAGAAGATTATGCCTATTAATCCTAGTATGAATGAATAAATAACTGCCTGTGAAGGTTTAATTAAACCGGATGGTATCGGTCTATGGGGGGCATTAACTCTGTCAACATCCCTATCAAAATAATCATTTAGAACCATTGAGCTACCATTCAAAGTGTATGCAACAATAAATGAGTAGACGAGGTTTTCAAAACGGATTATCTTAGAATATGAGATGGCAACACCTGCTAATATCCCTACAAACATCAAGATACCATTGGGAGGTCTCGTAATCATAACATAAGCTTTTAACAGCTTCATCGTCAAAGATTTCTATAACAGAGAATTTTTATGTATTTACTTTGTATCTACTACTGGTAATTCTTTTCCAGGCAATATCTTCTTCATCAAAATCGGCCCCCGTCTCAGCATGAGCAATAGCCAAGAAATATCCATAACCCTTCTTCTTAACATTGATAGTTCATAGACCCTCCGTAATAAAAACGAACCTCCCATACCACTATTGATACTCCTGCTAGTCTTGAAGATATTTCTACAAAGTTTACTTTATTTATCATAAGCAGCGGGCTTGCATCCAGTGACTTTGATATATGCGCCTACCTCCTGCAATAACCTCCATAACTTATGCCGATTCCTCTGATGATTTTATGTTATAAGCAGTTAACTTAGTGCTCTTCCTTAACATCATAGATATCTTTAAGCCAGTAACTTACTACATTTCCAAGAACTATATATCTACAGTCTCCGAACCACCTGCCTCGAGGCTGGAAGAGGATCTCTATCACTATAAAGGTAGTCCTTATCCCTTCTCATTGGTTAGATAGGGTGGGGTAGTTAAAAGATAAAAATTAGCTAGCAAAATAAAGTAGGGAGCGGGGGTAGCCAAGTCTGGTCAAAGGCGCAGGGCTTAGGACCCTGATCACAAATGTAGGGGAATCCCGTAGGGGTTCGTGGGTTCAAATCCCACCCCCCGCACTATCCTGAACAATAATAGAGGGTTTGTGTGATGTGCACTGTCCCTGACTCATTTTGTGCTGGCTAGCTGCTTATCCAAGAGATCCTCAATTTTTAATTATGAACCACGGATTATTAACCTTATAACTCTTAGATAAATTATTTT
>CAZKRR010000165.1:0-2614 GCA_964555135.1 uncultured Nitrososphaeria archaeon
CAAACTGTGAGAAAGAATTATTGATTGCTGCACCATTCTTAACCAAGAATCTCTTTACAGTATTCTTACCCCACATCACGTATATAACTAGTAGAGGGGGAAGCGTGAAGATCATGGTTCCCAGCGATGTTAACTACTCTCTAATAAAGAAGTTAAGCGAAGTAGCAGAGATAAGATTAAAAGAACAGATGTTTGGAGGTGGAATCGTTGCAGACTCTAGAGAAGTTATTCTACTACTTGGAGATGAAGGAGCGGGTATAAGCTTCGCAATATGGTCAGACCACGTAGGATTAGCAAAATTTGCGAAAAACTACTTTGAATACCTATGGCAATCAAGTACCACTCCTTAACACTAGGTAATGATAAATAAAAACTATAATTTGTATACTAACATCAGGAAGGGTTTGGAGTTTATGAAGAATTTCGTAAGTTTATTTAAGAGTACAAGAACGAAGCAGTCAACCTTCACAGATGAGAGTATTAAAACTACAATGATGAGTATATAGTTCTTAATAGCCTCAAGCACTAAGCTCGCTAATGAAGCTATGATAGAACTTCGGGGGAAGAGAAAAAATCTAGTCTGTCAGCTCACTTATACATTAACCAGTTTAGATTTATCAAATAGTAATATAAACTATTATTGAGAAATGTATACTAGGAGTAAGCGGAGACCTCGAGCAACTGTAGTAGCCTTAACGGTATTTGTAATAGTATTATTCCTTATCTCATTAAGCCAGATTCTTCAAGTAATGTTGAACTTCTGGGAGTTTGGAGATTTATTTGTTAAACCTTACTATTATTCTCTAATCGGTGGATTTATTCTTTCTTTTAGTGCTTTCTTCCGTCTAGATTTTAAGAATAGGAATTCTATTACTTTCTGGAGTGCTAGACTCTTTTACTCTGTTTTCTGGGAGAAGTATATTCGTCCGAGAGATTTAGATTTCTCATCCTTTAGGCTTAGTTTTATTAGGTTTCTAGCTTGGCAGATTACTAAGATGTTGATAGGTACCGTATTTTTTGCTAATGCTTTCTTCGGTATGGCAGTTCTAGGTATCTTAAATGGAGTAGACTTTGGGTTAGGTAAAATACCTGAGTTGTTCAAGCTACCATTTATACCCATGTCTACAGCTGATATCTCTCCTGCCCAGATAGTTGTATCCGCTTCTCCTGCATTAATACTCCTTACCCCCCCACTCTTAACATCAATATCCGTTAGATTGATAATACTTGTTGGATTAACAATAATATTGAAGGCTTCGTCTAGGATTCTTGTAGACTATGTAAATACGGGGACGTTTAGATTGCCGGTTGAAGCTATCGAGTTAATACTAGCTATTGCTACTTCATGGATAGGCTTTACATTATTCCTCCCAAACTATATAGATTATAATACTAAGATCTTGATCCTAGGCTCTTTCAGTCTAACGGGTCTTATGCTATTATTCATGTATCTTGATAAGACTAAGCCTGGATTCCTCTATGCATATGTTATAAAGGGAGGTGCGATACTGCTAACAATATTAGCAATAGTCTCTATTGTAACTATACAGAATAGTATTGCAGATGCTAGGAAGGTAGAGTGGCTTGGACCATACGTTAAACAAGAGATCGCTGTCAATAGGTATCTTGCAGATATTGAAGATATACGTAGAGAGAGATACATCTTCCCCGAACATTCATCTTTTCTAACTATCCAAGAATACATTAAGAATGTGAGGGAAGAATTAGATATTATTAGGCTCTGGGACTGGGAAGCTGCGTTTACAAAGATGAAGCCTGAGATAGGGTTGATACCATACGTAGATTTTGAAGACTCTGATATTCTAAGATTTAATGGGAGGCTGTACTGGAGTGCATCTATGAAGCCTATCCTACCTATATCTGTGAAAGCAGCAGATGTATGGTATAATCAACATCTAGTCTATACTCATGTTCCAAATGGCTTCCTCTTACTAGATGCTAGTAACGGAACAATAGTTGATTCATCTAAGTTCTTCTCTCAGAGGAGGATATACTATGGGGAGGGCGGCCTACTAGAATCAACGTGGGCTGCAATAATACTAGGTAAAGATGTATCAGATGAAGTTACAGGAACAAGATATAGTGGCAGAGGGGGGGTTATCGTCTCCCCACCTATTAGCTGGATTTATGACCCAACATTCTTCTTCTCCTATCCAGATAAAACGATTAGACTATTAAGATACAGAGACGTATATGATAGGATGATGCTGCTCTTCCCCTACTTTGAGTATAGATGGAATAGAGAGTTCGTCGATATGTTTCCAGTGACTGATGGAGAGAGAACATATTGGTTGATGCCATTAATAGTTAGATTGAGTGGTGAGCATGTTCCATGGAGTAGAAGTAACGATTATGTTAGATTTATTGGATACGCCCTCATAGATGTCTATGATGGCTCAATCCAGCTAATCATAACTGGCTCAGATTTTATCAGCCGAATTATTAAAGATGCATATAAGGAGGTCGTCATGGAAGATGTACCAATATGGCTATATAACCAGACTAGGTTCCCCCAAGAGGTATTCGAATACCAAGTCAGGATATTCAATAATTATCACATGGATGATGTCTCCATCTTTATACAGGCTAGAGA
>CAZKRR010000166.1:0-2593 GCA_964555135.1 uncultured Nitrososphaeria archaeon
CCCTCAGGCTCAGTAATACATACGCATGCAATGTACGGCACTTTCGCTGTTAGCTTTGGAGCAAACTCTTCTAAAAGGTCTCTCCTAATATTGACACGATTATACATGAAAGATACTATCCAATGGATTTTACCTACGAGAGTGCTTAAGCCTGGGTCTCCTCTCGATAATTCTTCATTTATCATCTGTCGTACTATTGGCGAGAGACCAAGCCCTCCATATTCTGCTGGTAGGTTAGCGATCGTTAACCCGAGCTTATGGCATCCATAATATAGTTCATACAATGTTTTGTGAGCATGTTCTTCATCTCTATGCCATCCACCTTCTAAGTCCTGCCTCTTAGGGAAAACTTCTTTTTCTGTAAATTCTCTTACACTCTTAGCTATTAGTATCTCTTCATCAGTGCAGAAACATCTTGGATATTTATGCTCAGGGTCAAGAAGTAGATACATAATTCATTCCTCGAAAAGCAGCTTGAACAACAGGTTCTTAAGTTTTCACAATTTATATGTAGAGAAAAACATTATATCGCTCATAACAGAGTAGTTTATGAGGTTAGAATATGGGTATTAAGAATATCTACCTTCTAGATTTTGGAATCCTCTCAGGAGAACTTGGGTGGTTTATCCCGGATCCTGCTGGATGGACTGAGAGCATGGTTGAGAAGAAGCCTAAGATCCCTGTGTGGACTGATATCCCGGTAACTGGTGCTGTGATTGAACATTCAGATGGAATAGTATTGATGGATACGGGAAGCCATCCTGAAGCAAAGAAGGTTTGGGGGCCTGTCTGGGAAGTATTCCCGATGACGAAGTTTACCGATGAAAATAGATTGGAGAACCAGCTAAAACTTATTGGGCTGAAACCTGAAGACATAGCTTACGTAGTCTTCACACATCTCCATCTAGACCATGCAGGCCAAGCATACATCTTTAAAGATCTTAAAACACCTTTAATCGCACATAAGAAAGAATTAATGTGGGCAACATACCTAATGTATCTTGGGAAAGTAGGTGCTTATCAGCCTGTTGATCTCGAGGCATTGAGAGGAGGAGCATGGTTTACTTTTGATGGAGAAACATTCGAGCTTCTCCCAGGGATAGATTTACTATTTGTTGGAGGTCATACTCCCGGAAGCATAATAATAAAAGCTACAACTGAAGCTGGCAACAACTATCTCTTTACAGGAGACTTCGTCCATCTACCTGAGGAATTGGAAAGAGAATCGAAAGGTTGGCTGCTTGGAGATGTAGATGAATATATTACTGGCTTAAGAAAGATAAAACTGCTTGCTAGAAGACCTAGAACGAACCTTGTCATAAGCCATGACCCAAAGCTTTGGGAGAAGTATCCCAAAGCACCTAAAGCCCTTAAGTAGCTGAGGTAGGTTCAGGGAGGCGAAAATGTCGGTTTTCACATATACCTCGCCTAACGACACCGTATTTACTGTTAGGAACGTTCAGGTAAAGTTTGGAGAAGGAGTTAGCTCAGAAGTAGGATACGAGGCGAGGAGACTAGGTATCAAGAAAGCATTAATAGTTACAGATAAGAATCTCAACGAGAATACTAAGTGGCCTTCCATGATAAAGGAGTATCTTGAAGGAGAAGGCATTAAATCTGATATATTCGATGGAACACATATAGAGCCAATAGATACTGAAGTCATTAAAGCAATAGAATTTGCCAAAAATAAGGATTACGATGGGTTCATAGCAGTTGGAGGCGGGTCATCCATCGATACAGGTAAGATGATAAACCTCTACACTACTTATCCCACCACAGACTTCAAAGACTATATCGCTCCTCCAACAGGAGGCGGAAAACCCGTTCCAGGGCCTATTAAACCATTAATATGTATTCCCACTACTGCGGGAACTGGAAGCGAGAACACTCCAGTAGCAATAGTTGACCTAACTAAGGAGAAGCTGAAAGTAGGGATCTCGAATCCCTACCTCCTACCTTCTTACGCTCTACTAGACCCAGTCCTCACCGTAACGCTCTCTCCTTACTATACTGCATCAACGGGGATAGATGCATTGATGCATTGCATTGAATGTTATACTGCCATCTCATATAATTGTAGACCGAGACCTCTCTCCCCAGATAAGAGACCAGTATACATAGGCTCGAACCCCGTCTCAGATATATTTGTTGAGAAAGCAATGGATCTTATTGGAAAATACTTGAGGAGAGCATATTACAATCCACATGACTTGGAAGCTAGGAGAAATATGCTTCTAGCCGCACATCTAGGTGGAGCATTTGGAAACGCAGGAGTACATATATCTCATGCTCTAGCATACCCTATCGCTGGTAGAAGGCATGAGCTCCCACATGGTATCACCGTAGCCGTCACAGGACCAGCAATGCTTGAATTTATCGAGCCGATAGTTCCTGATAAACTCGCAAGGATCGCTCAACTATTAGGCGAGAAGACTGAGGGATTAACGATAAGAGAGGCTGCGGCGCTCGCTAAAGAAGCATTGATAAAACTAATGAAGGATGTCAATCTTCCCTCAGGTATAAGCGAGTTCGGTTTTGAAGAAAAAGATCTAAAAGAACTCTCCGAGGGAGCCATACTACAGCAGAGGTT
>CAZKRR010000167.1:0-2590 GCA_964555135.1 uncultured Nitrososphaeria archaeon
ATAGCCTTCAACTTTGGTTACTTTATCGTTTATGCCTACTCCATCCCACATATCCTTAGCTTTGCTGAATAGGGTTAGTGCCTCCTCCTCATGCCCTTCCAAATGTTTTGAAAGCGCTGCATAAAGGAGTAGGTCAGCATATTCTTGTTAGTCTTCCATGATTGCCGTACCATTTGCTATATCCATTTTTAATGTATAATCATTAACGTATAGCGTATAAGATAAGGTAGTCCTGAACGGTGTTGCAACAGTATCGCCGATTAAGACTTCATGTTTGTAGCTTATTGGTAATCCTTTAGAATCTGTCGGAAGGTTATAGATTCTAGCTAATTCAACGAGTTTCAACTTTATGGAGTTTGAGATTTCAGGAGCATGTCTCTCTAAGGCTTTATATGCTAAAAGATTATCGCTTACAAGCCAGTAAGTGTTAGGCGCAACCTTTAGGTGATTCGGCGCATAAACCTATATTTGAATTGTACATTCTCTTCAGGAATTCAACTGCATAGTCTATTCTGTCAACTAGTTTTGTTTGACTTCTTACAATAGTTTCGGTGATAGTCTTAGTGAAATATCTAGATTCGGTTAAGGTTATCGAATATATCGCTTTTTCTTTAATTCTAACTATGGTTTGTACAGTAATAGATGTTGTAACTGTAGTTTGAAAAGCTTCTACGACGGTGACTCCCTCAGTTTTCATTATAGTTTGCGGAGAGATTATAACTCCAATACCTATTCCTACTAATAGGCTGATTACAAGTAAGATTATTATCGAAATAGTTGAAAACTTCATGTTCTTGATACTATTGCAAATCCCTATTATAAAAATTTGATATCGCTCGATAGGTGTTGCAACCACTTGTCTTGTAGTTAGGCGATGACCAGTATACATTTTGACTACCGTCTCCTCAGTTCCATACTCTGAGAAAACTCTTAGATAGTACTTCTCTCCAACACATACTATATCTAGGATAGCTACCGTGTTTCTCTGGCCTGGCGTAATGTTTGTGATATGTTTAAGATATATCTTATGGAGTCCACGTGACCGAAAAGGTACTTCTGGAATCATCCATGGCAGTGGCTCGCCTTTACATGAACTATATCTTGGAGGCATATACATCTATCTACAACCTGTAACGAGAACATATAGTATACCGTTCAAGACCATCCTATCATCAGCTCTAGGCCTACCAACCCTAGATTTAGGAGGGGCAGATTCTTGGTAAGCTTACACTCACCATCACTAAGTTCAGGAAAATCCTAAAGAGAGCCTAAACAGAGAAACTAAAACAGTTTAGAGACAAGTTCATTTATAAATTGTAAATCTCTAGATAACAGGCTGGAGCGGCTATTCTCCCAGCATAATATGGGACAGAATTACCTATTTGACAGAATCGATAAAATCATAGGTAGCCTTAAGTTGACAGCCTTCAAATTTCGAATGAAAACTTTAATTTGCAATACAAATTCATAGTGTTTCTGGAGCCGTTTATTCCCGACTAACTAGATTGGTTGAGCGAATTCTCTTGGATCCTTCTTTTTAATGCCGGGTACCTTTTCATAAATTATATCTGTAGATATTATTGTTCTATCTGGGTCTGAGAGAAGGGCTGTGGCAGCATAATAAGCATCGAATATTGAGCCTAGGTTGTATTCTAACATTAACGTCACAGCTGTTAATACGATCTCTGTTGTTGCTGGAATCCACTTAACATTTTCCATAGCCGTGAGAGCGGCTATCTTATCTAAGAGTGTTTCTAGGTCAATCCCTAGCTTAACAGCTATATAATATAGTTCATGGAGGCTTTCACAGCTTGCGTATAACTTTATCACTCCTCTCTCAGCTGCTTTTAAGATTGCTTCAGCATAAGGTTTAAGCCAGTCTTCTTCTTTTACATGAGCTAGGATTATATCAGTCTCTATCAGCAAGACTCTTCCTTCCTAATTTTTCTCCAACCTCTTCTAGCGCACGGGACTCTGCCAAAGCTCTCAGCTCTTCTCTACTCTTCTCTGTTCTTAACCATGAAGAACTGGCTTCTAGAGGTCTTGGAGGCACTCTTATAAGTATGACCCTTCTCCCAGCCGGCAAAACCAAGACTCTATCACCCGGAGAAAACATCTCTTTCGGTAATTTAATCCTCCCCCTATCATCTGCTTTGACCACATACCCCATTCTCTTACCCCAATTTAAGTCATTATCCCCAAAATATAAGTATATCCCCAACTGACCAGATCCCGTCAACTTTTACTTGAGTTTTCCTTTTATGTCTATGGCCTAGTTTCTACTCTCTTCTTCTATGCATGTATTTAGATTATGTTCTCGATAAGTTATCTGGTCTATTCAAGTTTAACAACTACCCATTATTTGAGAAAGCTTATACAGTCATGCTGTATATCACTAGTCTAAGTCTTAGAGATGTTCCTGAGAGATGTAGCATTAGATGAGATTGTAGTCAAGCTTCATGGTTTTAGAGCATATGTGTGGTCTGCTATAGATATCGATTCAGGAGAAGTATTAGCTATATATGCTTATATGCTTCATGGAGTAGGAACATGATTATTGCTATGAAGTTTATTACGATTGTCTTAGATA
>CAZKRR010000168.1:0-2534 GCA_964555135.1 uncultured Nitrososphaeria archaeon
ATACTCCTCCTGAGTTTTATTATTATGTCTCATCAACAGCTATACATCTTCTATACCTAGGCTTAGAAGCTACTATAACTTTAGAGGAGACGATCCTAGCTAGATAATGTACATCCGACTTGCTTATAGGCTCAAGAGAAAAGCTTAGAATCTTAGATATCTTCCTACAGCTAGACTATATGAGGCAAAAATCCCAGCGCAACCAGCTAACACTCTAATAAAATATAAAATAATTGCATACGATAATGCGGGAAATCAGTTGATAGAAGATAATAACGGGCAATACTACGTCTACACAGTTATACGTGCGACTGGTGTTGAAGGTTATGTTAGGGATGAGTATGATAGACCCTTAGATGACGTTAGCGTCATCGCTTTAAGCAAGGTTATACCTAGAAAGTTGACGGAAACTAAAACCAATAGAGATAGGTAGTGGTATGGATTAGAAGATTCGACTTCTAAAGATCCCAAAGTCCGCAGCCCTATTCAGAGCAAGATTATCATCGCTACTTAGAGAAAGACAAGATGCAAAAATGAAGACCTTGTCAACTTTTACTTAGTTTTTTAGGTCTCTGGCCTGGTCTCTGTTTTGTTTTGTTATGTATCTTTTAGGTTTATTCTTGATAGGTTGTCTAGCTTTTTTAGGTTTAATAATTATCCATTAATTGAGAAGGTTTACACTGTTATGAATTTATCTTGAGGGGTGGATTAGGTCTATGGCTGTGAAGAAGTATGTGCGGAGAATAATCATTCACTACATCGGCCCTAGGGAGACTGTATATCAAAGAAGAGGCTAAACCGGATGAGGGGCTTGCTCAAATATTTATAAGTGATCTTCCAATTATAAAGCCAGTAGATGAGTGAGCTTTCAGAGATTCTCAACCAGATAAAGGAGGAGCTTAAAGAGCTTAGGTTAATCTATAAGGAGCTGGCCGAGAAGCTGATACCAGTTGAAGAGCTGGAACCAGATGAGCATAATGCCGTGGAAGAAGAGGATGAGCTGGCAAGCGAGGACGAGCTCTTCCAAGCACTAGAAGAATAAACGCTCTATATTCACTGCAAGACCTGAGAAGAAGGATGATAGACATCTAGCAACCACATAGATTAACAGGAATTGAGAGAAGCATACCTAGTATGCATACTGAAAATTAGGAGTAGAGCAAGAAATTGGTGTTAGAAATGATGATTACGTGTTGAGCAATCCCATAGACCTTGAAGAGCATCCGATTAATCGTACTAGGATTGAACAAGACGGAATTACGGAAAGTAAATATCACAATAAGATAATGATTTTAGAGCCTGAGAAACGTATATAATCTGAGAACACGGCATTTGAGTCTTCATCGCAGCACGCAAAACTTTAAGTCTTCTACACTATTCACGCTGAAATCTTAGGTTATCGGGTACCCCTGTGTTTACATGAGAGCTTTAGGGAAAAGTTGGACATATTTGGTCATCTACTTCCTCACATACGCAAGAAGCTGCTAGAGGTGTATCGAACATAAAGATTAGAGAAGCTATGGTTAGAATACATGATCTAAACAAATGGTCTATCCGGGTAAGTATGAATAGAAGACTTTCTTACAGATCTCGGCAGAGAAGCAATAATCATTAACATGAACTACATGATATGAAACAATAATGGTTGTATCGATATATCTTCGATATATCTCATCGCTGCCCCCTCTTCCAACACCTTATTTGATCTGCCCTAGGTATCTGGTTACCATGGTATACCTTTCTGTTGAGATAGTAACTTAACATTTCAAAAACTCTTGAGTGCATGTTAACTTAAGCTCACTAGGGCTCTTATAATACTCTCTTACATAATCCAGCATACTACATTATAGAATATCTCAACTTTAGAAGGCAAGTTCCAGCTAATCAATACTTCTAGACTGGAACCATCAACATAAACGAATAGTTTAAACATTTTAACTATGTCAACGAAGAATCCATAATAGTGTTCCTATCTCCTCAGAAACATATATTAGTTTCTCAAGTTTTATTAATACCATCGGGGGGTCTCATATAACTAGGGTTGGACGTATAAGAGGTATTAAGAATAAGGTTGGTTTGATAAGAGGTTTCGTTTATGGCGGTAAGAGTAAGATTAAGTATAGCGAGAGGAGAGAAGGTTCTTGACGTTGTAGCTCTCATCAATAGTGGTTATGAAGCTGACTCACCACAGCTTATGATCCCACTGCATACTGCTAAAGAGCTTGGGTTGTGGCCGCCACCTCTAGAATCTAGAGAAGAAGTATTCGAGACAGCAGGCGGCCCCATAAGAGTCTGGGCCGTCAGGCAAGCCGGCACCGTCAGGGCGTTAGGTGACGATGATGAATCTAAGGAGGTCCAGCTTGATATAGTTGTCTCTCCTCTAGCTGATGAGCCTCTTATCAGCGACGTGCTAGCTGGTGCACTTGGAATAGCTGTAGAAGACTTCGCTGAAGGATTATGGAGATTTAGGTGGGAGCCGAAAGAGAAGCTGAAGAAGAGCTTGAAAAGAAGATAACCCACGACCTAAAAATCTA
>CAZKRR010000169.1:0-2524 GCA_964555135.1 uncultured Nitrososphaeria archaeon
CAGGAGTCATGGAGATAGCCGACATCTATGTATTGAATAAATCTGATAAAGAAGAAAGCCTGAAGACATTTGAATACTTAAACTTCATCATTGAGTCAGGGGAGATTGGAAGAAGGATTGGATGGAAACCTAGGCTTTTGAAGACTTCAGCTTTGATGGGGCAGGGGATTCAAGAGCTTAGAAAAGCCATTGAAGAACATCTAGAATACTGTACTAGCCAAGGTTATTTTAATCACAAGATTAATCTAAGAAGGAAGACACTAGTTAAATTATTCCTAGAGAAAACATTGCTAGATAAGTTAAATGAAGAATTTGAAGAATTAAAATCCATGAATGTTGAAGATTTTAACAGTCAATTAGATATTTTAAGAAAGAAAATAGAGTACTTCCTGAGAGAATTCGATAAATATGTTTAAAAGCTGTCTCCTCTAGTAATAAAATAATATATCTTTAGAATATCTCTAGTAGATGTCTAGGTCGCTCTACTCAAGAGTTTATACATAGACTTAGAGTATCCTTCGAATAGATGGAAAATCATATAACATTTCAATATAGTTTTAAATATAATCTATGGATGCCGATAATTGTGAAGGTGTTATCACGAGTAAATGAAATTATAAGATTCCAGGCTCTCTAAAAAGAGTGATCCTTATAAAACAAAAATATCGTGTTTTAGAAAAAAGGGGAAGTTTTAGTAGTGTCTTATCTTATTACTTCTTGGTCGGAGATTTTTAATGCTTCATCTAGTGCTTCTACACCTTTATCTATGTCTTCTCTTGTAGCTATCAAGGGTGGAGCAATCAATAGATTATTCACCCATCCGATAACGAATACTCCTAGTTCAGAGGCTTTTGAAGCTACTTTTTCAACAACAATGGGTTTACCGTATAGCTTATCCTTAGGAACATTCATCGGTTTCCTCGTTTTTTGATCTCTCGTAAGGTCAATAGCCCAGAACATTCCAAGCCCTCTAACTTCACCTACACTTAGATGATTTTCTTTAAGTTCTTTAAGCCTCCTACCTAGATATTCTCCTACAACTTTAACGTTCTCCTTAATTTTTAATCTATTATATTCGTTTATAGTTGCTATGCCAGCTGCAAGCGTTACAGGATGAGCCTCATAAGTATGTCCATGAGCGAATAGATGTTCTTCAAAATAGTCTGATATTTCTTTTGATACACCTGTTACCCCTAGAGGTAGATAGCCTGAGGTAACACCTTTAGCTGTTGTTATAATGTCTGGCTCAACCCTCCAATGTTGGATCGCGAACCATTCCCCTGTTCTAAGCCATCCAGACATTACTTCATCAGCTATCAATAATACATTATGTTCTCTTGTTATCTCTCGCAGACGTGGTAGATATTCAGGAGGAGGTACAACTACACCATTCGTACCAACTACAGGCTCAACTATGACCGCTGCAACATCATCTTCATGTTGAAGCATATAGTCTATATACTCTGCGCAGGTTATATCACATTCGGGATAACTTAACTTGAAGGGGCATCTATAACAGTAACATTCTGGTGCAAATTGTGTTCCTGGAACAGTATGGTACCCTTCAATAGGTATTCTACGTAATTCTCCAGTAACTGCTATTGAAGCAGCAGTAGATCCATGGTAACTTCTGTAACGAGAGATAATCTTATGCCTCCTACTATACATTCTAGCAATCTTTAATGCAGCTTCTACAGCTTCTGTACCAGAAGTGGAATAGAAGAATTTTATGATATTCTTCGGCATAATCTCTAAGAGCACCTTGCTTAACTCAGCTCTAACATCACAGGTAAAAGCAGGAGAAAGATATTGAAGTTTCTTCATGTATTCATAGATTGCCTCGATAATACTTCTATTTCCATGACCTATGTTAACACATATCAATTGAGAAGAAAAATCTAGATATTTCTTACCACTCGAATCAGTGAAGTAGCATCCATCAGCTGAAACAACATTTATAGGTTTCCAAGTCTTCTGAATCCTCCAAGTCCCAAAGACATGCCTTCTCGATAACTCTATAACGTCTCCAGACATGTCTTGCATTTATACATTTTAGTAAATAACCTTTTTGTTGAAAGTTAAATGATAAGAGGTATGTTTAAAGATTGGGAGAGACATTTAGATTGCATGTATGTTGTAAACATGGTCGTCAGCCACCTCTAAGTTGACAAAGATCTGACTCATAACTATAGTAGTAACTGAAGTAAAAGATTTAATCTGATTTAAAAAGTTGAGGAGGAGCTGGCTTGGTAGCCCTAGCCACCTATGTATAACTTTTCACAGTCTCCGCTTCGAGTCTAAGAGACTCGCCAGAGACTATAAATTTACTCCGATATGTCTTGCCAGGGCTTATACCCCAGCCCCTCCAGCAAGATCTATCTGCTTCCTTGTTTCAATTACTGCCCTCAAGACCCTCCTGAGGTCTTTGTATCTTGGTATATCTATCTCTCCATTCTTCCACAGAATTGCATTTGTAAGCGTTGTTAAGTATCTCTGAGCCTTACTACTATACTTCTTCATCTTC
>CAZKRR010000170.1:0-2514 GCA_964555135.1 uncultured Nitrososphaeria archaeon
CCACCAATACATACAGTCTCAGATAGCTCTTGAATATTTACAAGTTCTTCTAATGGTCTTGGACCTGGTTTGGGGTCTAATATGAATCTTTCCCAAGCAACACATCCTATATACGCTTCTACCCCCATCCTCCTTAAGAAATTCCTAGTAGGTATAGTAGCGAATATATCTCCTCCTCCCCCAATCCCTAGAACTAAAGCTGTATCACATTCCTCGAGATACCTAAACAACTTAACTCAGTATCATTTAAGATGTAACATCACTCTATAAACTCAACTCTGGTTACCCATCTATATTTTTATCCTACCTCATTACTATTAGAGTCCAGAAGACATGTTGAAAGATGGGCGGAGACCTCTACCCTTCGTCCCCTCACCAAGAGATGTAGTTGAGAAGATGCTAAGTATAGCCGACCCTAAACCAGATGAATTACTGATTGATCTTGGGTCAGGAGATGGTAGAATAATATTGTCGGCTGCAAAAGATTATAGATGCTGGTCGTTAGGTGTTGAGAAGAATGTAAATTTAGTAGAATTAAGTAGGAAGAAGATCGCTAGCATGGGTATAAATAAAGCAACAGTTTTAAGAGGGGACTTATATAGTTATGATTTCTCAGAAGCAGACGTACTCACATTATATCTACTGCCAGAGGTACTTAAAATACTAGTCCCGAAATTCAAGAAAATGAAGAAGGATGCAAGAATAGTCAGCCATGATTATACGATTCCAGGTCTCTATCCCTCAGAAATCTACAAAGTAAGATCCACAGAAACTGGTAGACTACATACAATATATCTATACTTAGTCAAGTAAACTAGACATGGGATTCTAACCGCCCTCATTAATCTAAGGCGACGTAGTTAAACTAAGGTGAACGGTAGGTGTGAGTTTAACGAGCTAATGTCTTCACAATGCTTAGTAACGCTTTAATAGCTTCTTCGGCTTCTTCCCTAGATGTTTTTCTACTCTTATTGATAATCTCGCCCAGCTTCTCCGTTAATACTTCTATGGGGTTTCTACCGTATAATTCTATTCTTATCTTCTCTACCATGACTGGTTCAGGAGATATGAAAGCTCCTTTTAGAAGTAGTTCATCGTCTAGTTTAATAGCTTCTAGTAATCCAACATCTAAGTCTCCTAACCTAATCCTATATAAGATGTCTCCGGTTAACGTTTTGCCGATTTCTTCCACCATGAGTCTGCCCTCGACGATCTCTTTTACATGTCTTACTGCCTCCATTATTACTTCATCTACCTTCTCCTTCGGTATTCTTCTGTATGCTTCTATCCTTAGATTATCATAATCCCATCTTAACTCTCTACCATAAACTTCATACTTAACGTTTATTCTAACAACATCTAACTTATCTAGCTTCAGCTTCTCAACAAGGATATGATAGAGAAAAGTGTTCAATTCTCTCGAAGCTCTAGCAACATCTTCCTTACTTAATTCTCCAGATTTAACTTTCTCAGCAAACTGTGCAAATAAAGCTTTTCTCAATTTATCAGCGTATGCTCCGGCTATCGTAAGCCCTGATCTGACCTCCCCTCTCTTCACGCTGGCTTCCATACTCATCACAAAATATATTGATAGAAGCAATAAATAGGTTTTAACAATATAGGTTTATCACTCTATAGACTTATCCAGCTGATGGAACGCCAACATTACCCTACTATTGAACTTCCTCTGAAACCTTCTATCTTAAAATGACTAGCTTACCTTAATGATGGTTTAAAGTTCCTCGTAAATATGCTTGAAAAGTTACAAAAGTCTTCAGACGTAGAAAGAGACTTAGAAAGAAGTAGAATCTATAGTAGCAGTCTTTGAAGAGTATGTAAAGATTATGAATAAGCCTCTAGATAATTCACTAAGTCTCTTAAGGACCCAATGTTACAGGTCTCTTCTACGTTAACCCAATGAGAAAAATTGAAGAATGAATTAGAGACTAGAGTATTGAATACTTTGCAACGCTTCCAAACGATTTTCTTTTCAAATTGAAAGCCCTGTGTAAGTAATTAGAGCTTAGGCTGAATGAACGTTTAAATATATAGTCTGATAGATTTATCCTTCAGGTCTGCGTATGATTCATATGCCACTTTCTTTATTAAGTTATTCTAGAAATATTCCTCACGGCTGGTTAAAACATTATTCAAAAACTTCATATTTTGCTTTGAGAACATGTTACATGATCCTTTTATCAACAGGGGTCTTCTACATGTTTCCAAGAACTTCTGAAAAGCGGGAAAGAAATGTGAAGTAAACCAATGCGCAGATTTTTCATTCTGAATAGACTTAAGAGTCACTAAAACCTTGCGGACTTACCTATGCTTGAAACCATAGTCTCATAAAATTTAGGCAAGTCTTATCTTCTTCCATGGTCTCTCTTCTGACCCTCCCTTTGCGTAGTTATCGATGCTTATTCCCATTCTCTCCGCCTCCCTCTTTATTGCCGCCAAAGTTGGCTCTCCATACTTCCTAACCACGTGAAGGATTAATTCTCCAATTCTTTCGTC
>CAZKRR010000171.1:0-2513 GCA_964555135.1 uncultured Nitrososphaeria archaeon
TCAAGTATTCTATATCCTCCGATAACTGTTTTCACGACTACTAAGCTAACGTCTTCTTTCTTTTCTCCAACTTCTCCGATTATCTCTGCATCTCTATAACCTAGTCTATGTATTGTGTCAAGTATTTCTACTGCGAGTTCTCCTTCCATGCCTATTACAGCTACTCCCTCGGATGCTAAGGCTAGAGGGTCTAACCCAAGCATCTGGCAATAGCTCATTACAGGCTCCCTTATGGGTATTTTTTCTTCATCTATAATTATAGTTGTATTTGATGTTGAAGCCCAGTTATTCAAGGTCATGGCTAATCCTCCTCTAGTAGGATCGCTCGCTGCATGAATGTATCCGCCGTATTTTTTCATGAGAGGTATCATTAAGTCTGCGAGAGGTTTAACATCACTTCTTAGTTCATGTTCTTCGAGTGTAAGACCTTTCTGTGCAGCATATATTGCTGCTCCATGCTCAGCTATGGGTCCTGAAACGATTATCTTGTCTCCAGGCTTGAGATTTTTATCTATTATTAAGTGTTCTGCGATGCCAAGCCCAACCGTAGTTATGATAATCTTATCTAGCTGTCCACGAGGCATAACCTTGAAGTCTCCACCAATCAGCTTTACATCTAAGCTTCTGAATACGTTGAACATCGATTCTAGAATCTCATCAAGTGTTTCTCTCTCTAATCCTTCTTCAACTACTATTGAGTCTAATGCGGCTATCGGGGTTCCACCGAGCATCAATACATCGTTTACCGTTCCAGAGGCTGCAAGCTTCCCGATGTCTCCACCTGGAAAGAATATGGGGTTAACAGTGTATGAGTCTGTAGTCACAACAATATATTTGTTTTCATTTATTGGAATTGCTGCTGCATCATCTGGATAATCTATCCCTAGACCGCCTTTGATAAGCTTCATCCATGATGGTAGCTTGTTAAAAATAGATTCTTCGAGTAGTTGATTCATCTCTCTTCCACCTGAACCATGAGCTAGAGTAATCTTATCCACGTCAATCACCTAACCTTGTTTGCTTAACCATTTCTTGACGATCTTATCCATTTCCTCAATTTCTTCTATTGATAGCTCTCCTTCTTCAACAAGTTTTTCAGCAGCTTCTCGAATATACTTGAAGCTATCCAAGAATTCTTCTTCTTTAAGCTTAGAGATTACGAAGCCTGCGTGAACTATTACGTAATCACCTGGTGAAAGGTCATCAACAACTGATAGCACTTCTTTCACTACTCCACCAAAATCTACTTTAACGGTCTCGTTAGATACTTCTAGAACCTTGCCGTAGACGCCCCAGCACATACTACAATAAACTTATCCTAGAAGAATCTAAAAAATATAAAACTATAACCCGGGAGGGCCCTCATCCCTAGAATAGTTGAACCTTACCTTCCAAATAATATTCCAAAAGAATTAACTCTACATTGTCTCCTATAGAGGGATGTCTTGTTGTCTATCTTATTAGAGCTTGTTCAGGTCTAGCGAATAATTCAATGTATTGTTTAACTCTTGCCTCAAATATGTCTGGTCTAAACTTCATCTCCATTGCCGCGATAGTGTTTAGGGGGTCTTCAGGGTTAGGATTGTTTAGTAGGTTCCTGAGAGTCTCGATTAAAGTTATTACGTGGAGGGATGGAGACCAATCTTCCTTCAAGATGGATTCACATATTCTAGCTGGGACCTCGTCTGTAAAGTTTGGATGCCATATACGTGTCCACCATACAACGTCTGGCGGAGTGTAGGGGAAGGTGCGAGGTATAAGTATCTCTACTTTAAAGTATCCACCCTCATACAATCCTTCCCCAATTATCACTCCTCTATAATGTGTTAAGTCTCCATCAACTACATCGAAAAGAGGTTCATGCTCATGGATGAGCTTATATTCGAGTGCTAACCTCTTATACCAGAGAAGTTCAGGAAGCTCAGCATGCACGATCAGGCCCCCCCACAGTCCTCGTTATCAATACGAGTTTGTCTCCATCTTCAACACCTATGTCTTGGAGTGTTTCTGTATCTTTTAATGCTCTACCTCTAAATGTAAGCCTGGTAGTATCTGGAGGAAGCTTCTTCATAGCACATACTTTTGCTCTTATAGCGCCTATAGTAGTTGAAGGAGAAACCTCCAATTCAACCGGGCTTCCACCACCCACTGCGGGGACAACTTTAATCTTCATTAAACCTTCTCTCCCTCAACCTTGTAACCTATCTACTATAATATATAAATATTTATATCTTGAGTACTCTATGAAATTCTAAAGAATGCTTACAGAAATACTCTGCGAACCTACAAGGACAACATATTATCCTGGTGTAGGCAAGAACCCATACATGTAGTTAGACCATTAAAACATCCTCCAACCACATCATTCTTCTGTATAACTTGTCGGGAAGATGCAATAATAGCGTTCCTCTCTTAAACAATCACATAAAACCTTATCCTGAAAGCTATGCTATGTATGATATTACTAAATCTTGTACTTGCGATTAAGTAGAGCAATGTTTGTTAAATAATAA
>CAZKRR010000172.1:0-2488 GCA_964555135.1 uncultured Nitrososphaeria archaeon
ACCGGGCTAGGGAACCGCCGCATCGGTCTTCCCTACTTCTTATCTTTCTATATAGTATCTACATTAGATGTATCTGTTTTAAGATCAACATAAACTTTTAGGATGTATCTCGTATTTGTGATTTGGATCTGCTTGTGAACGTGTTGTTTACGTTTATTGTATGGCGTATGGACGTTTTATTTTAAAGCGGTTTAAAAGCATTGAGTTTACTGTTACTGTTATGGAGCTTGAGGCCATCGCCATCGCAGCATATATTGGATTTAATAATATTCCTAGAGGGTATAATGCTCCTGCTGCAACTGGTATCAAGGCTACATTGTAGATGAATGCCCAGAATAAGTTCTCTTTTATTTTTCTAACTGTTCTCCTGCTAAGCTGTATTGCTACTACTACATCTCTCGGGTCGTTTCTTACTAGGATTATACCGCCTGCTTCTTTAGCTATGTCTGTTCCGCTTCCAATTGCTATCCCTACGTCTGCCTGAGTTAATGCTGGCGCATCATTTACTCCATCACCTACCATGGCCACAGTCTTACCTTCTTCTCTAAGCTTCTTCACAATGTATGCTTTATCGTTTGGTAGAACTTCTGCGAACACTAGGTTGACTCCAAGCTTTCTAGCTATAGCGTATGCTGTCCTCTTATTATCCCCCGTAAGTATGGCTACATTAATATTCATATTCTTTAAGCTATTAACAGCTTCTACTGCACCTTCTTTAATAGTATCTGAAACAGCCAACACCCCGACTACCTGATTATCTAAAGCTAACAGCATAACTGTTTTCCCATCTTCTTCAAGTATCTTAATCTTCTCTTCTATTGAATCATGAATATTTATGTTATGTTCGATTAAGAGCTTCCTATTGCCGAGTAAGACTTTATGCTTATCAATTATTGCTGATACTCCTCTTCCAGGCATTGACTTGAAATCTTCTACGTCTAAATCTACTTCGACACCACGTTGTATAGCTCCCTCGATTATAGCTTCTCCAAGTGGATGCTCTGAGCCTTTCTCAACTGATGCAGCATATTTTAAAACAAGGTTTTCTTTAAAACCATTAAATGCTATAACGTCTGTTAGAGTCGGCTCTCCATTAGTTAATGTGCCGGTCTTATCGAAAACTACTATATTGATTTTCTGAGCTTTTTCAAGTTGCTCCCCGCTTTTTATCAAGATACCGTATTGAGCTCCCTTACTTGCACCTATCATTATAGCGGCAGGTGTAGCTATTCCTAAAGCGCATGGGCATGCTATTATTAAGACCGAGATAAACATGATGAATGATATTCCAAATGGCAAGCCTATGCCTATGTACCAGAAGATGAATGAACCTGTGGCCACGGCTATGACGGCTGGAACAAAGTATGCTGAAATCTTATCAGCTAAACGTTGTATAGGAGTCTTAGATAATATAGCTTCTTCAACCATCTTCACTATTTGGGATAACATTGTGTCTAGCCCAACTTTTACAGCTTTGATCTTCAGTAACCCCGTCTTGTTGATAGTTCCACCTATAACTTCATCATTAATCTTCTTTTCAACAGGGATGCTCTCACCTGTAATCATAGATTCATCAATCGAAGAGTATCCTTCCACGACTACTCCATCAACTGGTATTCTCTCCCCAGGCCGGACGATTAATAAGTCTCCAGCATTAACTTCTTCAACAGGTATCTGTATCTCGTCTCCATCTTTAATCACTGTGGCCATCCTAGGCTGGAGATCGAGAAGTTTTCTAACTGCTTCTGATGCTCTACCTTTCACAATGTGCTCCATGGTTTTACCTAGAAGTATGAACCCGATTATAAGACCTGACTCAGTAAAGTAGACTTGTGGACCTGAAGCTGTAAGAGATGTTGGAAGAATGTGAGGTAGTAAACCTATTTCTTGGAATGTGTATAGTGTACTATAAAGCCATGCTGCTGAAGTGCCTATAGCGATTAGGCTATCCATATTTGCTTGTCTAGCTTTTATGGCATCCCATGTTCCCTTGTAGAATCTCCATCCAGCAATGAATTGAATAGGTGTAGCAAGCAGAAATAATACTAGATTGTTTGGTAGGATCTGGTCTATAGGATAGATATATTCAAGAAACGCTGTTAATCCACCTAGTGTAAGAGCGAAAGCCGTCATTATCTTTAAGTTTCTTAATTCTATCTCAGGTGCGAGGAATGTTTTTAGACAAACCTCACTACAAAAATAGTATGTAACTCCTCTTCTACTAACCTTGAATGGAGTCTTATTCTCATCAACGTACATTCCACATATAATATCTTTAGCCACCTACATCACTCCTAAAACTCGATGATCTTAAATCCAATCTTCTTTACAGCCTTCTTAATATCATCCATCGTTACTTTTTCAGGATCATATTCTACATAAATTTTATCAGTAATATAATTGAAACTTACATCTATAACACCATCAAGCTTGTATAGTGTCCTTGATATAGCTCTAGTGCAACTAGTACAATCCATATTTAATATGC
>CAZKRR010000173.1:0-2419 GCA_964555135.1 uncultured Nitrososphaeria archaeon
TGCATGAAATCAATATACTCTAAGCTTACATCAGGTGAAAGCGTAAGCCACTTCGCAAACTTCATGATAGCAGCATTCCTAATAGGTACAGGAGTTCCCATAGAAGAGATAATCTCAATATACTCTCAGAGAAGCGACTTTAATGAGAGAATAGCTAGATACCAAATAGAACACATCGCAGGGATGAGAGGAAGCAGAACAAAATATACTACGCCAAGCTGTAGTAAGATAAAGACTAATGGGTTATGTATTGAAGATGGCAGGCTATGTGGAAACATTAAGAACCCCATGACATACTATAAAAAGAAGACAAGGGAGCTCAGGAGAATTGATAAAGATAAAACTCAACAGGCAGGAGAACACAGTCAATCTAGCAGCTAGCCTAGCTGAAGAACTAGCATCCATAGAAGTAATCCCGATAATCAAGAATAATGAAATAATACTAGATGATTCATCTTTAGGCAAGACCTTAAGCATTGAAGAAGCATTACCATTCATAAGAAGAAGCCTAGAGAAATCAAAAACAAAATATAGATGCATCTATGTTAAAGGGGAGACAATATATGTAGAAGATGTAGAAAGTGGAGAGAAAGTATCTGAACCTCCCCTGCTATTCTGCCCATTCTGTGGCTATGCTACACAATATGAAGAAGTATACTGGATACATGTAAAAAGCCATGGAGTAATCTAGTACCTCAAGCTTAATCTTCAAGTAGCATCTTTAACCCTAGCTCTCTCTCCGCGAGCTCACTAATCCTACCATAATCAATTGATAGGTCCAGCTTACCCGTAGCTCTTAGAAGCTCATTATAAGTAGGCTCAAGCTTCTTATAGATTACCCCTATAGGGTTCTTTCCTTCCTCCTGAATAGATAAAACTAGGTTAACAGCATCTTTAACATCGTCTAGTGGAGCTCCCAACCCCTCAACATAAACTATCTTCTCTCTCAACTCCCTAACTGTTCTCATAGGGTTAAAAGTTGGACAAACACTCAATATATTGATAAATGAGAATCCACGATGAACTACTGCTTCCTTAAAGTATTCTTTCAACTTCTTAACATCACCTACGAATCCTTGGGCTACGAAAGTTGCACCACTCACTAATGCTAAAAGCAGAGGGTTAAGAGGCTTCTCAGGCCATCCAAACGGATAATTCTTCATTATAGAATAGATAGGTGTAGTAGGCGAAGGCTGCCCCCTAGTATTCCCAAAGACTCCGTTATCTACAATGATATATGTTATCTCTACATTCCTTCTAGCAGTGTGAACTAGATGATTACATCCAATACTATATGCATCTCCATCCCCCGAGACGCCTATAACCCTTAATCCAGGGTTAACGAGCTTTACTCCAGTAGCTGTTGGTAGAACCCTCCCATGTATCCCTTTAAGAGCATTAGTATTAATGTAGCTCCAGATGAATGTTGCACAACCTATACCACATACAATCACTATCTCCTCGGGTCTAAGACCAAGCTCATAAAAAGCATTCTTTAAAGCTTCATAAACAGAGAAGTTACCGCATCCTGGGCACCATCTAGGCTTAGCTCTCTCAAAAACATCTACCAAATCTATCCACCCCCATTACTAACTAATCCTCTATAAATCTCTCCAGGTCTAAAGGGGCATCCATCAAACTTCCTTATACTCTTCAATTCAGCGGTCTTCGGAAGCTTTGGAGATATGAGATTTAATAGTTGACCTGAAGCATTCTGCTCAACAACATATATCTTCTCAACATTTCTTAGAGTTTCCTCAAGCCTCCTTGGAAGAGGCCACAACTGCTTCAAAGGTATATGCATAATCATCCTACCAGAACTTCCAACCTTCTCTAAAGCTTCTTCTACAGCACCTCTACATGAACCGACACTAACGACAGCTTCAGAAGAATTAGCATCTCCTAAAACCTCCCATCCTACGGGATTCTCTTCCAGCTCTCTTAATTTCTGCATCCTCCTCAAAGACATCTCAACATGCGTCTGACCATCCTGCATGCTTAACCCTTTAACATCATGTTCAACGCTACTAGCTACAAATAGAAAACCATCAAGAGGCGGGGAAGGAATGCCATCAGCCGAACTGCTATAACTTGGAAATACTTGGAGCACTCCTCCTCCAATCTTAGAGACATGCTTACGACCTGAAGCTCTAGACGCTTCAAGCTCATCTAGAGTAAAATAATTCATTACATAGACTTGGTCTAGCAACAATACTACTGGACACCTATATCTGTCAGCAAGCTCGAAAGCTAGCACAGTCATACTATAATACTCTTCTATAGTGGATGGTGCCAAGACAATCCTCGGGACATCTCCATGGGATGGATGCGTAGCCAAGTCTATATCCCCCTGCTCGTAAGCTGTTGGGATACCAGTGCTTGGACCAACCCTCTGAACATCTACAACTACTATAGGTAT
>CAZKRR010000174.1:0-2413 GCA_964555135.1 uncultured Nitrososphaeria archaeon
CTTCCACCATCATAAGTTTCTCTAAAGATATTACAGTATTCCTTAAGCAGGTTAACGTTCAATTCATCATTAAGTATTACGTGCCCGCTAATCTTAAAAACTATATTCAAGTCTAACCAATTATATACATAGGTTTGCTGGATTAAAGTATTATCGTGTTTATTTTAGGGTCCCTTCTCTATTATTTCTCTAACTATTCCAGCTGCGATAGTCATTCCACTATCTCTTATAGCGAATCTACCAAGCTCTGGAAAGTCAGCGTACGTCTCTAGAGCTACGGGAGTTAAAGGTCGAAGCTTTACTCTTGCAGCATCACCTGTCTTCAGGAAGCTTGGATTCTTCTCCACAACTTGACCAGTCCTTGGATCTATCTTCTCGATAAGCTCAACAAATTTTACTGCTGTCTGAGCTGTATGTATATGCATTACAGGCGTGTATCCTGCGGCTATAGCTGTCGGATGATATATTATAATCATCTGTGCTATGAATTCTTTAGCTACGGAGCATGGGCTACCTAGATGGCTTGCAACCATACCTCTACCTATCTGAGACTTATCTACACCTTTCAGTGCAAAACCTATGTTATCTCCAGGAATCGCTTGCTGTAAGGGTTGATGGTGCATCTCGATAGATTTTACTTCACCCTTGACACCTGCAGGCATGATGATTACAGTATCACCTGGTCTAAGCACACCTGTCTCGACGCGTCCAACAGGTACTGTTCCAACACCCTTTATTGAGTAGACTGCTTGAATAGGTAGACGTAGAGGTTTATCAATCGGCTTCGCGGGTTCTTGAAATGTGTCTAATGCTTCAATTAGTGTCGGGCCGTCATACCACTTCATCTTATCGCTTCTCTCTATTAGATTATCTCCGATCCATCCTGACACGGGTATGAAGCTTATCTTAGAAACATCAAATCCAATCCTCTTCAACAAGTCTGTGACACCCTGCTTAACCTCCTCGTAACGCTCCTTGGAGTAGTTTACCGTAGGATCATCCATCTTATTTATCAATACTACTAGCTGCTTTATCCCCAGCATGAACAGTAGGAAAGCATGCTCTCTCGTTTGACCCCCAGGAGATATCCCTACTTCGTATTCGCCCTTCTTAGCCGAGACTACTAGTATAGCGCAGTCTGCTTGGCTAGCTCCTGTGATCATGTTCTTCACGAAGTCTCTGTGACCGGGAGCATCGATCAGTGTAAAATAGAACTTCTTTGTCTCAAAGCTCTGGAATGCAAGATCTATCGTTAATCCACGTTCTCTCTCTTCCTTAATCCTATCGAGGATCCAAGCATACTTGAATGTTTCTTTTCCAAGCCTCCTAGCTTCCTCCTCATATTGTTGAATTATACGCTGGTCTACAACTCCAAGTTTTGTCAAGAAGTGACCCATAGTTGTCGATTTACCATGGTCGACGTGACCTACTACTATTAGGTTTAAGTGTGGTTTGGATGACATTACGGAACACCTATTACCTATCTTTCAAGAACACTAAGATACTTGGGATTATATAAATTTACAATAAAGGAAGAAAGATGGAGAGAAAGATACATAGAGGCAGTCCAGCCTTCTCTTTGGATTAGATCGTTCATTATTTAAACTTGTTGTTGAGCATCTTTGTGAGATGATTGGTTTGCACTAGTATTTTGTGATGTGTTTTAGCGGGATGCGTAAGCCATTCTCTCTAATTCAACCTTCTTTCTTATAGCATAGCTTTTACTATCATTCTCAGCAGCCATGATTATTTCATCTGCTAAAGCTTCTTCAACTTTTTTCTTACTCCTAAACGATGCTTCCCTAGCTGCTTGAGCAATATATCTTAAAGCTAAGTCTAGCCTTCTCTGCGGAGATATATCAACAGCTTTGAGATATAGTATACCTCCATAGATTAGTTTTGTAACATCTTCTCGGGGTGCAGCATTTTCAAGAGCTCTAACCAAGACTTCTAGCGGATTTCTACCTGTTCTCAGACAAATTATCTCAAATGCATTTTTAACAATCTTTAACCCTTTAGTCTTCTTTCCACCATTTCTCCCAGGTCTCATAAACATGTTTGCAAGTCTCTCAACAATGTTTACTTCAGCTTTCCCAAATCTTCTATGCTCATGTCTTCCACCTGAATGAGGTATTAGAGTAGGCTTTAGGTTGATATACCTCTTTAATCCAGGGTCTCTTACCTCAACGCCTTCAACACCCCATTTACCGAATATCTTAAATTTCTCAATTAATTCTTCAGACATCTATTTCTACAATTCATTCTAATAGCCTATTCTTAAGGTTATTCTTAAATGAGAAGCTAGAGAGAAGATGCAGAATTACATAGTGTTTTCCTCCTAGGCCTAGTTTTAAGAGACTTACCACATCTCGGGCAATGCTTGGAGACTGTTAGGAATACCTCTCTACATGAA
>CAZKRR010000175.1:0-2410 GCA_964555135.1 uncultured Nitrososphaeria archaeon
TATTCTTCTATGGCTGTAGTTTTAATTGTTTATTCTGTCAGAATTGGAATCATAAGTTTATAGAGAATGCAGAGAAGACAACTGTGGATGAGCTTGTGAACGTAACATTGAGAAATAATAGGATTACTTGTTGGTGCTGGTTTGGCGGCTCTCCTGAACCCCAGCTTCCATTTGCAATTGAATCTTCTAGGAAGATAACTGAAGAAAAACCATCAAACAGAATTCTAAGGATATGTTTTGAGTGGAATGGTAGTGGGAATCCATCACTAGTTAAGAGAGTTGGGGAGATAGCTCTTGAGACAGGTGGAAACATAAAGTTTGATTTGAAAGCATATACATCTTCAATCCATCAAGCTTTAACTGGTAGAGATAATATACAGACTTTAAAAAATTTCGAGCTGATCTATAGAGAATTCTATAATGAGAGGAGAGACGTACCTATGCTTACAGCTACGACTCTTTTAGTACCATACTATGTTGATGAGAGAGAAGTTGAAATGATAGCAGAATTTATCTCAAGCCTTGACCCTGAGATTCCATATTCTCTATTAATCTTCCATCCAGACTTTATGATGAGAGACCTCCCAGTAACACCTGAGAAACAACTTCATAAATGTCTAGATGCAGCTAGAAGACACTTAAAAAACGTTAATGCAGCTAACCTCAACCTGCTAGGTTATCCATCTAGTAGTTTAACTTGGGGTCTAAAGATTGATTGAAGTATCTAGAGAATACGTAGTTGATTTTAAAAGTCTATGAGGTCTTTCTTTGTCGGCGACATTATTTAAAGAAAACAGGTATGAATCTAGATGTTCTATAATCTGGAGGTGGGCTCCCATATACTGCTATCTTGTATCCACAGAATCTGCACTTGTTTTCCCTGTCTAGATACCATCCCAGTATATCGAATCCTCTCCTCTCCACGACTATCTTTCCACATTCTGGGCAATATGTATTCTCATATGGATGACCTGGAACATTACCTATGTAGACATAGTTTAATCCAGCTTTTCTAGCTAATTCATAATGTTTCTCCAAAGTCTCAACAGGAGTTAATGGTAGATGTAGTAGTCTGTAATCGGGGTGAAATCTAAGAAAATGTATAGGTGTATCTGGTCCTAGGTTGTCATAAACCCATTTTACTAATTTATTTGCCGCTTTAAGGCTATCTCCAATCTTCGGTACAACTAAGTCTGTAATCTCTATGTGGACTTTTGTTTTATTCTTGAGTTCGAGTAGAGTCTGGAAGATAGGCTCAGGGTCTGGTACTCCTACGTATTTTCTTAAAAACTCTACTTCACCGTTGCCTTTGAAATCTACTGTTGCTGCATCAAGAAAATCTTTTGCTTCATCAACACCATCAGGCCAATATCCGTTCGTGACGAAGATATTTATTAGCCCTTCTCTTCTAGCTATAACACCAATATCATGTGCAAACTCCATGTAAATTGATGGCTCATTATACGTGTATGCTATACCATGGCTACCATATTTCTTAGCCATTTTAACGATTTTCTCAGGTGTTACGTCTACGCCTTCAACTTTCCTCCTCTGGCTGATATCGAAGTTTAGACAGTATTGGCACATCCATGAACATCCAGTTGTAGCTATCGAGAATATCTTCGTCCCTGGGGCATAATGGGTTACAGGCTTCTTCTCTATGGGATCCACATGCGCAGAGATTATCTTACCGTAAACAAGCAAGTATAAAGTTCCATCTACATTCTTCCTTATACCGCAGAACCCTATCTGACCATTCTTAAGCCTACAGTAACGTGCACATGCAGTACACATTAATCTTCCATTTTCAAGAATACGGAATAAACGAGCTGGCTTCCCCGATACTTCTCCCATTATCCTCGTAAGTATATCTAGCTTCCCTTAAGTTAAATATATTCTCATTATAAGCTGGTTAAAGTTTTAAGATCTTATATTGGATGCTTTAAGCAAGCTCAATCTTCGATAGTGAGGAGGGATACCCATGTTAGTCGGGTCAATATCTTAAAATGTAGCCTCTATTCTCTCTATCGATATAATAATGGAAAAAGAGTATGATGCAATCTGACTAATCATTTGCTTCTCGTTGTAGTAAGCAATCTTCTAAAAAAGGTCGTAGGTAGGGTGGATATTCTCGGTGTGTAGGTTTTCTTCTAAGCATTGTGCTATGATTATGTAAACTGTTACTTTATGTTGAGGATATCACTACTATCGAATTATTCATACTCTACTCAGATACGTCTAGCAGTTCTCCATTACATGCTCTTATCAACTCATCTACATCTATCTTCATTAACGTATCTTCAGATCCTCCAGAAGTGTAAACAAAACTAAACCTCTTAATTGAATTATCAATGATTATTCTTACTTCTTTCTTATGACCGAATGGAGGGACTCCTCCAACACTATACCC
>CAZKRR010000176.1:0-2384 GCA_964555135.1 uncultured Nitrososphaeria archaeon
AAAGTGGGAATAACTTCTTACCTTTTCTATGAGCTACGAAAAATCCAGCTGTAACTCTCGTATCTGTAGCTAATGCAACACCATCTCTAACTACTAACCCTACTGTAGTAGTACCAACCTTAACTCTCTTCGAGGCATCTATGTTCGGATAAAACATATCCCATACACCTACTGAAAGGTAGAAGGGTCTACTAGACTTAGGTTAACCTTCGACCCCCTTATCATCAAGTTGAAATACTTTCATAAAAATGTTTACTTATGAAAAACCGTTAAGTATGTTATAGAAGGATGGATTTAAGAGTATTGAGTATTTTTCCTCAAAGTCTCTATACATATCCTCCTATATCCTAAGAGAATGGTTAATAAGCGATTCTATCATTGGCATGATTGAATAAGCTATGTCCGATGACGTAATCGAAGAAGAAAAATCATCTAGAAGTAGGAGAAGAGGCAGGAGAAGTAAAGCTAGAGTAGGTGTTGAAGAAGCTGAACAACAAATTATCGAAGAAGCTGAGGCTACTGAAATTAAAGAAGGAGAAGAAAGGATTGAAGAAGTTAAGCCTCCAACAAAGATTAAGATAGGAGATTTCGTACTAGTAGATTACACAATAAAAGTGAGGGAGACAGGAGAGATAGTAGATACAACAATAGAAGAAGTTGGGAAGAACTACTTTGAGGCTGGAAAAATATATGAACCGAAGTTGGTCATACCTGGAAAAGGCTTACTCTTAAAAGCTATTGAGGATGAATTGATAGACCTAGAGCCTAATCAAGAAAAAGTCTTCGAGATCCCTCCTGAAAAAGCATTCGGTCCTAGAGACCCAAGTAAGGTGAAAATAATTCCTATTAGAAGATTAAAAGATGTAGAAGGACCTATAACCATAGGTTCAAGGATAACGATTGATGGTAAAGAAGGAGTAGTAAGAAGCATCGGCTCTGGAAGAGTGCAGGTTGACTTCAACCCATACTTAGCTGGTAAGCATCTTGAATGCTGGATAAAAGTAGTGAAGGTTATTGAAGACAAGTTAGAGAAGATCAAGTCACTAATCCATACAAGGATTCCTGACGTAGATGTTAACAGATTTGAAATACTTCAAGATGGAGGAGAAATAAGAATAACTATACCTAAGGAGGCATTCCTACTCCCTGCTCTACAACTCTCAAAGAGAGTATTAGCTAAGGATATCATAGACCATATTGAAGGAGTTGAGAAGATAGTCTACTTGGAAAATTATGATAGGCAGATGTTTCAGTAGAGAGTTATAAGATGGACTTCAATACCCTCTACTAAATCAATTACTGCACAATAACCATTCTTAGTGGCTCCAGAATTTACAATAATCGTTTCATTTATCTTAACTATTCCTCTTCCTTCATGAGCATGCCCACATATCATTAATTTAGGTTGATAATTCTCAACATACCTCTTCACAGCTATACTTCCAATATGCTTAACGCCAGTATAATCTACTTCAAGCCCATAGGGTGGAGAATGACTAATAAAGATGAAGTCACGTTTTCGTGGAATAACTTTCTTCAGCATATCCTCAACTTCCTCCTCAGTAAACTCTATTAAAGTTCCATATCTACCTACAGCTCCGCCTAATCCTATAAACTCCCAGCCAGAGAAATCTATCGATCTTAGATGAAGATTCTTGACATAACTGTTTGTTGGAGCCCACTCTAGTAATGTTCTAGGGTCACAGTTTCCTGGAACAAAGAATATCTGCTTACCGGATTCACATATTCTTTCTAATAATGTTTCAGCATCTCCTACCTCTCCAAAATGAGTTAGATCTCCAGTTACAGCTATTAGGTCAGCTCCTATCTCTCCAGCCTTCTGAGCAATTTTCTCTACCGCACTCATATTCCCGTGAATATCACTTACGTGTAAAATCTTCATTCTAGAAAACATAAGCATATATAGAAACCTAAAAACCTTAAACAATTAGAAGGAAACCATTAAATCGAGAAAATATATTAAGGATAATTGAGTGCGGGGGTACCCGAGTCAGGTCAATGCTGGTCAGAAGCGGCTAAAGGGGGCAGGCTTAAGACCTGCTGGCGTAGGCCTTCGTGGGTTCGAATCCCACCCCCCGCACTATCGTGAACAATAATAGAAAGTGTTATGTGATGTGCACTGTTCCTGACTTAGTTTGTGTTGGCTAGCTGCTTATTCAAGAGATTCTTAATTTTTAATTATAAGTCAGAGATTATTAACCTTATAACTTTTAGATAAATTATTTATCTGGGATGTTTGAATGGCGGGGACACCTGTTATTTCCACTCATGTTAGCTCAGTAGATGACTTGCTTAATGGAGGGTTTAAGCTTGGGCAGCTCTACTTCCTATATGGTGAAGAGAAGACTGGAAAGACTAGCTTG
>CAZKRR010000177.1:0-2338 GCA_964555135.1 uncultured Nitrososphaeria archaeon
CTAGAACCTTAACCTTCCTTATTCTAACTTTACCCATCTCCCAGGCACTTGAAATTGATCTTCAAGAAGGATAATAAAAACATTCTTTGAAACTTAAGTGCTATTATTCAGATTAATGTTTCGATTCTCTCAAAGACATCTCTATAGCTTAGCACACCTACTACACGTCCTGTATAATCTATTACTGGGAGATGTCTTATCTTATGAGTTATCATTATATTCCTAGCTTCATTAACGCTTGTATCTTCTCTAACAGTAATCGGGTTTCTAGACATATATTTTTTAACTTGTTGAGAGGGGTCAACTTTCTCCTTAAACAATCTTAGGAAATCCCTCTCAGTAATTATTCCTATGCATCTCCCACTCTTATCTACTATAATAGCACTACCTACGTCTTTCTCCAACATTTCAGAGACGGTATCAGCTAGTGTAGAATCTTCTGCTGATACTAAGACTTTCCTACTCATTATATCTGAAACACGTATCGATGTTAAGCCGCACATAGCTAATCTTGCACCTCAATATAACTATCTTGTTTCTATGTAAAAACTTTTCTCATAGACAAATTTTATTAGAAAATTATACTTATACTATTTATAGAATGATTGTAGGCTCTAAAGACCTTTATGATGTCATAATCATAGGAGCTGGTCCAATTGGGCTTTTTGCAGCATTTTACGCTGCAGGGATGCGGGGTTTGAAAACAAAAATAATCGAGGCGTTAGATAGAGTTGGCGGTCAATTAATTACATTGTATCCTGATAAATACATATATGATGTTGCTGGTTTTCCTAAAATACTTGCAAAAGACTTGGTTAGGAATTTAGAGAGTCAAGCCATGGCTTATAAGCCTACACTAGTATTAGGTGAAAATGTAGAAGAACTATCCTATATTACTAATGGGATTATACAATTAAAGACTAACAAAGGAGTTCATTATACAAAGACTGTTATAGTGTGTGCAGGAAGAGGAGTAATAAAACCAAGGAAACTTGATAACCCATCTGTTAATAGATTTGAGGGTAGAGGGGTATTCTATCAGGTTACTGATAAATGGCAGTTTCGTGGAAAACGTGTAGCGATCGTTGGAGGCGGGGACTCAGCGGTCGACTGGGCTTTAGAATTGAAAGATATAGCTTCTGAAGTCATCCTTATTCATAGGAGAACAGAGTTTAGAGCACATGAAGGAAGCGTGGTAGAAGTCTTCCATTCACCTATAAAGGTTATGATCCCCTATGAGGTAAAGGAAGCTTCAGGATCAAGTAAACTCGAGAGTGTTACCGTCTTTAATAATAAGACTGGTGAAGAAGTTACATTTGATGTTGACGCACTCATATTACAGTTAGGCTACGAAGTAGACATTTCAATCTTTAAGAAATGGGGACTAGAGATAGTTGATAATCATATCAAGGTTAACGGTAAGATGGAGACAAATCTTCCAGGAGTATATGCTGCAGGAGATATTGCCTACCAGCCTGATTCTGTAAAACTGAATTTAATAGTAGTAGGATTTGCACAAGCTGCGATAGCTGTTAACATGGCTAAGAAGTATATTGATCCATCCTCAAGCATCTTTCCAGGGCATAGTTCAGAGAAGCGACTAATGTAGTCTCCAGTGAATGTTTGTTCTAGCATAGGCTAACAGCTAAAACAGTAACGTTTTTAATCTATGATGTATAAAAAGTAATTAATGGGAATAAATTTATATATAAAAATAGGGTCAATTTTTATATATCAATGCCCATTCTATCATGCAGGGTCTCCATGCTCCAAGCGAAAAGCTACATTAGAAAAAAGATCCACGTAAGTGGTAATGAATATTATTATATTCACATACCATCAAAGCTTGCACATGATAGTCAGTTCCCATTCAAGGATGGAGACGAGCTAAGAATAGCTGTTGATGTTTCCAAGAATAGGATGATAATAGAGAAGATAAACGGTAAAAAGAAGCAGAAAAATAAGAAGTAAAGTTTTACTCTCTATTATACAGGAGATTCAGCTGCATGAGGTCTTAAAGTTAACTGGACTTCTTTCTTCCTCATACGTTTAAAGATACCTACCGAGGTTACCATCTTCTTTAAGAGTTGGATAGATTTTGCAGGGTCTATCCCCTTAGGACAGACACTACTACAAGCTGCTGCAAAGTGGCATCTCCAACACCCATGCTCAGAATCTATTATAGGGAGTCTGTATTGAAGTCCCTTATCTCTTGAATCTGCTGAGAATCTATATGCTTTATTCAATATCATTGGTGTGAGGAATAGGTAGTCAGTTGAATACGTTGGACAAGCTGAAGAACATAAACCACATTCTATACAATCTGCAAACTGTAAGT
>CAZKRR010000178.1:0-2336 GCA_964555135.1 uncultured Nitrososphaeria archaeon
GGGAGAACGGGAGTCTATAGAGAAGTGGATGTATCCAGAGAAGAAAGCTTTGAAGAGATTCTTAGCTTTCTAGAAGCAAGAGATCCAGCTCTAAGAAGAAGACTTAGAGGATGAAAACAGGTTTAGATGTTCTCTAGTAGTTCTGGAGTGATCGTGATGAACTTTTTAAGTAGGTTGTCGGAAGGATCGTGTAGAAGGTAGAGTTTAGGTCAGAGCTGGTGGGGGAGATGAGTGAGGATAATTACATGAAGAGGATGACTGATGCATTGAGGAGTGGAGCCAAGATGCTTTCGGAACATTGTCCTATATGCGGTAGCCCAATCTTCGAGATTAAAGAAGAATTATGGTGTTTAAGATGTAATAAGAGGGTGGTAAAAGTTAAGTCGGATGAAGAAGTAGGATCAGCATTATCAGTATATACTCTGATGAATACAGCGTCTATCATAGCAGTGAAAATAGAAGAGTTAACCATACTTCTCTCTAGAGCTATTGAAGTAGATGAGATAAGAAAACTCTCCGAGGCTCTCGAAGTATTACTGAAGACTCTTGAACAAACACTTAAAGTAAGAAGACATCTGAAGGAAGAGACCTGAGGACCATAGGGCTTCAGCTCATATATCTTCCAATCTTTACAGTGTGGCCAACGAGAAAAACAAGTCATAACAGTATTGATTTGTTCTATGTAGCATGATACGCACCCGAGATTAAGAGTAAGACTAATATCTTAGACTCTTTGAAGAATCTCTAAAACTAGTGAAAAGCTTTACACGTTACATCAATTAGAGTTAATGCCTAGGTATTTCTCTGAGGCATACAATTAGATTATCCATTTATGGTGTTTAACAATGTGTAGGAAGCTGTGAAGGAGTCTAGTCGGCGATGTGGCCACAAACATAACCATATTCTGAGTACTCATACCACACCATGGTACAGACATGCCTAGAAAATGGTTAAATTAATAATTCAAGCATTAATCCGATCAGTCCAGCTCGTATCTACTTGAATTGCTTTCAACACTTCACACTGAAATAAATCAGTATCCTGAGGATGCTGTTATTTTCCATTAGAAAAAGAGGGGTTATCCAGATTTCCTGTGAAGAAGCTTTACCAAGTTACTCATTATCCAAAAAAGCTAGAATAACGGTTTTCGATGTAGACTCCGCATCTCTGTTAACGGATTGTGAAGTATCTTAGGTTCCACCGGAATACTGGATCAGATACTCGTCCACCCCCTTGTTTCCGTTGGAAGTTCATCAACCTTTAACTTGTCCAAAAACACAATTCTTCTCAATGAAAATAGTGGAGTAGGTACAATCTTCTAGTGAACCAGCTTCTAATTTCTCCAGACATATATCTAGTGGGGGCTTAACAATGAAAGAAAATAAAAAAGATGAAAATAAATTGTTTAAGGGGCTTAATCTCGAGTTGAAACAATGGGGTTCGGACCCCTTACAAGATGTTGTTAGGAGGGCTCTCCAGAAACCAAGAATTTTTAAGGACAGGAGGGTTATGCGCTCAGATTATATACCTGGAAACCTCCCCCACAGGTCTGAGCATATTAGAAGGCTTGGAGAAATTCTGTCTCCATCTCTACGTCTCTCTAGAGCAAGCAATGTCTTCATATATGGGAAGACTGGCACAGGTAAGACGGCTGTCGTAAAGTATGTATTCAATAGGTTTAGAGAAGCTGCCGAGCTTGAGGGTCTTCCACTACAATTTACATATATTAACTGCCGTATCGCTGGGACAGAATACCGCGTATTAGCTGAACTCTGTGAATCGATAGGCGTTAAAGTTCCTTTTACGGGTTTATCAAAAGCAGAAGTATTCAGCAGGTTTAGGAGTTCGCTGAGAGAGAAGAATATAATCTTGATAACATGCCTTGATGAAATAGACATACTAGTTAAGAATTATGGTGACAACCTCTTATATGAGCTGACTAGAGTCAATGAAAGCTTTGACACAGGGGGATTAAACATAGTCGGTGTATCAAACGACCTGCACTTTAAAGAATTGCTTGACCCGAGAGTATTAAGTAGTTTAAGTGAAGAAGAACTTGTCTTCCACCCATATACGGCACCAGAGCTAGTGGATATATTGATGGAGAGAGCAGCTATAGCCTTCTACCCAGGGGCGGTCCCAGAAGAAGTAGTTAGACTATGTGCTGCACTTGCAGCACAGGAGCATGGAGATGCTAGGAGGGCTATAGACCTACTAAGGGTTGCAGCCGAGATAGCTGAGAGGAGCGGTGCACATGTTGTCGAGGAGAAGCATGTTAGACTAGCTCAGAACATGATTGAGAGAGGTAGAATATTTGAAGCATTATCTACACTCCC
>CAZKRR010000179.1:0-2285 GCA_964555135.1 uncultured Nitrososphaeria archaeon
CTGCCTATAAGATCTTTGAACCTCTTCCTTATGAATGGATGGTAGCCTACTCCAGTGACTAGTATCTTGCCGTCACCATAGTATTGGAGTTCTTCTTTTATGCTTTCTCCAATGATTTGTAGATAGTCTGCTAATGGATGCGTTACGTATTCTAATACACAGCTACTTGGCGACCCGTCATGATTACCTCTAACTATAAATATTTTTACATCTTTCCCCCATTTCTCTCTAGAATTTTTAACTAATCTATAGAATTCATCTTTAACGAATCCAGCATCATCAGGTGTCATACTTCTCTTCTCGAATAAGTCTCCTCCATGTACTACATAGTCTACTCTATTATCGATGAATACGTTGATAGCTTGTTTGAAAGCTTCTCTAAAAGCATGCTTCCTAGCCTCTCCAACTACTCTTGGGATGTTCCTGCCAATATGCGTATCACTGAAAACCCCGACCCTCAACATTCTCTATATCATGTTATATTCTAACCCTAAAAGTATTTAGTGGACAATTATGTTGTTAGGAGTTAAGTACTCTAGATTATCGCTAAACTTGTTTTCCAGAAGATTTGATATATGCTTCAACCATATTCATGTAAGACTCGTATAGCTGGTCTATCTTTTTACTCATTTCATTTATTGATTTCTTTATGTCTTCAATACTGTTCAGTACACTCTTTAAGGAATACTCTAATTCACACTGTATTGGCCCAAATCCTTCATGTAATTCATCACCGATAGTACCATATTTTATCGTGAATGTTTTAAGCTTTGGGTCAGGTTTTACTTCTTCAATACTAAATTCTTTAATTACTGTTGGTTGAGGAGGGCTTCTTATTTTCTCAATAGCTTCCTGTAAGAGATTGTCTTCACCTTGTAGATGAAGTAGTAAGCCTCCTTCCGGCGTAAATTCAATATATCCTGCTAGGTCTTTCTCTCTAACTGTATCTACGATATACCACCTGTAGCCGGTTCTAAGAACCTTACCACTTATCTTTATCTTTAATGCTTTCATATCTTAATGAAAGATTGTAGAGTATTTTAGGGTTTTTATTAGTATGCTCTTGCTACGTATACTATTGTCTTCGCTACCTGTCCACAGGCTATACATGGTCTATCAGGATGCTCAGCTATGTCGTACCTTTCTCCTCTAACTTCTCCTCCTACATTTTCTTTGATCTTCTCTGCACAATCTATTGAGCCACACCATGCAATTCTTGCTATACATTTGTTATCTATGGCTTTGGAAGCTTCCTCCATCGTTTTAGCATCAATAATCAATTGGTAGAGCATTCTCTCACTTCTCTCTCTTAGATTCTGCATTAAACTCTCCATCAGCCTTTCCACTTCTCTAGAGACATCGAATCTACTGCATTGAGTTCTCTCTAGAGTATCTCTCCGAGTCAGGGTTACCTTTTCTTCAATTACTTCTCTTGGCCCAACTTCTATTCTTACCGGTACACCCATCATCTCCCAGTAGTAGAATTTCTCTCCGGGTGTAACATCCTCTCTATCATCTAGAACAGTTCCCCATTTATCTTTTAATTCATCGAATATCTTATTTGCATAATCCATTACTTCTTTCTCCTGTCCTTTAAACAATATTGGGACTATTACTACCTGGATGGGTGCTACGGGTGGTGGAAGTACTAACCCTCTATCATCACCATGCTGTGCGATTATAGCTGCTAAAACCCTACTATATCCAAACCCATAGCATAACTGGTAAACGTATCCTCTTGAGCCATCCTTCTTCACAAATGTTATATCGTATGCTTTTGAGAAGTTTCTCCCTAGGTTGTGGACTGTTGCTACTTGGTTAACTTTACCATCCGGGTTCCAGCTATCGAAAGCTATTGAATAAACCGCTCCAGCAAACTTATCAAAATCAGGTCTCTTCAGTAATAGAAAACTAATCCCAATCTCCCTAAGTACTTGGCTGTAGATCTCTATTGCTTCTCTAACTTGTCTTTCTGCATCACTTGGAGATTCATGTGCTGTGTGAGCTTCATTCCATGGGATCTCTCTAACCCTGTATAGTGGTCTAGTAGCTTTTGTCTCATACCTATAAACATTTACGCTTTGATGAACTTTAAGAGGTAGGTCAGCATGACTTCTTATCCAAAGCTTAAACATAGGATACATTATAGTTTCAGAAGTTGGTCTAACAATTAATATACGTTCTGCACCTTTCTCACCCCTCTGCTCTATGGTGAAGACTTCTGTAGAGAACCCCTTGATATGCTCTGCTTCTTTCGCGAAGAGTTCTTGTGTAGTTACAAGTGG
>CAZKRR010000180.1:0-2268 GCA_964555135.1 uncultured Nitrososphaeria archaeon
ATAATGTTTAGTGGCATAGTTCCCCGGGGTTGCCGGGCTCCCGGCCTGACAACAGGAGCGGTGATTAATCACCGCAGGAGCCTGCTGTGGGGATATGGGGGCGTAAATATAAGCCCCACAGCAGTACCCGCCCCCGACGATGATGCCATTGAAGACTTTGACCTTATCATTGACTTCCTTAAAAGCGATGAGGACTTTGAAGATGCTGATTTCGAAGAATTCGTAGAGTACCTGGACAATCAATGGTGGTGAGAGTATGAAGATGTTGAAGAAGATCTTAGAGTTCTTTGATAGACTCATAGACAGGCTACCACCATATCCTATAGATCCATTTCCATGGATGTGGTGGATTATCTTCTGGCTAATCCTACCATTACTATTGTCTCTATCGGGGTTGATATAGATGTCTAGAAGAATATTCATTGATACTAAGTGGAATCCAAAGAAACACGAGAACTCTAAGAAGCATGCATGCTATGACCCAGAGAAGGACGTATTCATTGAGGTTGACAACCTCACCGAACTCAAAGAATATGATGAAATATACATGGACTCATCAATATTCCCAAATATTTGGAAGCAGTTAAGAGAGTTAGTCAGTAATGGTAAGAGTGTCTATTATTTTACTAGGTCTTGGAAGTGGAGGGAGATTAGGGAGAGATTCAGAGAAGATCTAAAGACTAGGACTGGCAAAGTATCGAAGAGTGATGATGGTGATGCATATCTTATATGGAAAGTCTATGAGTTATCATTGATTAAGAATAATACTCATAGATACTTTAGGCTTTTAACTATTGTTGATGTTGAGCTGAGACCACTATTGATGAAGGAGGAACTATTATATAAGAATCTTCAGAGAGTTCAAAGATCTAGCATGATTGGCGTTGATGTTGGAAGCGATATTAGGATGCTGGAGAAGATGGTCGAGGATGTTAGGAGAGAGATCATTGATAAAGCTGCTAGACTGATTCAAGGATTCATGGATACAGCTAAATGTCTAAGACTTAATGTGGATGACGTTAATGGGCTGGTAGGACTTGCTGGACTATTAACATACATTAAATCTACATCATATCAGAAGTCTGTTAAATATCTTGGACTCTGTAAGGCTAAGGGTAGAGATGCTTGGAAGATAAAGAAGTATAGTAGTAAGGCTCAGAGGTATCTAACAATGCTTACAAATACAATTCTATGGAAGGATGGTGAGATACGTCCACCAACATTCAAAGATTTAAGAAGAGTTCTAAAAATGGTGATTGATTCAATGAAGCAGATGAAGTTCGCTGAGGGGGCTGGGGTGAGCGCCCTTGCAAGACCCGCACGCTAACTCTTATAGTCCTTGGCGAGCCAAGAGGCTCGAAGTAAGGACTGACTATATTTATATGCGGATGGCTAGGGCTACTAAGCCAGTCCCCTCATCCCCAATTTATTTTTAACATGTTATCTCAACTTCGTTATATGGAGTGGAGCCTGGCTTTTCATTAAATTGTTAATAGTAGTAAATTTTAAAGGACCCGAACGGAGTATTCTAGTGTTCTTCAACATGTTTGTGGAGAATGTTGTTGGTAGTTGGTATATGTTTTATTTAATAGTTTTTTAGGTCTCTCTGTTTATTACTCTTATTAGTTTATTTAAGAGTTAGGTTACTAATTACTATAATGCCCTGCTACCGCCTATCTTTAATAAGAATTAAATCAACAATAATAGCGGTTTAGGTTTATCTATCACATAGTAGATATAAGGTTTTCTATAAGAATTATTTATTCTGTATCGGAGAGTAGCCTGATAATTGATTATGGTGTAGATGCATGTTTGAGGTGGTTGCTGAAGACTTGCTTGGTAGGATTGGAAGACTGAAGACGAAGAGTGGTAAAAAGATTGAGACTCCTGTTTTTCTTCCAGTAATCAATCCTGTAGCACAAGATATCTCTGCTAAATGGATGAAGGAAAACCTTAAAGCAGATATTGTGATAACTAATGCATATATTCTGTATAAGAGGCTTGGAGATGAAGCATTGAAGAATACTGTTCAAGGTATACTAGGCTTCGATGGAGTAGTTATGACAGATAGTGGAGGATACCAGATACTTGAATATGGTGGGGTTGATGCTACACCTGAAGAGATAGCTTTATTTGAAGAAGATATCAAGACAGACATAGCTGTACCTTTAGATGTTCCAACAGGGCTAAGTGATAGAAGACGTGCAGAAGAGTCAGTAGAAAAGACATTAAAGAATCTAGAAGCAACACTAAGAATCCTAGATAGTA
>CAZKRR010000181.1:0-2232 GCA_964555135.1 uncultured Nitrososphaeria archaeon
CGACCACCAACTGCTGATGGAACCATCCCACCTGCTTGTGCTTTACCTGTTCCCGAAGCTTTTATCCTAGATATCCTCGCCATACCGTATCCAGCCCCCCACGACTCTACAGAGTATTTATGCCCAGATCCTTTGAATGCTCCTTTAGGTTGTAGCTTATGTGTCTGGAGATGTATGAATACTCTCCATACAAGGTCTTCTCTCAATGGTGCATAGAAGACTCTTGGGAGAGCTACTTCGCCAATCTTAGAACCGTCGAGGTCTACGACTGGTATCTTTTTCTCTAGACCTTCAGATGCTTTAAGCAACTCTACCAATATGCTCATCTTGGAACACCAACCATTACTATCTGCGGTGCTTCATGGGGTCTAGGAGGTCTAGCCGGCTTTCTCAACACTATAGCTCTCTTGGGGACTCCTGGAACTGTCCCCTCTACTATTATTGCCTCGGTCTTAACTACTCCAAAGTGGGGGAACCCGCCTTTCGGAGTATACTCTAAACCATTCTCACTCATTAATAGTATCCTCTTATTAAATTCTGTTCTACGATGATATCCCAGCTGTCCAGCCCTGGGGACAGTATACGTCACGTAGGCTGGGCTCCTACCACCTATCGCTCCAACTTCTCTCCTAGTCTTCCTCTTCTTCCTAGGCTGTATCTTTACTTTGTGCCTGCCTACTACTCCTTCGAATCCCTTACCTCTAGAGACAGCTATAACATCCACGTATTCTCCATTTTTGAAGGCTTCAGAGATCCTAACCTCTTTACCTAGTCTATTAATAGCGTACTCTAGCGCTTTATCCAGCGGTCCACCTACTTTTATCTCGACGAGGTCTACCTTCTTCTTGGGTAGCCCCGCAAGCTTTGGTCTAGCAAGAGCGATCACCCTAACTTCCCTCAGTTTATCGAAACTGTTTTTTAACTTCTCTAACTTCTCTTTCTCATTAGGTCTCCAAGTAGGTATATTCCTCTTTATCTCTTCAGGTAGATTGCTAGCCCAGACTCTTGTATACTCTTTTAATGCGCCATTCTCCTCAGTGTATCCAACTATTCCTGCAATGATTATTGGGGGTGTAGCTATTACTGTTCCTACTTTCGCTACCTCAAGGCCCTGGGTTGGAGAGTTCGGTGTATTGTCTATGTAGTAGATTGTTGTATGTCCAGCTTTATATCCTATGAATCCGAGTAGCCTAGGTTCACCATCATATGGAGGCCAATACTTTACAGGGGGAATTATACGGCTAGCTCTACCTCTTGGGAGATAGGCTAGTGAACCCCTCCTTGGAGCAGACTGTTTTCTATGACCCATAAACTCTCTTCTAAACCATCCATCTAGACCTCTACAATAAAAACGTATCTACGATAGATCGATAGGTTAATCGCATAATACGCATTTAAGATAATCTTCTAATCCTGTTGACAGTCTCTCTCAAGAGATGACGATTAACAGTTTATAGCTTAGCTTCCCAATTCATTCTTAATGTAGCTTGGTTGACTAAAATAGATAAGAATGTTTTCCAGAAGCTTGTTAGAGAGGTGGCTGAAGCTATTGAAGAAGTTAGGGAAATTGTTTCTCTAGATGTTGATAGTTTTCTGAATGATAGAAGATCAAGATTCAGTCTTAGGTATAGTGTAGTATTGATCGTTGAGTATTTAGCAGATATCGCTGTAGCCATTCTAGAAAAAGACTTTAATGAGGTTGTTGAATCTTACAGAGATGCAATAATGAAGTTAAGAGATAAGCGTGTACTGGGAAGCAGAGTCGCAGAGTTCATAGCAAGACTTGTAAGTTTGAGAAACCTGATAGTTCATAGGTATTGGGCGGTTGATGATCTGAAGATTTATGAATCTGCTAAAAGCAATGGAGTAGAGAATATTGAGAGATTCATAGAAGAGGTGTCGAGATACGTCGAGGTTAAGGATGATTGAAGAATCTAGAAGGAAGACGAAGATTCTCAGTGTTCATGAGAAGAGAGAGATTATAGAGTTGTTGAAAGAAGCATTCAACAATATTGATGAAGTCTCTCTAACTATAATTCATGGAGGATTTATAGAATGTAGAGTCTTCCGAGATATCGATATAGCGTTGTATCTCTCATGTGTTCCTCTTAGAGAAGACGTTCTTGAAGAAGTTAGAGAAGCATTAGAGAAGAAGCTTGATATCGCAATCGATATACAGATTTTGAATTATGCTCCACCTAGCTTTATTGTAAAAGCTTTAAAGAATGGCTT
>CAZKRR010000182.1:0-2226 GCA_964555135.1 uncultured Nitrososphaeria archaeon
TCGTTGAAAGCGAGGGTGATAGAGTTAAGCTTATAATAACTATTGATGCAGGCTTGAAGCTTGAGGGAGAAGAGTCGGGGAAAGTAGTTGAGGGGGTAGGTGTAGCGATAGGTGGAACAGGGGTAGATAAATACAAGATAGAAGAGGTGGCTAGAGCGAAGGGGATACCGTTGTATGCTATAGTGATCTATGAATCAATTACGGAAGCTATAACGCCTATGAGGGAGGCGATAGCGAAGTCGTTAGACAAGATCGTTGAGAAAGTCAAGCAGGTAATCGCTGAGAAGGCGGAGGAGGGGGCTACAGTTATCGTTGCAGGAATAGGAAACTCGGTAGGAATAGGAGTAACATAACGCTATCAACCATTTTATAAAAGACCAGTCCAAAGTATATTAGCAACCAAGTATCTCTATGTAGAGAGTGTGCGGGCGATGTTTCCTCAAAGACCACAATTTAAAGAATTTATCCAGCCACTAACACATCTAACCTGCTTTTCATGCAATACTGAGAATTCTAGACCATTTAGAGATGGAGACTACGTCTTTAAGGAGGTTGAGGAAAAATGCCCGAAATGCGGTTCAAGCAGGATGCTTATAACTGGAATCTACGTAGAAGATAGACAAATAAAGGAAAGAGAGAGATGACATCCCTGAGAATTACGTGCTTATAGGTGCTTTATCCAAATCTTATTTAAATAACGTTTTTGCCAATTCTTCATTATTTTGATGTGAGAAGGTTAAGAATAACTCGGTGAGGTGACGTTAAGGATTTATAAGGCATCGTGAATTAATTCTTGAGGTGGAGGTACGAGAGATATCCCGTTGGAGAGGGTTTCTTGACAAGCATTTCTTTTCATCAGCGTATAGAGCGTTATCTGAAAATAGAGATGTAGAGTTTAAACCAGAGATTAGGCAAGGTCTTGGTGTAGTTTATGACTTATTTGGTATAGAAGTTCCGGAGGAGGAGATGAGATATTATCTAGAAAGAGGCTACATAGAAGTGGTGAGAGATGTCTCCCTGCCAGCATGTAGTATATGTGGGGATGTCTGCATCCGACCATGGTTAGCCTGCCCTGAATGTAACTCAACCAATATTGAGAAGAAAGACTTGATGGTACACTATGATTGCAACTATATGGGTTCGGAAGAAGAATTTAAGCAAAGCGTGTCAGTAACATATAAGTGTCCGAAATGTGGAAAAGAATTAAAGAGGGTTGGAATCGATTATGGTAGACCAGGCTTCGGCTACATCTGTAGAGATTGTAGATCGGTCTTCCAGATACCCTTGATTTGGCTAGTCTGTGAGAAAGAACATAAGAGTAAAGTAGATGGATTAATAATCAAGAAGTATCCAATATATAGGCTATCGGATGAGGTTAAGAAGCTACTGCCAATCTACAATATTGTAGAAGACTTAGTTGGAGAGCTTTCATCGCATGGTCTGAGAGCTGAAGGATTCAAATACGTTAAAGGTATGAGTGGGACAACATATACTATACCAATATTTATTGATGGCAGCCCATCTATAATTGTCGAGTTCGGCTTAAGCGAGGAAATAGATGAGAGGTACCCATTCATGATGGTGATCGAGGCTCTAGATATACCAAACTCGATTATGTTCTTAATCTTGCCCTTTGATTTTAAACCTGAACTTGAGAGTGTACTGAACCCAGAGAAGATTAAGATAATAAAAATTAAGGATTTAGAGAGCTCGAAAGATAAGATTATACGAGAGCTCATTGCTGTACGTGGTGTAGTTACGGATGAGAAAACTTAGACCTATATTCTTCCTAGTATCCGTCTCGATACTACTCATAGCCTTGATCGTACTCCCTAAACCATTACTCCTATCTACTGGCTATATCCTCACATTGATCTATACGTTATGGGGTATTTATCACATCATAATTGTAATATATGGGTTGAGGGAGCCTTTTAACCCTGGGGTAAATCCGCGGAGGCATCCAAAGATTTCTCTCATAATACCAGCTAGGGATGAGCCGATTCTTTCTAGAACAGTTGATGTCTGCTTAAACCATACAGAGTATCCGAGAAATAGTAAGGAGATAGTGATTGTTACAGAAGACCCAGTAGGAGAGAGGACGGCAATATGGTATTCTCAGCTCTATCCAGGAAATGTTAAACCATTAGTTAGGAGGACGTATTTCGCGACAAAGCCTAGTGCGCTAAATGATTCACTCACTCTATGTACTGGAGAGATAATAGG
>CAZKRR010000183.1:0-2222 GCA_964555135.1 uncultured Nitrososphaeria archaeon
TGGAAAGAAGTAGAACTAATCCAAGAAGTTTCTGGAGACTCTGATTTACTGTTAATAGTTAAGATGAATCCAGGAGTCGAAGAAAATATACAGAAGATAAAGAAGGCATTTGGCAACGCTGTAGACAGAATAAACCTCCTCTTTGTATGTTAACTAAGTTTCTCCATTAGCTCGAATAGTCCTTCTTCTACATTATAGGACCTAGCCCTCCAAGATATATAGTCTCTATCGATAGTATCAAATTTTATGTAGAGAATCTTTGCTGCTAGGTCAATCTCCCTTAGACTACCACGCTTGATAAGGAGGATGATGTAATCTTCGGGAGATAAGATCTTAATATTTATCATCGTCTTAAAAATTCTCTCCACAATCTTATCATCCCACCTGAGAGGAACAGGCTCGCTGCAGATTTTCAAGAAATTATTCATCTGAAGTTCAAGTATTATTAAGAAGCCACTCCTCTCTACGAGCTTTCCAAAGAATGGCTCCCTTAAAATAGCTGTAAGTTGATGGAAATCTATTCCTTTTACTGCAAACTGTATATCTTTTGACCAGTACGGTATTCCATAGAAATTCACTGCATAATCACTTATTAAAGCATATGTTACCTCAGATTTTTCTAGTACCTCTCAAAAACGTCTTACAGTATACTGTATAGGTTTCATCCAAGGCATCATTCCGTCAATGTTCAATAGAATGTCAATGTTTCTGCATGATTCTACTGATCTCTTGCTCATCCAGCATACACAATCATATTGTAGTGATGTATAATTTAAGAATTCTTAATACTGTCACGAGAAATGCGAGCCTCCTATCAACCTACCTAGTTGACAGGTTCAAAATTTTAAAGAAAAAAACTTAAGTAAAAGTTGACGGGATCGTAAGAATAGTGTCCTTCCATGATGTTCCTCTTCTCTAACAGCATCATGGAGGACTGGTGTTCAACAAGGGTGAGTGATACACCTAATAATCCCTCTCTAAGCATGATTAGTGTATTTGCTAGGAAGCTGAGCAACCCACGCCAAGCCGAGTGCCAGAGAGCGCTATTAACCATAATCTAAGCAATTCCCTTGATATGCTCCCCTCCACTGACTTAACTAAGGTCGTCTAGACATTCTACAGTAGGTTATAGTACAAAGCTAGCATACTAATATATGATAGAATTAGTGAGGCCGGTAGGCTCTTCTCCCATCCGATCCCTCTTGAATGTGTAAGGGCTGAGGAGATCATTACTAATTGGGTTATATGCGCGATGATGAATATCAATTGGAGTAGTGGGATTATAGAGTTAATCTGGATATTTAGGTATTGGAGAAGTAGTAGGAATGCTAGATAGATGTCTATGGGTGTAAGTGAGGAGAGTGAGGCAACCAGTAGTCCACCAAACCCTCCACTATATGGTGAGAGGATCTCTCCGGATAGCAGGATGTATCCTAGCACTATTCCTAAACTTACAATAGAGGTTGTAAGGCTTCTACTACTTGGATCAAAAGAGACGTGGAGTAGAACCATCTTTAAAGGCATAATATAGAGTAGCATGACGTATGCTACTATGACTATTATTCCTAATGCTAAGTATCTTAGAGGCTTATTTGATATATTCTCCATTAATGGAGCCATAGATAATGTTCTCAGGATACTTGTAGATGGAGAGGTCTTGGATTCCGCACCCATGTCTCTCATCATCTTCTCTACTATAAGTAGGCCTTTCTCATTCAACACATATCTACCTCTTCTAGCCTGGCTTATCAAAGGCTTCAGGAATTCTAGATGATAGTATAGTGTTCCATAGCTTACATTTAGTAATAGCTTGAGCTGGGTAGCACTCATCTCTCCCCGAGTATATAGTAGAGTTAAGATCTCTCTTCTTAGAGGATTCTTCAAAAGACTATAAACTTGTTCTAAATCAATAGCCTCCCTAGGCTCCATTCTCCATGATATAATGTAATACTCCTTGATATATTTCTCCTAGGATTCTCCTTGCCTCCTTGAAGAGAGCCTGTCGGCTAGGTAATACCTTTGGATTTTTTACTTAAATTGTGTAGGAGAAGTTGTTCTTGCTGGGTTGTGTGGTTACTTGATTTTCCAGGGGTAGGGTTGATAGAAGAAAGGAGTAGAAACGCAAGTCCACACAGCCATCCCAAAATTAACCATTTAAGTATGGGAGGATTCTGTCAACTTTTACTTAAGTTTTTCTCTTTATGCCTCTTTCGATAGTGTCC
>CAZKRR010000184.1:0-2221 GCA_964555135.1 uncultured Nitrososphaeria archaeon
GGCTGAGATGGTTTATTCTGGTCTATGGGTAGATCCTTTAATGAAAGCTATAGATTCATTCATTGATGAAACACAGAGAGAAGTTTCAGGAGAAGTTAGAATAAAGCTATTCAAGGGTTCAGCTAGAATTGTTGGAAGGAAAGCTGGAAAACCATTATACAGTCCTGAGATGATAACATATACTTCTAAGAGCATCTTTGACCAGAGAGCTGGAGAAGCATTCTCGAAGCTCTGGGGCCTCTCAAGCATAATGCATTACACATATCAGAAAAGAAGCATTAATCAATCTTAAGCCAGAATCTCTCTCATAAACTATATCCTCCGAAACACTAAAAGACAGCTGGAGACGAAATCTAATAGGTGTAGGTGGAATGAGCATCTTTAGAAGTGCAAAGTTGAAGAAAGAGATGGACCGTGAAATAGCAGAATATATTTCATCACTATCTTTTGATAATGAGATACTTAATGCTGTGATATGGATTAATGCAGTACATTTAAGGATGCTCTATGAGAAGGGTCTAGTAAGCAGTGGAGACTTTCAAAAAGCTTTAAATACTCTAAGGGAGATCTATGAGAATCCTCCAAAAGAATTAGACCCAAGGATTGAAGATGTTCATGTCTTCATTGAGAAAGCTGTCTCTTCTGCTTCTGAATATTCTGGAGGAATGCTTTCCTATGGTAAGAGCAGGAATGATACCGTGGCCACAGCTATAAGAATTAGAGCAAGAGAGTATCTTCTCGAAACAGCTTTAACCGAATTATCTCTAGTAGAGACATTACTTAACCAAGCTGAAATACACTCTGAAACGATCTTCCCCATATATACCCATCTACAGAGAGCTGTCCCCGGCACCCTAGGATTCCTACTCCATTCATATGCTAGCAAAATTCTTAGGAATACCTCAAATATAGTAAGCATCTATGCTAGAGTGAATCTCTCACCTCTAGGGTCAGCTGCAGCTACAGGCTCATCAACACCTATAGATAGATTAAGAGAAGCCCAGTTACTAGGATTCGAAGATCTGGTTGAAAACGCTCTAGATGCAACTACTTCAAGAGACTATATCATAACGATCTCATCATATCTTGTTAACTCAGCTATAACATACTCATGTTTAGCAGAAGAACTTATACTTTATTCTACAGAAGAATTTGATTTAATAGAATTTCCAGATGAATTTACCTCAACTAGCAGTATTATGCCTCAGAAGAAGAATCCGGTAGTTGCAGAGATAGCTAGGACTAAGGTTGGAGAAGTCCTCGGTGAAATAGTTAAGACAGTTTCTATAATGTCTAGACAACCAAGTGGCTACAATCTAGACTATCAGCAGATAACGCCTAAGCTATGGAATTCGTTTAGAGAAGTAAAAGAAACCGCTAAAATACTATCTAGAATTATTGCTGCAATAGACGTTAATGAAGAGAAAGCTCTCAAATCATGTACAGGCTCAATCCTATTAACTGAAGTTGCTAATAGATTTGTAGAAGAAGGTAAGCTAAGCTTTAGAATAGCACATCAACTCTGTGCAGAGCTCTCTGAAGCTATTGAGAAAAATACTCTAGATAGCAGAATTTTCGAAGAAATAACTCGAAAACATAATGCTTCAAGTATAGATTTTGAAAGATTCCAGAGCTGGCTAGACCCACATATGATTATACACTCCTACAGAACTATAGGGTCAGCTAACCCTCAAGAAGTAAAAAAGATGATCGAAGTAGATCGTAGGAGAGTAGAAGGATTAAGACAATGGTGTAGAGATACATTAGAAAAACTACAGAAATTATTCATCTCCTCAATCACAGCTTAATACTAGTTATTGAAGTCTCTGTTTAATGTATTATAACCTGTATAAAATGCGAATAGTAAACATAAGATTTCTATACATGATTATTAGAGCAAATTAGCTTTGCATGATTTAGTCTTAGAATCCACTATAAGACATCACATTTTCAAAACTCATCAGAGAAATTCCCACAGACCATAACTCGTTGGAAAAGAATATTTGGAATACGTTTACTGTACATCTTTCAAAAAAGAGGGCGATACTGTTCTCCTTAAATTACATCGTCTTAATTGAGAATATTAAAAATATGGAATGCATGTTTGGAGAATACTAAGCGAAAGTAGTTCGTTAAGACTTCTTCTTTTTCTTTAATTCTTCTCTAAGTTTCTTTGTTTCATCCCATTTAATCTCTAGTGTTACCGGGTCTAATACTACTC
>CAZKRR010000185.1:0-2182 GCA_964555135.1 uncultured Nitrososphaeria archaeon
ATGAGGTATAGAAGGCCGCGGCTGGGATTCGAACCCAGGCATCCGGCTCTCAGTCTAGCTTTTCCACTTGCTAGTCCACAGGCCGGAAGGCTAACCACTACCTCACCGCGGCCATTATGTCTTTCATTATCGTTTACTTGCAAGGATTATTTTAGGGTTTATCTTATTTTGTCTTCACTTATGAGGTAGAAGTAGATAGGCTGTGAGGATTACTAAGTTATAGTAGAGGGTTAAAGAAGTTTATATTTTAGAGTTTGTTAGGTTGGAGAAGTTTATATTTCTGTTTTAGAGTTTATGGGAGGATAGAATCGTTGATGAGCTTGCTCGACCTTTTTCTCTATGTTGTTTTGGTTTCTTCTTCTGGTGCTCTCTCACCTGGTCCTTTAACAGTTGCTACTGTTAGATATTCTCTTGATTACGGTAGGAAAGCTGGCTTACTGATATCTTTCGGGCACATGACTTTTGAGCTCCCACTCGTGATAGCTATCTCAATGGGTATTGTCTCCTTCATTAATGATCTATTGGTAAAATTCTTGATAGGGCTTGCGGGCTCTATTGCTTTAATTTTCTTCGGTTTAATTGAGGCTCGCTCATTCTTTAAGTATCATAGACAAGCTGGTAATTCTGCAGATACGTTAATAGGTAGTGTAAATGATAGGAGGTACTCCTTAGTAGGGAGGAAGGGGTTCATCCAAGCCATCCTAGTAGGATTTATCTTTACAAGTCTTAACCCATATTTTATTGTCTGGTGGATGAGTATCGGTCTTACATTGATCGTAAGCTTCCTAGCTTATGCATCATTGATAGGTATCTTGATGATGTATATCTTCCATGTATGGATAGATTATGCATGGTTAGGCTTCATCTCTTACGTAACATACTCGGGTAAACGTTTCTTAAAACCAATCCATATTAGAATTATATCTCTAGCTCTCTCAATAATCATAATATTCCTAGGAGTTTACCTACTAAGCTCAGTAATCTCTGAGTTTGCAGCTTCCTAGATGCCTGTAAACCTTAAAGATACTCCTCTCCTCCGATATCTTTTATTCATGTAGATTAGTAAGTGGGTGAAGTTCTCAATTATTCTCGAGTATTCTATTGGGCCACAATCGAAAGCTCTTACTCCTGGGATTTTTTCTGCAAGTTCTATTGCTATCTTCTTTGCAGGTTCATCACCGCATACAGCTACATCACACTCAACATCTTTCTCAAGGTCTAGGAGAGCCTTATACCCAATACTATGGAATGCTGAAGCTAGATATACCGTTCTTGGGAGCAGTTCTCTTACTATTTCTGCTGCAGACTTCTCAGAGAAGATAGGTGGAACGATAGTTGATATCACGGTTTTTCCTTCTAGATACTGAGAGATTCTCTCGATTATACTTCTTATTCCCTCAAATGGTATCGTTAAGATTATTACATCACTTATTCTAACAGCATCTTCATTCATTAATCCTTTAACCCTCTTACCTATCCTTTCAGTTATCTCTTTAGCTACTTTCTCAGCTTTCTCTTTGTAACGTGACCCGATAACTACTTCTTGAGAAGCCTTAGCTAACCTTAACGCAAGCCCGCGTCCAAGATTCCCCGTTCCACCTACTAATCCAATAACTCTATAACTCAATCACCCCACCTACTCTATGCTATAATCTTATCTAGTCCCAGTCTACCTTATACTTAAAAATTACAAAAACAATAAGTTCAAGATATATTCGCTTCCTCAATTATTTACAGACTAAATACCTTATCAATCGGTATATCATTTTGTATTTTTTAAGATAACAAGACCGAATAAAATACTATATATCATATCAAAAAATATTTTCTAATAGGTGTTCACGATAAATGATTGAAAGTCGGGTTGGATCGAAGGGAGAACTATTTCTTCCGAAGAAGATTAGGGATAAACTTAATCTGAGAACATATACCAAAGTAGCATATAAGATAGAAGATGGTCGGCTTGTAGTATAACCTATTCATTAGTTTAGAGGAAGTGCTAGAAGAACCTCAGTCCGTGGAGATAACGTTAGAAGAGTTTCATAAATTTAGGAAGGAATTGTCTAAAAAGGCTGGATTATGAAGATATTACCGGCAATATGAATATCTATTAGAGGTCTTCCTTAGAAGGTGATCATTCATTTAGAGCCTGTCAACTTTTACTTAAGTTTTCCTCTTTGAG
>CAZKRR010000186.1:0-2178 GCA_964555135.1 uncultured Nitrososphaeria archaeon
TTATAGGCTCCAAGGCTAGGCTGATGACCTTAGATACCCTCCTACAGCCTCCATGAAGCATATACTCCAAGACTACTAGAACCTTAACCTCCCACTTTCCTATTCTGTTTAAAACATCTAGAGATAATGATTACGATATCCATGTAATCAATACATGCCCCCAGCCTTTAAGCACACCGACTTATCTAGACGCTACGGCTTTGACTTTTTAAATTTAAGCGTTTACTAAGAATCAACAATATTGGAATTAATAGTAGCAATAAGTTTTCTGGGATCTCTAGTCTTGTATAACGATCTTGAAATCCTGTATGTAAGTGGAGCTTAGCATACTGTTGATCGCACCTTATACTCATTGTAAATATAATATAGCAACCATTCTCATTGCAAGAATTTTCAATGGTTTGATCAAACGTCACCTCGATGTCCTTTCTTTCGTAAAATTCGCCTTTTAGGTTTTTTATCTCGTATCCCCCAACTAAATAATACGTCTCCCCATGCCCAACCATTATTTCTCCCGTGACATTACAACTTGCTTGAGGAGGGGTGATTTCTCCATAGAAATGGAATACCCAAATACCATCATCGTCATCCTGAAATTCGTAGGTTTTATTTGACTTCCACCAGTACGTTTTACTACTGTCAAGCGGTTGTTGGGCTCCTCCGGGTGGCATGGTTGAGAGAGTTCCAGGATTCCCGCCCGGGTATTCACCTGCATCTGGATGGAAATATAGTGTTTCCTGCGGGACATCTGCTTGTGTTGGTATTGTAGTGTTTAATGTTAGTATGAGCATGGCTACAGTAGCCAGCGCAATAATTTTCACTATTATCGGTTTTACACTTGTGGTCTTCCTCCTGTAATATATGGAGAGGCATGTTATAATAATTAATAGTATTATGGATGGTGTAAAGATGGTGTGGTTTTGAAGTATAGACCCTGTAGTATCTATCTGGATTAATCTAGCTATTGCAAGCATTAATGGGAGAATTATAAGTATTGTCCAGATCTTCTTCTCAATCTTCTTCCTCTTCTTCTCTCTTCTGAGAAATCTCCTAAGATGGTAGAATATGTTTAGCTCTGTTATCCTTCCAGTCTTTAGTGTTCTAAACCATGCTGACTCCTTCTTCTCAAACAATCCTTTGAGGGATGCTACTGCTTGGGTTAATGCTAGGATATGCATTAAGGGTATGAACCCTAACGCCCCAGTCCAATGCCTGAACGCTCTATACTCTAGGAATAAGCCAGTCAAGTTTACTAGAGGTACAGCGATAAGATTTGTAAAGACTAGAGACCAGCCAAAGACGGATGTCCAGAAAGGTATCTTAGCATGGAGGAGCTCGGCGATAAGCCAGCATAATGTCCCGATTATAAAGAAGAAGCTGTTAAGATAGTAGGGTGTGAGATATAAGAACTCGAGCTTCTCTCTTCGGGACAAGAACCTACTACGTATAATCTCTCTAAAGTATTTTTTAACAGTATACGTGTGGCCTTCAGCCCACCTAGCCCTTTGCCTCATTAAGGATATAATAGTTGATGGGCACTCGGCTGGCGCAGCGACGAAGGGCGTGTATGAAATCTTGTATCCATCTCTGTATAGTCTGATGGTTAGGTCCCAGTCTTCTGTTAAACTCTCTCTCCAACCGTAGCTTCTAAGAATATCTGCTCTGATCATGAATACGCTTCCAGCAATCATCTTCACTCCCGGTAGATTCTCTAAGTAGAATCTTTCTACAAGATAGTTTCCAGCATACTCCGCTGTTACAGCTTTAGTTATCCAGTTCTCTGAAGCATTAAGCACATGCCATTGATATCCCTGAACTGCTACAATAGTATTCTTCCTCTTCCATGCCTTAAAGCCGTCTCTCCCTCCTACACTATTCTCAAATTCTTGGAGGAACCTCCATAGAATATCTTTAGGCGGGATGAAGTCGGCATCAAATACGACTACATATCTTGCATCTTGGTCCATATGCTTTAAAGCAATATTTAATGCTCCACCCTTGAAGCCCTGCCTACTCTCTCTATGTATTATCTTAACCCTCGGATGATTCGACCATTTCTTAAGCTTCTCTGTTGTTGAGTCGGTTGAGTCGTCGACAACTATTACTTCATAGCTTGGATAGTCTAACGTGGTTAAAGCCTCCATCAACCTGTCTACTACTTTCTCTTCATTATAGAGA
>CAZKRR010000187.1:0-2176 GCA_964555135.1 uncultured Nitrososphaeria archaeon
TGATGTAAAGTGGTTAAGATATGAGTAAAGTGTATGTTGCAGGTGTAGGGTTAACCAAGATTGATGAACATTGGTGGGTGTCTCTTGAATACTTAATGACTGAAGCATCCCTAAAAGCTCTTGATGATGCAGGAATAAGTAGAGTAGACTCAATATATGTTGGAAGTATGCTGTCACCGATACTTCAAGAACAAAGCCATCTAGGAGCATTACTTGCTGAAGAACTTGGTTTATCAGGTATCCCCGCCATAGGTGTTGAGGCAGCCTCCGCATCTGGCGCAGCAGCAGTCTATGCAGGTGCTAGAGAGATCGAGTCTGATAGAGCCAATGCTGTTCTCGTAGTAGGCGTAGATAAGATGTCAGATGGTATGGCCGAAGAAGTTACAGCTGCCATGATGTCTGGTGAAAGACAAGAATATGTAGGATTCATCGGTGCAACATTTTATTCTATAAATGCATTGATATATAGTCTATACATGGATAGATATAATGTTGGTCAAGAAAAGATAGCTCTTTTCCCAGTCTTATGCCATGAACATGCGGCAAATATTCCACATGCTCAATATCCATTTAAGATAAAACTTGAAACCGTCTTAAACTCACCTTATATCTCTGAACCTCTAAGAAGATTCGAGACGACAGCTATTGCAGATGGTGCAGCAGCTCTAGTACTAGTAAACGAGGAAACAGCTAAGAAGCTAGACACACCTAAAACCGAGCTGATAATAGAAGCATCTACGGATTATCTCACACCTTTCCAGCGGGAAGACCCTATATGGTTTCCAGCTATTCAACTTGCTACTTCTAAAGCTTTGAATAGAGCTAAGCTTGAGAGAAGGGACATAAAGATTCTCGAACTATATGATGCTACATCTATTATGGCCATAATATCTCTTGAATCATCAGGCTTCGCTGAGAGAGGTAAAGCATGGCAGCTTCTAGAGAGAGGCGAGCTAGGCTTATCTGGAGCTTTACCATGCAATACCTTTGGAGGATTAAAAGCTCGGGGTCATCCAGCAGGAGCTACATCCGTATACCAGATAGCTGAATTACACCTACAGTTAACTCGTAGAGCTGGAAAGAATCAAGTAGACTCAGCGAAAACTGGATTAGCTCAATCACTTGGAGGAGTAGCTTCTACAGCGTTTGCAACTATTTTGAGGGAGGTGTAGATAATGCTTAGAATAAAGGTTCCGAGAGCTAATCGAGATTCGGGTATCTCGATTAGTTTTTATAATATATAGAAATAGGTGATAGGACCGGTTGCATCATTAGCCTGCTCATCTTTCGTCTTATTGTAAATCCAATTAGTTTGGTAAATCTTTGCTGTGATCCTCTTCGAATATATGCAATAGATGTTTCTCTTTCTATAATATGTATTCCCGTTAATATTAAATAACGTTCCATTTTTAAGAGTAGGCGAGGGCTGGTTGTCTCAATATTTAACTTTAATAAAAGTTCTTTGACATAATTCAATAACTCTAAGTCGCTATTACTGACATATATGAACCCCCTTTATCTACAGTTCCCTCACTATCAAAGAAGCCCTTAAGAAATGCAGCAATAGTCTCTTCACAATATTTAACGTAGCATTGTAGTTTCTCTAAATTTAATGGTTTCTTCAACAAATTGCATAACGCCCATGAACATCCTCTTACATCATAGAAGCTATCTCCTAAGATAATTCGTACTTTACATTCTGCTACGATCTCAAGACATGTTTTGAATTTTATAGCAAACTCGAAATCCCTGCATTTAAGACATAGAATATATTGTCTAATTTTTCATCAATCCGTACATGCCCATCTCCAGCAATAACACCAATAATGTATGCTAGCTCTTTGGATAGTTTAACATCTTCAAGCAGAATCTTAATTCTTTTTTGGGTAAAGACTTTTCTAAGCCATAGGCTTATTTGCCCTCTTGAGAGCCTGATACCATATTGTCTCTCAACATAATCTCTTATTCTAGTATGTGATAATTCTTGGCATCTTAGTCTATGAACTTCATCATAAAGTTTAATTCGAAGCTCTAACGGCCTATATTTCATTTTTCCACCTCCTCAGAGACATTAAATATCCTATCATGTTGTTCACTATCATTCCATAGAATAGTATTTGTAAGCATTGTTAAATATCTTTGAGTCTTACTATTATACTTCTTCATTCTTCTTCCA
>CAZKRR010000188.1:0-2170 GCA_964555135.1 uncultured Nitrososphaeria archaeon
ATACTACCAACTATAAAGACAGGAGGAGGTGGATGAAACGCTTATCCGGACACTACCAACTCTTCATTACAAAATCCTTAAAAAATAAAATCATTCAGTAGATGATAATCCATCGATATAAGTATCCTAAACACTAGGAAAGAACGCTTTCGCTCTATGGAGGAACAAATTAAAATATTTATTTTAAGCTTGATAGAGAGTATTAGATTGCATGGCGTTGTGACATGGAGTTGAGGATTGAGCTGGAAGGATACCTTGAGTTAACCATGGATGTAGGTAGTTTAGCATCCCAGATATCTGAGTTGGTTAGAGAAGCTAATGAAAATTTTAGGGAGAGTGTTCAAGGGAGGGAGGCTTCTGAGACAGCAGTAATCGTAGAGTATAGTGGAGAAGGAAGGAGATTAAATGTTAAGATAATCTCTGGAGGTAGGCTTAGGGCACATGATGCATTCCTTAGGTTTAAGAATATATTGGTAGAGAAGCTTGGACCATCGATGAAGGTTGGTGTAAGAGAAATATTCATAGACAAGCTTACAGTCAAGGTTGCTGGAGAACATATAAGCTTACCAACTGCAGAGGAGAAGCTTAAAGGCGTTGCTGAAGTGTCGGCTGAAGATGATGCATTAGTTTTAATCTTCAGAAATCTATCCGACCATGACATACGTGATAGAGTGGTAGACCGAGCTATAAGATTGGTGAGAATTGAGGAGAAAGCCGTAGAGGAGGCTGAGAAACTTGCACCATTCGGCACAGTCCTAATAAAAGGTTTAGAGAAGACATTTATGTTTAGCGGCGAGATCTCCGCTGAAGCTGAGAGGCTTAACTGGGCTAAACGTTACCCAGGTAGAGGTCAATGGATCTTCACAAGCCCTATGACTGCACTACTTAGAACATTATCTGAGATGCTGATAGATTATGTTGCAAGACCGCTCGGTTTCCAGGAATGGATGTTTCCACGTTTAATGCCTTTCGAAGTATTCAGGAAACTCTCAACGTATATAGAGCATCTACCAGAGGGGCTATTCTATGTCTGTGCTCCACCCAGGGATCCCTCAGTCTTTGAAGAATTCAAGAGAGAATATACTTTGAGGAGAGAGTTAAGGAGAGATTTACTAAAGAATGTCTTAGAAGAGCCTGGGTATGTTTTAGAAGCTGTACAGTGCCCACCATTCTATCAATACTTCTCAGGAGAGATAGTTAGGCTGGAAGACCTACCCCTCAAGGTCTTCGATCTTTTAGGTGGATGGACTTGGAGGAATGAAGCTGGAGGGGTTGAAGGCATTGTTAGAACCAATGAGTTCTGGAGGATGGAGATGGTCTTCCTAGCAAGCCCAGAAGAAGTAGTCGAGATAAGAAATAAAGTAACAGAAAAATCAATAGAATTGATTGATAAGATCCTAGATATGGAGTGGAGACTCGTAGCTGGAGCACCCTTCTTCCTATCTTCTGAGGAAGCTTCTAAAAGCCTCATAGATATATCCAGCCTCGACAAGATACCTACGCTCGATATCGAAGTCTATCTACCTTACAGGGGGGAGAGAGATAAAGCTGAGTGGCTTGAGATAACAGCTGCAACAGTTCATAGAGACTACTATGTTAAAGCATTCAAGATAAGAGAAGCAAAGAATAGAGAGATATGGACTGGATGTGTAGGTCATGGATTAACAAGGTGGGCTGCAGGCTTCCTAGCTAGACATGGATTCAATTTTGAAGATTGGCCTAGAGAAGTAAAGGATAGAATAGGAGAGCTGCCGCAACCACCGAGGACTGTTACCTAGCCCTGTCACTCAGTATCGTTGTATCTTGAAGTATCTGTTGTCTTCAACGTTAGAGTTATAGGAGAGCTCACCCCAATATATTGAGAATTGAAGCTCTCAGTTAGAGGGATATACTCTACAGCTTTAGCTAAGCTATTGATAGATAAGGGATTTAAGATCGTTAGACCCACTAAGTCTCAGATTGAGAGATTTGGGTTAACAAATCTGGTTGTAGAGCCTGATGCAGCAATTACGGATTCACCTGATAGGCACTTCATAGAAGTGAGGGGGGTTCTAGAAGCTGTTAACTCTTTAGTATGTGAGATGAGAAGTTTCTTCGAAGACTTGATTATCTTGTGGAGAATGAAAGATACGAATAATTCATATGTTAGAGTAGGTTTCCCAGTTGAGGC
>CAZKRR010000189.1:0-2152 GCA_964555135.1 uncultured Nitrososphaeria archaeon
ACATAAAGAGCATGGATGGAAACTCAGATTAGATATTGAAAGATTAATGCTCTGTCTAGGAAATAGCTATGAGAGGCTTAGATTAGCTAGCATGATTTCATGCGATGAAGTAATAATTGACATGTTTGCAGGTGTCGGTCAATTCACTATTCCTATGGCGGTCATCGGGATGCCGAGAAAAATATATGCTATCGAGATAAATCCTGAAGCATACAATTACTTGAGAAACAACGTTATGTTGAACAATGTTCAAGAGATTGTCGAGCCTATCCTAGGAGATTGTAAGAAGATAGTCGGTGGGCAAATTAGAGAAATTGCAGATAGAATAGTTATGGGATACTTTGGAGGCACTCTAGAAGCAATCCCGCAAGCTCTTAGAGGATTAAAACCTAGTGGAGGGGTAATCCATTTCCATGAACTTGTGAGAAGAGGCAGCGAACTAGAATTTATTAAGGTAGTCTGTGATAAGATCCAAGAACTAGGATACGAACCAAATATAAGAAATTGGAGAATTGTTAAATCGTATTCAAAGACTAAGAACCACGTAGTTATAGATATCTACTCTCGCCTCAAACTTTAATATTACTAGAGAGTAGAGTAATATTAAAGATGGGAATGATAGTCTCTGAGCTACTATCTATCTTAACGAAGATTATTGAAGATGTGAACTCAGATTATGTTACTAAGAAAATTCTTCCATCCGAATCTTTAGTGATAGAGCTAAGGACTACAGATAATGGATCGATATATGTTGAGATAAGCGAGAATGGCTTAAGAATATTAGATAAGTTTGATGGTCAGCCGGAAACTATTATTATAAGTAGTAGTGAGAATCTCGTAAAATTACTTAGAGGTGAGCTAGACCCTGTTAAAGCATTCTTCTTTAGTAAAGTGAAAGTTGAAGGAAGCCTAGATATAGCTTACATACTACATGAAAGATTGAAAGAATATCAAAAGAGAAAATTTTAGGATATGGTATTACACATTCGAATCAAAGGGATGATAATGCTAACTATCCTGAATAAATCAGGGAAAAATTATTTTTATGAATCGTTAGTTATCTGCCTAAATTATCGACTTGACATATTGGAAGCTTTCCTTAAGGTCTTTTGCAGAACACTCCAATGATAGTTCACCATCGAATCCAGCCTTCTTTAATTTGTTAATAATTTCCTTTATAGGGACTATTCCTCTTCCTATAGCTGTGCCGAAGGGTATTCCTGTCATACCCCTATATCTTTCATAAGTTCCTTTATCGAGATCCTTTAGGTGTACGTGCATTACTTTGTCTATCATTGCATCAAGCATTTTCAAAGGATCTGTTCCAAAAAGCGTAACATTACCTGTGTCAAAATTTACTCCGAGATTCTCCGAGGGAACTAGGTTAAGAATCTTTAACATAGTATCAGTCTGGACGGTATAAATATTGTGCGGCTCAATTGTAACCTTTATGTCAAGGTTTTTAGCCAATCTAAGTATCGCCTTTAGGTTTAGCTTCATTAATTGGAAACCCTCCTCTTCTGTAAGATAGTCAGGTCTTGGGCCCTCCGACGTATTAACTATTTCTGCTCCTACTAGTCTTGCAAATTTAATTGCTTTTGCTAGATAACATGGTCCTGCTTCGCCAACATCCATTAAGTTTGCATGAGCACTAACGCATATTATTTCTAAACCATAATCTGAAACAATCTTCTTTATCTCTGCGGGATCAGATTCTAGACTCAATGTAGGGTCGTATCCATACAATATGCTAGAAGCATGACCTGTAATGACTTGTGGCTCAACAGAATCAAAACCAAGCTCCGCTAAAGTCTTAACCATATATTCGAATGGCTTACATTCTTCTCTAAAGGCATCAGAATTGCATCCAATCTTCCAAACCATATAATATCACAGGTTACATGTAACTCTTGGTGGTATATAAGGGTTTTAAACACTTCCTTTAGAGGTAACTTATAATTTTCGCACTCATAAGACTATCAGATAATCATGCCTGCAATGTTGGCTACTCTAGGCCATCTCTCTGCAGCTTCTCTTGCTACTGGACCTTTAATCTCTGTTGCTTTCACATCTCCTTCTGGTGTTACAAGTACTGCAGCTGTATCTTCAAAACAGATCCATGTTCCATCAGGTCTTCTATATGGTTTCTTCT
>CAZKRR010000190.1:0-2090 GCA_964555135.1 uncultured Nitrososphaeria archaeon
TTGAGTATAAGGGTAACTATGAATGTATGGATTGTAGGTATATATTTACTTCCTCTGAAATCTCTAAAAATCTAACTATCGAAGAAGCAAGAGCTTACATTGGAAGAAGCAATATACAGAAGATACTCCATAAGATAAAAGGCAGCAATATAGATGTTATTGAGCCTAGGTTTACATATGTTAAAGGAGTAGAGTATCCTTTGCTACAAGACACTGGTTTACCTCTGCAAGCAGTTGAGTCAGCATTAGAAGACTTAAACAAGTCAGAGGTCTTGGTAAGAGAAGCTTCTATCAACATTACCCTATGCCCTACATGTCATTCCTATAAACTTTCAATCCAACTTGTCTGCCCTGTATGTGGGTCGCTAAACATAGAGAAAGGTCAGGTCCTTGAACACTTAACATGCGGTTACATAGGTTTTGAAATAGATTTTCATAGAGATGGAAGATTAATATGTCCTAAATGTAGAAAACTATTAAGAGCTCTAGGTGTAGATTATAAAAGGCAGAAAAATGTCTACAAATGTCTAGACTGCGGGTCTCTTCTACCGCTTCCAGATAGAAGATACATTTGTGAAAATAATCACATATTCCATGAAGAAGAATTAGTCTTGAAGAAAGTCTACAGATATAGAGTGAACCCAGTTGCTAAGAATATTATAGAGCAGTTAACATTAGATTTGAGACCCATCCTAGTTGAAGCGATAAAGCTTGGTCTATATGTTCGTTCTCCAGCCACTGTTAGAGGAAAAAGTGGTGTTGAACATGAATTCTCAATTGCCCTCTGGAAGGATGTAAAGTATATGAGTAGACCAGATGCTGTCATTGAGATCCAATTATCTGATGAGATAGCGAATGAGATGATGATCTTAGCTCTATATGCTAAGATGATAGACGTAGATGTAAGGAAGGTTATCCTCGCAGTCTTGTCAGAACTAAATGAGGAAGCGAGAAAACTTGCTAGAATATATGGGATCAAAGTTATTGAATCAAGAGATCTCAACAAGCTCATTGAAGAAGTTAAGAAGAACCTAAAGGATATTGCAGCGACTTTGAAGTCATCTGGAACATGGTAGAATTGATTTACAAAGATAAGATTTATTTAATTGCACCGTGGAATAAGTAGGGGGCATGGAGTCTATAAAGAAAAGGTATGAAAGAGATTTAGTGCTGGGTGTTTATTCTCCAGGAAGTAAACTAGCAGAGTTTTTAGTAAGGCTTAAGAACGTTCCAGGAGCTTTAGCATCCATCTCAAAGATACTTTCAGACCTGAATATCAATATTCTATCCGGGCATCATTTTGCAAGTCCTAGGGAGGAAGAAGGGTTATGGGTATTCTTTGTAGATCTAACCGGCAGTGAGTCTTCTATAGAAGAGATAGCTTCAATTCTTAGAGAATCAGAGGTAGTTGTAGATGTGAAGTTTTCTCAAGAATTAGTAGATGGTGTAATTCTAGATAAATTCCTGTTTCCATTAATTGTACTTGAAGAGAGAAGCATCATTCTCACAATAGAGAGCTTTGCTGAGATATCTAGGAGGCTGTATAAAGCGTTTGGTTCAGCTGCTTTAGTCCTTCTCCATGAGATGGGGTTAAGCGCTGGGTTAAGTAAGATAGAAAGTATTGAAAAGAAGTATAGAGTAGATGGCTTAACAGCTTTAAGGATCGCTCTAGCTGAACGGATTCCTAAAGGCTGGGGGATACCTAGAATAGATGAGCTTGATGAAGAAAACCTTCAAGCGGTAGTAACTGTGGAAGAATTATTTGAATGCCTACCGACCAGGAACCTGGAAAGAAATCCTACAAGCCATTTCTTCAGAGGGTATCTAACAGGTTTGTTCAGTAAAGCATTTGAAAGGCAATTCCAGACAAAAGAAACCGAATGTATATCGAAAGGAGACCAATACTGTAGATTCATAATAAAACCATTCTAAACACATTCAAATCTAGCTTAACAGTATATCAGAGTAGAAAACTACTAAGAGAAGAAATCTAATTAACCTCTAAATATCACTTAAACCAAGAATGAGACTGTAGGATAAAAATTCACACCATGTAGAGCATCAAGAATGGGCCCGTAGCTCAGCATGGA
>CAZKRR010000191.1:0-2076 GCA_964555135.1 uncultured Nitrososphaeria archaeon
GGATATGTGGGATGGAGTAGGCATAAACGATAAAGTAACCAAAGTTGAAGGCTATTATACAGCATTCAAACTCGCGTTATTGCTATACACATCAAAAGTTCTAGGGTATAAACTTAATTTTGAAAGGCAACTTATCAAGACCATTTGGGATATGCAGGATGAAATAACAGGCTATAAGCCTGACAGGACTCCGATCGGAGATCCAAATACGGAAACAACATCCATAATAATCATAGCCTTAACCGTAGATGAATGAGGAAGAAAAGAAAACGTTTAGAGAAGAAGGGATAGAAATAATCTAATTAATATCCATACAATCAAACCATATTCTCTAGTCTAAACATACCCCTGTCAGGATGCTATCCAAGAAGGTATCACATAACATATCTGGATTAACCAGGCTTAAACAATAATCTTATTTAGGAATGTTTGATTTATTATGGTTTAGGCGTGTTTGATGGCTGTTAGAGGGTTGAAGGCAAGGATACTTAAGTTGTTGAGGGAGGATGAAGAGTTTAGGTATGCTGTTGCAGGATTGATAGGCTTAGAAGAGATTCTTAGAAGGCTTGATAGGCATGAATCAGAGCTCGTTAAGCTTAGAGAAGACATGATTGAAGGCTTTAAGAGACATGATGCAGAGATTCTCAAGCTTAGGGAAGATATGAATAGGGGTTTTGAGCTTGTTGAGAGGCATATAAGCGCCTTAGGCTCGAAATGGGGAATCATGGCTGAAAGTGCTTTTAGAGAGAGTCTAAGAGGGCTACTAGAGAAAGAACTTGGTTTTAAGGTTGAGAAGTGGAGAACCTATGATGAAGCAGGCATAGTCTATGGATATCCTAGCGAGGTTGATATAGATGTAACCGTAAGCAATGGGAAAATCATACTAATTGAGGTATCATCACATGTAAAAGCATCAGATATACTACAGTTCACAAGAAAAGCTAGACTATATGAAGAGAAGACTGGGAGGAGACCGGACAGACTGATAATAGTTACACCATACATAGATGAGAAAGCTTTAGAAGCTGCAAAACAACTAGGAATAGAAACATACACCAAGGTTTAGCATAACTTAATGCTATAAGCTCTATAACATGTTATTGAAAGTAGACAGTCTCTGATACGTAGAAAGATGTAGATTTACCTACTTAAGTATAGAGCATTACCCAGAAAAGTATCTTGAAGGGATAATAAACTTCTCATATTCTTTATTCAAAAATTGTAGGATAGACTCATAATGAGGTAGACATATTGGCCATGTTGAGGGTGTTAGCTCTCTTGCTCAATCTCCTTCTTTATTTCCTCATATGTTTCTTCACTAATCTTACCTTCTCTCCTTAACCTCTCTAGCTCTTCTAGCCTCCTCTTAATCTTTTTATCCTTTATTAAAGTAAACAGTATTCTCCTATATATCGTTTGACCTCCAACATATACGAGTCCGATTACGAAGATGCAGGAACAAATAGATGCCACTAGAGCTATTACCCTGTATAATTTGTTCGCCAGATAGCAGTTAAAGTGAATGCTTTATCTACTCGCATGCTTACTGCCCCAGCTAATGTAAAGCTCTCTCCATTAAGAGACCACCCATAGAATTCATTTACTATAAGAAATCCCATAGGCTTAGTAGGCATCTCAACAGTAATCTCTGAGCTATTTCTACACCACGCGCCATTAGATGTAGACTCGCATCTATACGCAATAGGTTTAACAAAACCACCCTCTAAAGAAATGAAATGTCATGGATTATACTTTACAATAATGACCATTGGTTTGTTTACGAACTCGTCCCCAAACTCCTTAGCCTGGATGTACTGCCGCTAAAGTTTTAAAAATCTAAATGAAAAATCATCAGATCCTGTCAACTTTTACTTAGGTTTTTCTTTTTATGTCATGGTCTGTTTTCTATTCTAATCTCTTATGCATTTATTGAATTATATCCTCCGACAAGTATCCAGCCTATACAGGTTTAACAATTACCAATTAATTGAGAAGACATATACAATCATGCTATATACTACTGGTTTAAGCCTTAGAGACATTTCTGAAAGATACTGTATAACTATGGCTTCTAGG
>CAZKRR010000192.1:0-2059 GCA_964555135.1 uncultured Nitrososphaeria archaeon
TATGCCTACTGTTATAGATTATCTCCGAAGATGTGAAAATGATGAAGAAGCATTACAAGTAATAGAATATCTAGAGAGAAGAGGCGAAATAACTAGTGAAGAAGCATTAAGATTGAAGAAACAAATTAGAGAATCCGGTGTAAGAAGCTTTGGGTCAAAGAAAGAATGGGGATACTATTCAGAGAAATACTTAGGAGACCTTAACCCATGATATCCCACTTTCTAAGATTCTTTTACTGCTGAAACTATTGATCGCTCAGACCTCAACTTCTACACTTTGATTATTAATCTTCGGATTTACTTCTACATAGTCAAGCCTTAATGGATGGCATAAAGGAAGAAGTAGAGATGTAAGTTTAGCAGAATTTATTATGAACCCCCTAGCGATAAAAGTTCTCTTAACGAGAGGTTTACTAGAAACACCTACTTATTATTCTTAAATCTAGAGAAGATTATAACTGTTAATGAGACTAAGCTAAATAGAAGAACAGCCCTGGGTATATATTTAGTCTGTTGTAGATCCCAAGAACAACTAGCTTTCAGAAGCCTCGTATGGGAGGAATTGTTCAAAACACTCTAATCTCTCTAAAGAAGGCTATTATAGGTAAACTGGTAGTGTCCGGATAAGCGTTTTGACTCGCCTCCCTTTCTTGTGGTTTAGTAGTATGTTGTGGATAGGTTTAGGGATGGTTTGGGGTTTATGATTCTCTGTACATGGTATCTTGCGCTCATCTTATGGTGGAATACCATTGTCTTCTCCTCGAGGTATCTGAAGAATCTCTCAACCCTGCCCCTCAAGCTGAAACCCTCATACCTATATTCTAGCCTAAGCCTCTCTAGAGCCCATGGATACCATGGCCCCTACAAACTATTACAAGAGGTTTGTTTATACATATCTTCAAAGCCTTCCTCAAGAATATTAGAGAGTTTAGGCAGCTCCTGTTGTAGGAGGCTTCCAGAGCAAGTAATTCCCTAGAATCTACGTCTACGGCAGACCACACATACACATAGACACCTTTAACAGATAGCTTGGTCTCATTTGTTAAAAGCGTTGTGCTTTAGAGAGTAGAGGTGTTGTTCAGGAGTAAAGGCGGTTGAGCTTCACGTAAATGAGCTTGTATAATACATTTAGAGAAGCCGGGTCTAGGCCCATGGGTGGGAGAGTTCTTACCGATTCTAATGAATATGAGAAGAGTTGGTGGTAGAGCCTGTGCATGCTAGCGGAGTCCTAGAACCTCTATCTTGAGGTTGATGGTTATGGATGGGGTATGGTGATGAATGTTGTTAGTGAGGGTTGGCAAAGCGAGAGACTGCAATGAATGTGGCGGCCAGAATACAGTCTTCCTCTACGCTACTGTAAACGGCCTTCTAGAGTGCACTAACGTCTTTAGAGGAAAAGGTCATCTTCTTCTCTCCTAGGAATTACTTTCGCAGGTGTTTCGGAAGGCTTATACATGTATCCTCTAATTATCACAACTGGGGTTCTTTCATCTGCTTGACCTATAACTAGCTCAGCTGCAGAAGCCAGCTCGTCTGCTACACATATAACCTTAGAAGTTAGCACTCTACCATACATATCTACTTCACCTCTTCTATCGAGTAATGGTTCAAGCCCTGAGCATCCAATCGCTATATTTACTGCGCCATTTCTTAGAGGTCTACCATGCGTATCAGATATTATGACTGCGACATCTACGTTAGCTAATTCTTTTATCCTGTTTCTTATCTTTCTAGCTGAATCGTCTGGGTCTAATGGAAGCATGGCTGCTCTTCCTATCCCAGCATTAGATAAATCTATACCTGCATTTGCGCATATCAACCTATTTATAGTCTCAGATATTATTAATCCTCTTCTCATCCTAACTATCCTCTTAGACTCTCTTAATACTAGTTCAATGTGTCTAGGGTCTTTACCAGATTCTTCAGCAATATTCTTTGCAAATTCAGAAGGCTTAATATCTGAGAGATTTACTATCCTCCCTTCAGCTTTTGAAACAATTATATGGCTAACAACAATTATATCTCTATCTCTTAATTCTAAGCCCATCTTTCTTACAGC
>CAZKRR010000193.1:0-2037 GCA_964555135.1 uncultured Nitrososphaeria archaeon
TAGCTGCAAGCTTCACTAGCTTAATTCTTCCCGGTGTAGAGTACGGAGGTATATTAGCAGTAGTAGCTGGAATAATAATCGGAGCGGTATCTATATCGTTTATAGATTACCTGATGCCTCACCTACATTTTGTTAAAGGTAAGGAGGGGAGATCATCTAGTAAGCTCAGAGCTATATGGCTGTTTGTAATCGCTATAACTATTCATAATATGCCTGAAGGTTTAGCAGTAGGTATAGGGTTCGGGTCGGGAGACCTTGTTACTGGGATATCGCTAATGCTTGCAATAGGTCTACAAAACATTCCTGAAGGATTATCTGTAGGGTTCTCACTTCTAGCCACCAGAGAATATAGTAGGGGAAGAGCCTACACGATATCAGTAATATCAGGGTTTGTTGAACCTCCTCTCGCTCTCCTCGGAGCATATCTTACATCTATATTCACAAACATAATACCTTACGCAATGGGGTTTGCAGCAGGCGCAATGATCTATGTGGTAAGCGATGAGATAATCCCCGAAACACATAGATCAGGAGAAGAGAGAACATCAACATACAGTTTAATAATTGGATTAATAATAATGCTCATACTAGATGTAATCTTATCCTAGAATCTAGCATAAATTCTACAAGCCTTATCTCAAGCATACTAATAATGATTTTGAACTCCACGTATAATGTTAATCATCTTCCTCCTTATAGATTCATCTACTCTCACTAGTACAGCCCCCTTCTTTGGTTGCCCATATACTATTACTGAATTATCTGGAGAAGATAATATAGCCGATAGAGCTAGCAAGTCTTCTTCCCCATTTATCTTCAATATTATAGGCCAAGCCTCAGGAGAATGTATTAATTCATGTAGTTTCTCAGAGGATGAAGGCGATATCGTTCCTGCCTCATTAATTGACTCTACAATATTTTCTAGATTAACCGGTTCTACGGGTTTTCCTATTCTCTCGATCTTCCCATCAACAATGTATATATCGACTTTTACATCATGCTTGTGTAGTTTACTCGAGACGTAATCTCCAACAGCGATAACTATGGGTGGCTTTATCTCTTCAATTGTCTTTTTTAATCTTTCGGTTACTTCATCAGGGTCCCCTCCTGTAACTAGTTCTCCAATAGGCTCTCTCAACCTTTCCTTCATCTCTTCCGTAAAAATTATCTTAGAGCGTGGAGGCCAGAGGACGCTATTCATAGCATTATCTACTACATGAGTAAGATTAAAGCTTAAAATCTTTAACGTATAGGATGATTAAGTTCCACGACAAGATCTACGTTTTTGTAGCGTATGCTCCAGCCTTCTTTAATCCAAGTTCTTTCGCAATTTCAGACTTCTCGGGATCTATTATTATGATCAACCCTGAATAGTTTGTTGTTAAGTTTGTTGACCCACAGTTATCACATTCGTTACCGGTAGTTATCCTCCTACAATTCATACACGCTTTCTCTTTCGACCCTGGCATCTTTCTACCCTTCCTCTACTATGGTTTTTGCTTTCATCTGTTCTAAGCTTTCCTTAATCCATTGAATCTTGCCAAGGCATGGCTGACGTGTCGTGACACTAATCTTTCCAGATTTACCTGGAGATATAGAGACCGCAACTATTCTAAACCTAACATCATCTCCCACCTCTAGTTTCTTCCCAGTCTTCTTTCCGAGCAGTACAGAATGTCTCTCATCATAAGATAAGTAGTCATCCATGATCTGAGAGATGTGTAGCAATGCATCCATCGGTCCAACTCTAATGAATGCACCGAACTCTGTAATCTCAACTATTTCTCCCTCGCCTACTTCTTGTATCCTCGGGGAAAAGACGAGCAGTCTTGCTTTAGCTTTATGGTAGACTGAGCCGTCTCGAGGGAGGAGAATCCCTACGGGATCTACATCTGCATCGATTACCATTACAACATATCCTGCATCCTCCATAACAGTCCCCTCATACAAGTTTCTGAGCCTATCAATAGCAGCTTCTCTTAGAGGTTTAGTGAAATCTCTAGGCGGTATACCTATAACCTCTTCTAACTCAATAAG
>CAZKRR010000194.1:0-2026 GCA_964555135.1 uncultured Nitrososphaeria archaeon
AGAAGCTCTCCGAGAGATGCCATCAGGAAGGTTACTGACCCATGGTCTGGATGTAGATGTATATGGGGTTCAGCTTTAAATTTCTCTTTAATCTTCTTTACAATCATCTTTACGTTCTTTACGAAGGATGTCTCAAGATGTACTTCTTTCTCTTCTTCTTTTTCTCCAGTTTCTTCATCTCCCTTAATGGATGGAGAAGAGAATCTGAAAACAGCTACTAGAACTGCTTCTTCTTCTCCAATTATCCTGCCCATCTCCTTCCTCAGTATATCCCAAGCATCCTTTCTCAATTTATCCCATATATTCTCTATAAAATACTATTTGAATGTAGTGGAGAGATTATTATATTGTTCGTTGAAGCGTCAATGAAAAACATGCTTAAAGAATTGGATTAAGACCGGTAAAAAATACTTCAAAAGGTTGAGGGAGAGCCACCTACAATCTTCGAAGAGGTTGATAAAATAGCTGAGAACGCTAAGAGTTTTCTAGAGGATGAGCCGTTAATCCTAGCCAGCCCCATTGATGATGAGGAATGCTGGAAAATAGCTCGTCCCGGTCACATCATCTACGAACATCTATGGTGTACAGGTGGATTTCTCTATGCGTACTGAAGTAGATAAAACCTAAAGTAAAATTGATAGAGAGAAAATTGAATGAATGATTATATTAACGGGCCACATCATAGCTGGTTATCCTAAGGTGTTAAAAGAGGCGCACCTTGAGAAAGCAAGACTCATTAAAGCAAACCTCTTTGGAGGAGACCCCTCTGAAGCGTACTTACTAGATGCGAAGATTGAACCCTCCTAGGAGAGCTCTCTCTTAAGAATCTTAGCTGAGGCTTTACTAACTCTGTCTAGATACTCTTTCATGGTGTATACTCTAAGGATTTCGTAGATTTCTGAAGTAAATTTAAGGAGTGGGGAGAAGTATTCTCTCAGTATTGTTTTTCCATCTTCTTCTATGTAGAACTCTATCCTGTCTTGGTCGACATATGGTAGAGGTGGGATATAGGGTGTATCTATCCAGACATATTCATGGGGGACCCCGGCTTCTCGAGCAATTAATTCTTCAATATTCTTAATAGCTTCAGCATTCCTAATCAATTCAAGATGCTCTCTTCTCTCATATACTCTATACTCGTATGCGACTTTTGGCAGTATCCTCCTCTCGATATTTCTTACTACTTCTCTTGTCTCCTCATTTTGATGCATGAGACACCATACTGTAAAGTCATCATGACCTAGATACTCTTCAATACTCATACGGGAGAAGTCAAGTACATCTTTAAGCATCCTGACACCTCTCAAGAACATTGTTTGTACAGCCCTAACAGTATGATGGAAGTAGATATTCATGAAGCTCTGATATCTTGCTATAGCTAATTCTTCCAGAACCCCTAGAGCTCTAGTACTTAATGCGACTCTCCCGTTAACTAGCCTACTCGTATATATTATTCTAGCAATATCTACTAGACCGTAGAAAGCACCTGTGAAGTAGGAATCTCTAAGTAGGAAATCTAGCTTATCGATATCTACCGGGCCGCTAATAATGCTTCCAAGAGGATCTCTCTTCTCAAGTATAATTTTAACATCTTTAACTGACACACCGCATCTCTCAATACTGCTGGATATCTCGCTATCTTCTTCTAGTATTCTCAAGGTCATGTCCTCGTGGGTTAAACCCTTCTCTCTAAGTAGTGTCTCTAGGAGATGAGAGTACGGCGTATGACCTATGTCGTGAACTAATCCTGCAATAGTTAAGACTTTAAGCTTATACTCATCTAAACCAAGCTTCTCCCCAAACATTCTAGCTAGATGCATACATCCAAGAGAATGATCAAACCTGGAATGCCTAGCACCTAGATAAACTAAGTAAACGAAGGGTAGCTGGCTGATCCTCCTAAGCCTCTGGAAAGCAGTTGAATCAACAATCCCTAAAATATCTTCATCTAAAACAATGTATCCATGGACGGGATCCTTGACGAGCTTAAACTGTCTTACTGTCTTAAACTTCTCCAATCTAGACC
>CAZKRR010000195.1:0-2023 GCA_964555135.1 uncultured Nitrososphaeria archaeon
ATGGTAGAACTCCTTCAACAGTAGTAATCATCCATTGTGTAGGATCTAGAGATGAGAATTACCACGTCTATTGCTCGAGGGTTTGCTGTATGTATGCTATGAAGCTAGCTCACTTAATTAAGGAGAGAGTTCCAAACTCTACTGTCTACGAACTTTACATAGACATAAGAGCACATGGTAAAGGATACGAAGAATTCTATAGAAGAGTACAGGAAGAAGGAGTAATATTTATTAGAGGTAAACCAGCTGAAATCACTGAATCTGAGAATGGAAAGCTAACCGTAACCTTTGAAGATACTTTACTAGGGAAGATACAGCAGATAGAGGCAGACATGGTTGTGCTAGCAACCGCTCTAGAACCTAGGAAAGATGCAAAAGAATTAGCAAGAATATTCAATATCCCCGTTGATATGGATGGATTCTTCCTTGAGAGACATCCCAAACTCGCACCAGTCTCTACCGTAAACAGAGGAGTATTCGTTGCAGGAGCATGTCAAGGACCTAAAGATATACCTGACTCGGTAGCTCAAGGGGCAGCTGCTGCAGCTGAAGCTTTAGCTCTGCTTAGCCAAGGGGTTGTAGAAGCTGAGCCAGTGATAGCTGAAGTTAACAAGAATCTATGCTCTGGGTGCAGGATATGTATATCTGTATGTCCATATAATGCAACGGTGTTTGATAAGGAATCTAAGACTGCTAGTGTTCAAGAAGTATTGTGCCAAGGATGCGGGACATGCGTTGCATCATGCCCCTCAGGAGCTAGAACACTAAAACAAAGAGGATTCACAGATAAACAGATACTAGCTGAGATAGAAGCCGTACTTCCGAAACGCTTTGTGGCTGTAGAAGCAGTCATCACTGAAACTTAACCAAACCCTCAACCCTGTAATCCACCATACACCTTATATTCTACAATTATTGTGATTGTAAAGTTTAAAAATCCTTATTAAATATTCGAAAGTTAGATGTAGGATATGACTGAAGTCTATGGGCTGCTGGTAGGAGCATATTCTCGAAGTGAGTATTTGGTTAAGTCTTTTAGAGAGTATTTTAAGGGTAAGCTTGAGAGGGATGAGTTAAAGAAGAGGATCATAGAAGAAGTTAGAAAGATAATTGAGCTTCAGGATGAAGCTGGCTTAAGATATATTATTGATGGAATGCTAGAATGGCACGACCTCCTTAGACCTATAGTTGAGAATCTTCTAGGAGTGGAAGTAGATGGATTAGCAAGATGGTTTGATAATAATGCATTCTATAAGAAGCCTATAATAACCGGAGAGATTCACAGGAAGAATAGTATATTTTCGGGATATATCTACCCAGACCTAGTAACTATGGGAAGATGGAAGTTAATACTACCTGATCCATACACGTTTATATCACTCTCAGAGAATAAGAGCAAGCTTAAGCTAGATGATTTACTCTTCCAGTATTCTGAAGCTCTCAACCATGAATTATTAGAGCTCCAGAGAAAGTATAAGATAGGCCAGGTCCAGCTTAGTGCACCATCTCTTGTATGGAGTAAGCCGGAAGAGGACATCCTAGAGATAGTAGGAGATGCTATAGCAGAAATGTTCAAAGGAGTTACTGCCGAAAAGATGGTATATCTATATTTTGGAGATGGATTAAATGCTCTACCGGCAGTGTTAGATTATGATTTAGATGTAGTAGGATTCGACTTAACATATACAAACCTAAACGTATTAGCCGATTATGATATAGATAAAATAGCTCTAGGAATAGTGGATGGGAGGAACAGCCTCCTAGAAGATGTAGAAACAATCGTCAAGAAGATCAATAAATACATAGATAAGAGGGAGCCTGAAATAATGTATATTACCCCAAGCTGTGAACTAGAATTTCTACCCATAGACATCGCTAATGAGAAAGTAAAGTTAATTTCAAGAATAGTTAAAAGTTTGGTATAAGAAATAGGATTGGAATACTCATCTGTTAACTTTACTTAGGTTTTCTTAATTATGATTTTTCGGCTTCTTAGATCTAAGCTCCGTGGCTTGAATAAAGC
>CAZKRR010000196.1:0-1999 GCA_964555135.1 uncultured Nitrososphaeria archaeon
ACGATTGGTTCTCTCATCGATATTGCTACTCTAGCTCCTGTACTTGCTTCATGTATGCTTTGACCTCTATCTTGTATCTGAGAGATCGTGCCAACTATTTTCCCCTTGGAATTCATTAATGGATACTTTGGTCTGATGGTTCCAGCTAGTACTTCTACTCCAACGATTGCAGGCTCGCTTCTCCTAAAAACGTATCCTTCCATTATCTTTATCTTTCCAGGCTTAATTAAGGATTCAAATGTTCTGAGCCTACGTGTATTAGTTTCTTTCTCAACCCATTCAAGGTATGTGTTAGCTAGTCTAAACAGGACTGAGTCTTTAAAGATCCGTATACCTCTATTGTTTGCTTCGATCTCTAAGTCTGAATCTACCTTGACGTTGAAGGCTAATATTACTCCCTTTAATTCATCTTTCATCCTAACGGCTTCTGCCTCCACAACATCTCTTTTACTAACTTCACCTATATCCGCTCTCCTTATCGGTATGCCTTTTTCACGGAGATATAGCGTAACAGCTTCTAGAGAGCCTAAAGTATCAGTTTTTACAACAACCCCAATCTTATCAGTAGTTATCATAAACTCTTCAATCTCGTTCTTTATCTTTTCTAGAATTTCATTCTCTACGCTTGGAGTAGGGATTACGTAGATAGGTGATCCAGCAAGGCATTTATCTAATCCTTCAGCAACTATCTTTACACCAACGGCAGCTTCAACTTCTTCAACCCTCCTAAATCTGTCTCTCGGGTCTCTCATCTCATCTAGCGGCTTAGGCATTAGTAGAGCTTTAACCCTTGTAGAGAACGGCCCATCCACACCCATTAAAGCTATCCTATCTCCAACTCTTAAGACCCCATCACTTATGATCGCGTTTATCGTATGACCAATCCCCAATTCTTCTAATACTTCTAGGACTACCCCTTCGGCTGGGCTAGAAGGAGAAGTCGATAGCCTATCCTGCATAAAGGATTGAGCTAAACCTAAAAGAATAAGCAATAGATCCGGGATCCCTTCACCTGTCTTCGCACTTACAGGAACTATAGCTAGAGTTTTAGTAAAATCTCTTATCCTAGTGTAAAGGTCTGCTTTAAATCCGAAGAATGAAAGTTCTCCAACCAGCTCATATATTCTTTTCTCTAATTCTTCTTGGGCGAGCTTGCTTTGAGCTTCAAAAGTTTTATTGAAAGGTGCTAGTCCGCTAGATCTCCACCCTTGTATTAGGTCGATCTTGTTTGCAGCGACCACGAATGGGGTACGTCTAGACTTTAGTAACTGAATACATTCTCTAGTTTGTTCTTGAACACCATTAATTATATCTATAACTAGAATGGCTAGGTCAGCGATAGAACCTCCTCTCTTCCTTAAGTTTGCGAATGCTGCATGTCCAGGAGTATCTATAAACAGTAATCCTGGAACTTTAAGTTTCTCAATCTTTACGTCGCCGAGGAGAGCCTTACAAGTTTCTATCACAGAATCTAGGGGGAATAAGCTTGCACCTATATGTTGAGTTATTCCTCCCGCTTCTCGAACTGCTACGATTGTCCCCCTCATTTTATCTAGTAGGGAAGTCTTACCATGGTCAACGTGACCTAGAACGACGACTATGGGCTGACGGAGCCTTGTATCCAATAAGTTTCCCTCCAATTATGACTTATTTAAGCTATGTTAAAAACTATAACCTCAACACATATCTAGAGATTTTATTTGATCTTGAGAGATACTGTTATCCTTCTTCCTTACAATGCTTCTTGAATAATAGATATATTCTTAGACGGCGTTATGTTTGGTGGTTTATAGTATGGTTCTCTTAGTTTAATAGCTTTAATGAATAGTTCTTCAAGTTCTTCTTCTGATGCTCCAGCTCTTAGAGGAGTTAAGAAATCAACTAGGTTGTCATCTCTTATTAAGCATGGCTTAAACTTACCATCATAAGTTATTCTTATTCTATCATCATTCATACAGAATTCAAAGTTATAGTTTGGTCTAACTACTTCAACCCATAC
>CAZKRR010000197.1:0-1966 GCA_964555135.1 uncultured Nitrososphaeria archaeon
TCCAAACTTGAATCTTCTAGTATGGTCTGCCTCTTCCATCAAGAACCAGAACTTCCTATTCCTGGCATTCTTTAATCTTACACCAAACATCAATGCGAAGAATTTCCTTATAGTAGATTCGTGGTGGAATCCTTCAAAGATGTCTCTCTTCTTGATTAATTGCGCTAAGTTGTATATGAGGATGGTGAGGGGGAGAATGAGGGAGAATATTAAACCGTTTGTTAAGGTCGCTAAGCCTGTGAATGGGTGGAGACTTCTATCTGGCTGATGTAATGGTAGTCCTAGAGATATTATGAGGATAGCTTTAGCGTCAGCTCCACCATACAATCCTAGGAGGTAGAACCCGAATGCCAAGCCGCTTGAAAACCCGATGGAGAGTATAGAGAAGAATAGCCTATCTATGGACCATCTAAGGGCTAGGTCGAACACTGTTAGAACGGTAGCTAGTACGCCTGAGATTATCCAAGCTTTATCATCTACTTCACGGTACTTCCAGTCGAGGTACGATGTATAGAGTAGGGTTGCAGAGATCAAGCTTATCCTAGTAATTAGGAGAGATTCTTGAAGCATGTTTAATCAACCACTACGTCGAAGGTTTTCATCACCTTAGGGATGAACTTTATAACGTCTGTCGCAGTTATATGTAATCCATAGACTGAGGCAGCTTCTTCGCCGGCTCTCCCATTAATCCATGCACCGGCAGCTGCTGCCTCAAAGGGCTCTGCACCCTTGGCTAGTAGAGCAGCTACAACCCCTGCTAGTACGTCTCCTGTCCCCCCGGTCGTCATCGCTGGAGTACCAGTCTTGTTTATAGCTGTCTTCTCACCATTAGAGATTATATCTATCATTCCTTTTAGAAGTATAGTTACTTTAAATTCTGAAGCTTTCTCTCTAACTTTGTCTACTCTCTCATGTAGTTCTCCACTTAATTCTTCCCTGAATACTCTCTTAAATTCTCCTGCATGAGGGGTCATAACTACTTTTCCTCCAAGAATCCTTGGGAGTACTCCTGAGTATAGTGCAGTAGCATCTAAGACAAGCTTCTTGTCTAGAGCTAAAGCTTCCCCTATAACAAACTCTATTCCCTTCTCACTTCCTTCAGCTAGACCAGGCCCGATCACGATCGAGTCTACTGATGGTAGAATCCTTAGTATTCTTCTTGACGCGCCTCTAGTAAGCTTTAAGTCTGTTAGAGGTATCACTATAACGTTTGGTGAGAGAGCTCTAATAGATAACGCAGTCTTCTCGGGTGCAGCTATGTAGGCCAGGTCTACTCCAGCTCTTAGAGCGGCCATAGCCGATAAGAATGGTGCTCCATGATACATCCAGCTGCCTCCTATAACAAGTACTACTCCATTCTGACCTTTATGAGATGAAGCTTTCCTCGGCTTAACAGCTTTCCTAACAATCTCCTCGTCAACTTCTATAAAATGCATCATGAATGAATTATTATGCCTCAATATATAAGTAAAGCATTTATCTGGAAAGACCCATCTATTATATACGTTTCTCTGTATCTACCTTGTTGCCTATAGAAGCTAGACTACATTGATAATATTAAAGGATAGAAAAATAAAATAGTGTGGGAGAGTTTTACTTCTTCTTGCTTGGCGCTGGTGGTGCTAAGATTATCTCTATGGTGCTGACGTTTCTTGGTCTGCCGTCGTTTCCAACTCTGCCTTCCTCGGTTCCAATCTTAACGTTTTCCACCTGAGCATCGTGGATGAATCTTCTCCTAACGACCTCGACTACGTCTACGGCTTTGCTTATTGCTCTTCCACGTGCTTTTAGTACTACTTTTCTTCCCTCGGTTAATGGTAGAGTCGTTGCAAGAACATAGTTCATCGTTGGCTTCCTACCAACCAAGATTATGGCTTCACCAGATGGTCCTACGCTCATCTAAACCCCCTCAATTATACGCAAATTCAAGGTTAAGATTCCTAAAAAACCTTTTCCTCTTAAGATT
>CAZKRR010000198.1:0-1879 GCA_964555135.1 uncultured Nitrososphaeria archaeon
GTAATCAATACATGCTTCCCAGACTTTAAACATAACCCCTTATTCGGACACTATGAAAGGTTGAACCCTCATTATATTAAAGATGAAACGATAAGTTAGATCTTAGAAAACAGATATAACTTGCATATGCAGATGGTTTTACGGGTTTAAATTGGTGAGAATAAGTGTTATATATGGTGATGGTATCGGCCCTAAAATAGTTGACGCGACTCTTAGAATACTTGAAGAAGTATCAGACCTCTACAATCTCAATCTAGAGTTTATTGATACACCTGCAGGGGATAATTCTTTAAGACAATTTGGGGAAGCACTGCCAAAATCTTCTCTTGAGAAGATTACTAACTCGGATGCTTGTCTTAAAGGACCGGTAGGTGAGACAGCTAGAGATGTAATAGTATATCTGAGACAGTATCTAGACCTCTATGCAAATATACGTCCATTCAAAACTTTTAGAGGCATTAAGAGTTATTGGAAAAATATAGACTTAGTAATTGTTAGAGAGAATACTGAGGACCTATATCGTGGAGTAGAAGATCTTGGTCCAGAACATGCAGTAGCCTTACTAGTTATAACTAAGAAGAGAACGGAGAGGATCGCTAAGATAGCTTTTGACCTAGCTCTAAGAAGAAGAAAGGTTACGATAATCCATAAAGGAAATATTTTGAAAAGTTACCTCTACTTTAGGGATATCGCAGTAGAAGTTGGAAGAAAGTATGATAACGTTGACGTTGAGGATATGTATGTAGATAACGCAGCCTACCAATTAATTGTAAATCCAGGAAGGTTTGACATACTATTAACACCAAACATGTTCGGAGACATTCTAAGCGATGAAGCTGCTGGATTAATTGGATCTATAGGCTTAACATGCTCAGCAAATATTAGTGAAGAATATGGATTATTTGAGTCTGTCCATGGGTCTGCCCCAGACATAGATCCTGAATATGCTAATCCACTTGGTCAAGTTCTCACAGGTTCAATGATGCTTGAATGGCTATCATATAAGAAGGAGAAGAGAGAATTCATGGATGCATCAAGAGAAATAAGAGAAGCAGTTGAAAAATCCTTGAAGATGCTGATACTTTAACACCAGATCTTGGAGGAAAAGCAAAGACTGATAACGTAGTTTGCAAGATTATAGAGTATATAAGAAGAAAATTTATTTAGTGAGAGTGGACGAGATCTTATGATGGTTCTACAGTTGAATGTAAACCTTCAATCTACAGACTTTCTTCTAGCTATAGTCTTCTTGATACTCGGTCTCATACTAGTCTTCTATGGGAGGAGGCTTGTAAAGATAATTACATTCATAGTTGGGGGGATAGTTGGAGCAATCTTAATCTACGAATACATAATCCCATGGCTTAAGATAAGCGAACCATTTAACTACATAATAGCACTCCTAGGCTTCATAATATCCGGAGTACTAGCGATAGCTTTAATCCACCTCCTCGGAGCAGTAATCGCAGGATACTTAGCCTACAGATTTGTTAACCCATATTTCCAAGACTGGGCGCCTCCACTAATAATAGCGGTAATAGCCTTCGCAGTAGTATTAATACTCTTCAATAAGCTACTTTCAGTTGGGACAGCGGTACTCGGCGCAATCCTCGTCTCATACTCTATAAACATATTCATACCCCTGGAGATGACGATCTTCCTCATAATAATAATAGTTCTCGCAATTGCGGGAGCATACTATCAGCTCAAGCATTAATGAATCTGTACTTCTCAGAACCTAATTTATAAGCAAGGTCAGCAGCTTCTTCAGGCTCTTCTGTAAAGCAGACTTTGATTATCCTCCTATGATCTAAATAGCCGTCAATACATATCTTCTCAAGGTCATCCGACGGGTACCCCGTCCCAGTCAAGATTATGA
>CAZKRR010000199.1:0-1839 GCA_964555135.1 uncultured Nitrososphaeria archaeon
GTTTTCCTTAACTTAAGACTTAGAACATAGTAAACAGGATAAAGATTTAAAATTTATAAATATGTATTGATGGATATTTAGATCATAGAAAGATAGTTAAAGTCTACTTCAAGGAAAACCCTGAAGAAGCTGCTGACCTTGCTTATAGATTAGGTTCTCAGAAGTCTGGACTCATTAATGTTTAAGCTGGTAGTATGCACCTGCAACTGCGAGAACTACTACTATTATGAGAGAGATGACCATTCCTAATGGTATGAATATATTTATAGAATAGGAGACGAGGATTGCACCGAGTACTGCAGTCCCAATAGATAGTAGCTTATTGAAGAGTACTAATACTATTGCGAAAGCTATTATCGCTATTAGTAGTGGAAGTATCCAGTCCTGGAAATATGGGTTGATAAGCCTGTAGGCTAGGTATCCTGCTATTACTGCTCCAAGTAGGTGGACTATAGCTATCGCTAATACTCCTGATATTATGAAGCCTAGGAGAGCTAATATGTAGTTGAAGGGTGCACTTATGTTAAGCCATGGAATTACATACTCATAGATTAGGATTGCTCCAACTATTCCGCCAACTATAAATGTAATTATCTTTACAAGCTTTCTTCCATAGAAGACTAATACGAGACCCATTATTAAGAAGATTATAGCTAGGATAGAGTCTATAGATTGAAGGTTTACGTTTAACTGTAGAATCATCAGAGAATCTGAGCTATTCTTCCTAAATAAGTTTTTTTCTTATATATCCTATGAGCTTCTCAACTACATCCTCAGTTTTAGCTTTTCCTCCAAGATCTGGTGTTAGAGTATCTCCATACTCTAGGATCCTTTCAACAGCTTCTCTTACTCCTCTCGATGCTTCTATAAACTCTCTTCTCTCCTTCTTATATGATAACCATTCAAGCATCATCGATCCAGTAAGAATTTGACCAAGTGGATTAGCATACTCAGGATTTATGTCTGGTGCAGAGCCGTGGACAGGCTCGAATAATCCATATTTCTCACTAACATTCGCTGAACATGTTAAACCTATAGATCCAACTAATCCAGCAGCTTCATCGCTTAGAATGTCTCCGAACATGTTTGGGGTTAATAGAATGTCAAATCTCTCTGGATTCACAATTAATTGATAGGCAGCATTATCTACATACATATCTTCAACCTGGACGCCCTCATATTTTCTTCCAACTTCTAATGCAATATCCCTAAAGTAGAGATAACTTCTCAAAACATTTCCTTTATGAACTATTGTAACCTTATTTCTTCTTCTTAAAGCTAAGTCGAACGCTGTCTTAGCTATCCTCTCCGTTCTCTTCCTAGTTATAACTAGTAAGGCTACAGCATGGTCTGGACCTAGATCTTCCACCCCACGATACAGATCTTCAGTATTCTCTCTAACAATTACTATGTCTACGTTCTTCCAGAAACTTTGAATACCTTTAAAGGTTTTGAATGGACGGATATTTGCATAGAGGTCTAGATACTGTCTCAGATATACTATTACATCTTTAGCTGTTTCACCTACCGGCCCTTTGAGGCATGCATCTGAATTAATAATCTTTTCAAGAGAAGATTTTGGTAGTGCTTCTCCAAATTCCTTTAAGGCATTATCTCCCGCAGGTGCATCAATAAACTCTAGGTTGAGGTTGTAGAGATCAGAGACCTCCTCAAGTATTCTAAGAGTTGCGTCGACTATCTTAGGTCCGATACCATCTCCAGGTATAACACTTATTCTTGTCAATTTAAATTCGTAAATTTCTCTAGCTATGTAGGTTATATCTATTTTCCCGTATTGAGTGATCCTGTCAACTAGGTAATATCTTCCATGTGTTATAT
>CAZKRR010000200.1:0-1802 GCA_964555135.1 uncultured Nitrososphaeria archaeon
TACTATAGCTCTCAGTCAATGAATTCAAGTCTAGAATCTTTACTTTATGCCCGCGGTCTCTAAGTATTGCTGCCATACTGCATAACCCTAAAGGAGGGCTGACGAATCCGAACACAGTTCTATAAGCATCACCTTCATTCGGAGGGTTTATTAGGAGAATAGAGCTCATGGATTATCATCCCAGTTACATGTTGAGCCAGCCTATAATATAGCTTTCCTAGACATCAACACTTCTACCTATTCAATGGAGCCGTATCTAGAAAACTTCATAATGCCTTCACTTCTTAAGGGAAGGTTTATTTCGTAAATGACACATCACTATTGATATGCTGAGTTTCCCATTAATAGTTTTAAACTTTAAGGTTTATCCTGAAGTAATAGGAGAAAATGGTATCAAATTAGCAAAGTATGCCGAAGAAGTAGCCAATGAATATGGGGTAGGCATAGCTGTAGCTCCACCAGTAACTATGCTCAGTAGAGTTGTTAATTCAGCAAGCATCCCAGTCTTTGCACAGCATGTTGACCCGCATCTTCCAGGAAGCTGGACAGGAAGTATCACAGTAGAAATGATTAAGGAATGCGGGGTAGTCGGCTCAATAGTCAACCATTCAGAGAAAAGAGTATTCTTGGCAGATATTTCAACAGTGATTAAGAGGCTTAAGGAAAACGGCTTAATCTCACTACTCTGCACAGATACTGTTGATACGACTAGAGCTGGAGCAGCATTATGTCCAGATATACTTGCAATAGAGCCTCCGGAATTAATAGGTACAGGTATACCTGTCTCAAAAGCTAAGCCGGAGATAGTAGTAGACGCGGTAGATGTAGTTAAGAAGATTAATCCCTCAATACATATTCTATGTGGTGCAGGAATATCAGCTGGTGAGGATGTAGCTAAAGCAATCGAACTAGGAACGGAAGGGGTGCTTCTTTCCAGTGCGTATGTTAAAGCAAAAAACCCTAGGTCTATCCTATCATCAATGGCGGAGTCGGCCGTAAAAGCTTGGGAGAAAAATCAATCTTCTAGGTAGATGCTTACCCTTTCTCCTCTCGGATTAAAGGCGTGGATATCTTCAAGGCTCTGGTATGGTGGTGTCAAGATTAACATTACACTTCCAATAAAATTGTTTAAATCTTCAAGAGATGGGTAAGGATTCCCTGAAGGATGAGAATGAGCTAAACCGATTATGGTGAAATCTATTGGTAGAAGGTCGAATCTAAAAGATGTTGAAGATCCATCATGTTGAGATAGAGGAGCGAAGAGAACTTCATCTATCTTAACAAAATCTTTCTCCTTCTTACCTCTAAGTAACATGAGCATCTCTCGGGGATGAGTATTCCGAGCAATTTCAAGCAGAGTGTGAGCCACATTCTCCGCTATCACAACGTTCTTGGACACTGTAACTCATCTCAGAATGCTCCACACAGTTGATAGCCCAATGCTTATTAAAGTTACTCTCTGAGAAATTAATTTAAGTGAGCATAGAAAGATTAATAGCTTGCTTGTATCATAAGATAGCAGTTGAGAAAAATGGCTAGTGAGAACCAGCAAGTAACAAGCTTGGAGAAGTTTTCAAATTTTACAGAGTGGTTTGATCAACTCCTATTAAATGCAAAGATAGCTGATAATAGATTTCCTGTTAAAGGCTTCTTAGTATACTTAGAGAATGGAGCATATATTATGGAGAGGGTTAGGAGGATGCTGGAAGAGAAGCTTGAGAAGACTGGGCATAAACTGACACTTTTTCCACTTGTAACTACACAAGAACTCTTCGCGAAAGAAGCAGAGCATATCAAGGGGT
>CAZKRR010000201.1:0-1796 GCA_964555135.1 uncultured Nitrososphaeria archaeon
TCAGAAACATGCTCACAATAATGAAAAGTTAATTATTATGTTTAACTTGGTTGATAGTAGAAAAATCGTGGCGACGATTACATTTGAGGTTCCTGAGAGGCTTCTAGTTGTTCTGAGAGAGAAAGCTAGGTCAGAGGGCAAAGTTTTAGAAGAATTACCTAGTAAGACGGTTCTTAAGTATTATAATCTAGGCGACCCAAGGCTTAAGGCTGAGATCTACTTGAAGCTCTGTGAGAAGTATCTTATGGAAGGTGAAAAACTGCTTAAAGAGAAAGATTATGTTCAAGCTTCTGAAAAATTTTGGGGGTCTGCTACTCAGATAGTTAAGGCACTAGCAGCTGATAGAGGTCTTGAATTAAGAAGTCATGGTGAATTACATAGCTTTATCTCAAGGCTGGAGAAGGAGACTGGGGATCCAGATATTAGAAGGCTTTGGCAATCTGCTGGAATGTTGCATCAGAACTTCTATGAGAACTGGCTTCCACCGGAAATGGTTGAGGGAGATGCTGAAGATGTAAAGAAATTAATCGAGATCGTTGAGAATATGCTTAAGCTAAACAAGTATTAAGTATCATTAACCTGTTAATACCATAAATGAATTTTCATGAGATATTTACAAAGAGATGATTTATTAATCTTGGTAATGTAGTTAGATTCTAGTTGAGTATAGATGTTTTATGGAGTATTGCTGGCAGGTGGTTTATCAGAGAGGTTTGGAGGAGATAAGTATCTATGGAGGGTTGAAGGTAGATCTCTTACATCGATAGCTGCTTCTGCGGTTAGAGGTGTATCGGATAGGTTTCTTCTACTAGTTGGGGATCAGGAATGCACACCCCAGCTTTTAAAAGAATTACCTACTCATATAGATGAATTCATAATTGATAATCCCAGCATCAATTGTAGTGGGCCTCTTAGAAGAATGCTTATTGCGTTACTCCACACTGAAGCTGATGAGTATCTCATAGTTCCAGGAGATATGCCATAGATTGATCGAGAAAGCCTAGGCCTCTTCATAGATATGTGTAGAAGTCTAAACGTAGATTGTGGAAGCATTATATGGGGGAACGGCGCGTTATCTTCAACGATACAGTATCTTACTAAGAATTCTAGAAGATATCTTGAAGTAGTCGCAGAGTTACGTGGAGTCTATGGTCGTGCAACAGATACCTTGAGAAGCTGTAGCAGGATACTCTTAGCTCATGTAAAAAATGTTGCAAGTGATTCTAAAAAATTCATAGGAGTAAATTTTAAAGAAGAAATAATCAACCCGCAGACGCCACCTATCGATGGAATAGTTAAAGGTGACATATACCTTGAGCATCTTAACCCCTACTTTATAGATGCCATGACTGCTGAAAGCTCTCAGAAAATCGATGAAGCATCAAAGATCTACAGGTTCGAGGCGGAAGAATATCTTAACTTGAACATATATCATCTCGCTTTACATACATTGATTGATGTGAAAAGATGCTTGACTGGAGAAGATATAAAAATAGATCGTATGATTCAGAAATGTGTTAACGAGTTAAAGTGGAATAGGGTTAAACGCCACATACCTACATGACTACTCTTAAGAATCCGTTTACAGAATTCAAGCATCTTATTGTTAATTTACTCATAAACACACTGAACATTGACTCATCCATTATTCATTAGGCTGCCCCTCAACATATAATAGAATGGTTAATATTTAGTATGACTTGATTTAACCTAGTGTCCTCCCTGAAAGTTATTGCGGTTGTTGGGCATAAGAAGTCTGGTAAGACTAGGCTTGCAGCAATGCTGATAAAGAGTTT
>CAZKRR010000202.1:0-1793 GCA_964555135.1 uncultured Nitrososphaeria archaeon
TATACCCGAGGAGAAGGTCTGCTAAAGCTGAACCTACACCTCCTGCAAATGCTCCGATAAATGGCCCAAAATATAATGCTGTGAAGTAAACCATTGTCTCCCCTAAATTAAAATAGCCGCGGGTAGCTGGAACATATATTGTAAAAATAGCTGTTGCCGCTGCTACTAAGGCTGTAGATAGTGCTAGTTTCGCTGCTCTCAACCCTACAGTTGAGCTAGACCTCATTCCGTTAAGTTGCTTTCAAAAATAATATATAAGGTGAACCCTATATATAGGAGGATGAAAATACAGCTAGTCTGCCCTAAATGCGGAAATAGGCAAACAGATACAGGCGGGATGATGTCCACATGTGTATGTGGAACACCTTTCCTCGTCGATCACTACGTAGAAAAGTATGGTTCGGAGTTGGTGAAGGTATGCTCCTCAAGACCTAGAGGCGTTTGGAGATATCTTGAGTTTCTACCAAGTCTTAAAGCTAGTCCAGTATCAATAGGTGAAGGTGGAACGTTCTTACATCATTCAGAAGGTCTAGGTAGGCAGATCGGTTTAAGAAGACTTTACATAAAGAATGAGGCTACGAATCCCACCGGAGCATTTACAGATAGGGGTGCATCTATTGAACTAACTAGAAGTGTCGAAATCGGTATTCAGAAGATATTATGTGTAGCTTCAGGGAATCTCGCAGTCTCGATAGCGGGATACTCAGCTAAAGCTGGTATACCATGTTCAATCTACCTAAAACAGGGGGTTGAACAGGTAAAGTTGCTTCAAGCTTTAGCATACGATGCAGAAGTATTCCTAACAAGCGATCCACTGCTCACGACAAAACTATTACAAGATTCTATAGGGTACTATTTAATTACATCTTTAAATCCTCTACTTATAGAAGGCTACAAAACCTGTATGCTTGAGATTCTAGAGCAATTTAATTGGAGCCCTCCAAACTGGGTCTCAATACCTATTGGAACTGGAGCCCATTTAACTGCATGCTGGAAAGCATTAAGAGAGGTAGAAAGAGCAGACTTACTAAAAGATAGCCTGCCAAAGATCGTGGGGAGCCAAATCTCCTCATGCGCCCCTATTGCTGAAGCCTATAAGAAAAACAAAGATAATGTAGAACCATTAAAAGTAGATAGAATAATATTCACAGATATTGCTGAACCTAATCCACCATGGGCTTACACGGCTTTAAAAGCAGTAAGGGAATTAGGTGGAACAATCCTTACAGTAGATGAAGAACAATTAATAAATGCTATCAAGATTCTCGCAAAGAATGAAGGAATACTAGCTGAGCCGGCTGCAGCCGTAGCTCTTGCAGGCTTGATTGATGCAGTAAATTCAGGAGTTATCAAAAGAGATGAATCAGTTGTCTATATTGTTACAGGGTCTGGAATGAAGGATCCTACAATTATACAATCATTCACTGAAAGCAAGAACTTTACAGATTTAGGAAGGGAGAAACAGATAGGTCTCACTAAGAAGAAGATCTTGGAGTTGCTGATAGAGAAGCCATTACATGGATATATGATTCAGAAAGAATTAGCTCTAAGATATGGAATTAAGATAAGCTTACCAACAATCTATGAGCATCTTAGAGACCTCAAGATGATAGGTTTAATACAGCAATCTTTCTCAAGTAGAGGAAAATCAAAGAGACCAAGAAAGGTATATCATGTAACTGAGATAGGTAGACAGGCTTACAGAAAACTCTCTTAATACAGTATTGAAAATTCATTGAATTCTCCTATATATTCTTCCCACTCAACTTCAATATTTGTTACTTTTGCACCTG
>CAZKRR010000203.1:0-1788 GCA_964555135.1 uncultured Nitrososphaeria archaeon
GAGAGATAGCTGAGCATCTGGGTAGAAGATACGTACCATTGAGGACAAGCATTGAAGATAGGTGGACTGTTAAGCCTGGAGAATTATCTAAGCATACTACACCAGCATCAAAGCTACTAGTACTTAATTATCCTAATAACCCGACCGGGCGAGCATTAAGCTTAACCGAGTTGAAGACTCTTGTTGAAGAAGCTAGAGAATCAGGTTTAATTATTATAAGTGATGAAGTGTATTCACAATACTATTTCCATTGTAGGTATGCTCCAAGCATCGTTCAAGTACTAGATGAAGGATACGTGCTTGTCGGGTCTTTCTCGAAGACTTGGGGGATGACAGGATACAGGATAGGATACTTAGTGGGAGATAAAGAATTCATTGAGAGAGCAGCTAAAATACTAGGATTAATCATGACATGTATCCCAGAGTTTATTCAGAGAGCTGCACTTAAAGCTCTTAGAGATGAGGAGAATGTTGTAAAGAATGTTGAAGAGGTAAAGAAGAGGGTAAGATACATGTATAGTAAACTTCAAGAGAATAGCTTGATAGAAGTCTACCCATCCGATGGAGCGTTCTACCTATTCCCAAGGATCAAGATAGCTGGATTCGATTCATCAGAGTTTGCATTAAAACTCTTGAAAGAATATGGGGTAGCTATTGCTCCAGGATCAGGCTTCGGAGAATACAACCAGCATATAAGACTCTCAGCAGTAAAACCAATAGACGAGATAGAGGAAGGAGTAGAGAAACTAAATAAAGCAATCCAGCAAACTATCCAGCTCTAGAAAATTATAGATTCGCCCTCAAATTTTTCCGCATCTTAGCCCTATCTTAAGTCACTGTGCTGAGAATTTCTGCTACTATAATTTTATCTTTTAGTTCTAATCATAGGTGAGTTGTGGATATAGCCATTATTGGGTTAGGCGCGTTTGGCAAGTGGCTTACTAAACAATACCTTAAACAAGGTTTTAAAATTAAGGTATACGATGTAGATTATAGAAAAGTCGAAGAATTAAAGTCATCTAGAGTAACTGGATGCAGAGATCTAGAGGAGGCAGTAGAAAACGTCGATACTATTATTGTCGCGGTTCCAATAAATGTTGCAAGTAAAGTAATAGAAGATATCTCTAAATACATGGCAAGTGGTGTATTGGTGGATGTCTCATCATTAAAGAAACCTGTATACAGTATCATGAAGTCTCTCCCAGAAAATTTAAAACCTGTCTGCATCCATCCATTATTTGGTCCAACAGCATGTGGATTCAAGGACGAGAAGATCGCATTAATACCTGTAAGAGATAGTTTAGAAGAAAGGAAGATCGTAGAGAATCTTATGCATGGAGCAGATATCATTGAAGTAACAGTTGATGAGCATGACAATGCAATGGTCTACATCCTATCTTTAACCCACCTCCTCTCCATAGCAATAACAAACATACTGAAAGATGTTAAGTATGAGAAGATTATAGAAAAACTCTCAGGGACAAGCTTTAAACATATGTGTAGGATGCTAAATGCGACTTTAACTGAGAGTCCGGACACCTTTACATCAATACTATACTGTAACAGCAGTACAAAACAACTATCATTAAACTTACTAAGACAATTCAAGGAGATAGCCCAAACAATCTCGAGAGAAGATTACATCGATCTGAAAAGGCTGGTTGAAGGGAGGCTAGAAATATACTCTAAGCTTGACTTCGTAAGAAAAATAGCTTCCCTCTAAAGAAGACTCTCCTCATCATCTCAGAGGTCAATACTTCGATAAACCCAGAATGTATACTTTCTCAA
>CAZKRR010000204.1:0-1716 GCA_964555135.1 uncultured Nitrososphaeria archaeon
AAACGAATGCATTAATATGTCTAACTACTTCAGGTATTGGGTATGCTCCAACATATCCAACTACACCCGTCTTGGTGACCGCTCCAGCAGCTAAACCATTTAGATAATACAGTTGATAGAATTCTGCGAATGCTGCACTCATATTCTCTGGAGCATTTCCAGCAGCTCCACTTCTATAACCACTTATATGAACGAAGTATCTATCAGGATACTTTCCCGCTGCTTCAGCTGTTCCATCCATAAACCCGAAGCTAGTCGTAATTATTAAGCCGCATCCTTTTTCAACTAGGCTTGTAATTGCTCCTGCTACTTCAGCTTCTGGAACCCTCTCAATGTATGTACTCTCAACCTGGTTTACACCGAATCTTTCATCAGCCCATCTCCTACCACGGTCATGCCCATAAGACCAACCATAATCACCTACAGGTCCAACATAGATATATCCAACCTTCAATTTCTTAACTGCTGGGGTAGTGATAGTCTTCGTGACTTCATGGGTAACGGTAGTCGGAGGTACAGCTGATGTTCCAGCAAGATATCCTGAAACTCCTCCTATAACTCCAGCAGCAACTATGCCTCCCATAGCAGCGGCTTTAGTTACTCCGAGAAATTTTCTTCGTGAAATCCTTCTATCAAGGATACTACTCTTATTTTCTTCCATGTTTATGTAAATCGTTAAGCGGATTCATATACTTTCATTACATGTTCGAATCAATTTATCATAAACAGGTTAACCCGAGTCATCATGGATTAAAGACTAAGACTCACAGGTTATCACTGGTTTTTCTGAATCCTTTCAAAGTCTATAAATATACTTGGCCATCCCGTAAAATCATTTCACAAGTATAGGTATGCTTTTCAGTCTTCAGTTACAATATATCTATACTATCGCTCCAATTATTTATTTCCCCCAAGTCACGAGCTACTTATTCAATATGATTTATTGATTCTTGAGAGAATCCATATTTCATATTTTATTAGAGGACCTTTAAAGTTCAATTCTTCAGCCACCTATCTTATATATCTATTTCTTCTTTTAGATTTTTATTGTTAACAATGTATTCTCTCTAGACATTTTATTGAGATTTTAATATAGGTAAGACTAGATAAAGTATCGGGCTCTCTTTGTCTGAGGTTTGGTTTTTTGCTTATGGTTGGGCTTTGGATAAGAGCTTATTGAGGAAGGTTATTGGTGAGTGTGGCGAGCCTAGGAGGGCTATCCTACGTGGTTATAGGCTAGTCTTTGACGTTTTTTCTCCAAGCTGGAGGGGTGGTGTCGCTAATATTGTAGAAGATGTTGATAGTATAGTTTATGGTGCCGTCTACAAGATTGATTTGAACCAACTAAGAAGATTGGATGAGGCTGTCGGTGTACCTCACATATTCTCTAGACGTAAAGTCGTTGTAGAGATCGAGGGCATAGGGAATTTCGAGTCAATAACCTATATATCAACGTCTGGGAGAGGAAGATGGGTTAAGCCTTCAGAACAATATCTGAGTGCATTCTTACGTGGCTTAAAACAATTAAAGTATGAAGACGACATCACTCAGAAGATTAAGAAGATAGCGTTTGGAGAGAGATAAAGTATAGTGTTTAGGGATGGGTAAAGCTTTAGAGCTTACTGCTTTTCTCTCTTATGACTGACTCAATCTTTTCTATCTGAGGTGGCTTAGTTATCTTTAACCTCTTCTCAGCTGCTTTCAATATAGCTCTAA
>CAZKRR010000205.1:0-1701 GCA_964555135.1 uncultured Nitrososphaeria archaeon
TGAGGGAGGTTCCGAGAAGGTTTAAGCTTGGAGTATTTGCTAGGGTAAAAGTAGTGGTAAGCAGGCAGACAGGAGAAGAAAAACTAGTAGCAGAAGAAGTAGAAATATTCGAGAATACAAAACCCTACGAGTTCGTTGAAAGCATCATAGAAGAAATATCTAGAGGTGTTGTTAACGTAGTTTCAGGTTGGAGAATGGATAGATATTTCAGTCTCCCAGTAACAGATGAAGAGGTCTTAAAAAGGCTTATTGGAGGATTCCCCTTAAAGGCTATGTGCCTCTTCGTAGAGACTGGTAGAGGGCTTAGTTTAGCATCAATTATGTCAAGTAAGGAGTATTGGGTAGTTTCAAGAATGCTTGAGCTACTCAAGATGATAGAAGAATATGAAGAGGAATCAGATAGATATTCTCAAGAAGAGCTGAGCAATATTATACATTCTATCAATCCACAATCGTAATTTGGAATAATCTTTTTATTATTTTATTATTACATTTAGATATTGTTTTGAGTGATGAAGGTTAGATATGTTCCGGCTCCTGACCTCGAGGAGCGTGTAAAGAAGATAATTAAAGTTATTGGGCTTACGTATATTGACATTGAGAGGATTAAATGTGTTAGGAGTTTCGGCTCAAGGTCTGATACTTATGCTAGGATACATGGGGTCTCAAGAGCATTCCTAGCAGGTTTAAGGATTAAGCCCCACTACGTTATAGAGTTTGTATCAGAGAACTTTGATGCTCTCCCTGAAGATGGGAAAGACAAGATTATTATTCATGAGCTTCTTCACATTCCAAAAACATTTAGTGGGAACCTTCTTCCACATAGGAGAACAAAAATTGATAGAGAAGCTAGTATTCTCTTTAAGATATTGAAGGAACGCATGGGATAAAGTAGAATCTATCCAATGAATTTCTTAAAGTTTTCCTCGATAACTCTCTCAAGATATTCTAATGACAAATCTTTTACTTTCGCCATGGTCTCTAACAATTCTCTTATCTTGAGAGGGTTGAGACTCATACCATGATATAGGTAGGGGCCATCACTCTCAGTAATTAGCATGTCGACCTCAGCTTTTTCAAGAATACTTCTATGCTTCGGTTGGATAATAACAGCCGGGTTGATTGAGATATAGTATCCTTGCGAAGCTATCTCTTCTAGAAGGTCGATTGGACCAGTATACCAGTGGAAGAGCACACTCTTAATATTATAGCTAGTTACAATATTGAAGCACTCTCTCCAAGTATCTAGAGCATGGATATTCATTGGTAGATTCTTCTCAGAAGCTACTTCACAAAATGATCTGAAGACCTTGACCTGCTCTTCCATAGTCTTCTTACTATACCTCTTATCTAAGCCTACCTCTCCTATCCCACTAGATTCTCCAGCGACTTCTAGAATCTTCTCAACTTCTTCGTCTCCAATATCGTGAAGGTTCCATGGATGTGCCCCTACAAATGCATAGATATTCGGGAAAACCTTAGATATCTCAAGATTCTTAATACTGCTCTCATAATCTTCTGCAACCCCTACTATCAGTATATCTTTGAAGCTTCTTAATTCGTCAATCCTAAAACCATATACATGAAGGTGACAATCTATCAGCATCTATATGGGTAAGTTAAAGGTTATTTTAAACCTTACTTTTACTTTGTTGAGTAAAGGATGATTACTAGAGCAAGTGTTATCTAATGGTATATGAT
>CAZKRR010000206.1:0-1687 GCA_964555135.1 uncultured Nitrososphaeria archaeon
AAAGTAAGTCTTAAACGCCCTGGCCGGGATTTGAACCCGGGTCTGCGGCTCGACAGGCCGCCATACTAACCGGACTATACTACCAGGGCTCACTTATTTGTTATTAGAGGGTATTTATCAACCTTATGTGGGTTGTGTTACAACCTATGCTATACGAAGCTATGTTATCATAAATATTTTAAGGGCGCATACGCTTACATTGATTACCATCTTAAGACCAAGCTTGAGCATATAACAGGATTAACATATTATTTTTCCCCGAAGTATCGGATTGAATAGCAATATGATTAGAGATTAAGCCCAGCTACCAAGAACATACTATCTGAATACTCCAAGTGACTCATATGAGATTCATGATTATTTTCATCAAATATGTTTTTGGTGAACTGTTTGATGAATTATTGCTGCATCTTTATTGATTTTAGTTGAATGTTTTTTATGAGGGAATACTATGATTTTATGGTATGCGGGAGTATGTTTTAGGTGGTGCATCTCTCCTTGGATTATAGTTGGATTATTCTTAATCTATAATGGTAGAGTAACCTAGAAAGTACTAGTAGAAGAAGAGAGGCTGCTAGAGAAATGATAGAAAAACTAATGAGTAAGATTGATGAAGGGTCTAGGAAAAATGGATGAGAGGTTTGTTAAGATGGATGGAAGGTTTGCCAAGATATTAAAGGAGATAAGACAATTAAGGAGTAGTCAATAAGATAGTAGGATGTAGTAGCTCAGTTTATAGATTAGTTTATAGGATGAATTCTTAGTCTATCATGGTTAAGGTCTCTTTTATCAATGTATGAAACAATAGTGTTGTACCAATGTATTTCAGTGTAGCCTCCCTTATCTAACAGGTTATTTAATCCACCCCTAGGGATACGGATACCATGATTATGCCTTTCAGTTAAGATAGCAAATCATCATTTGAAGCTCTCTTGAACCTGTCAATCTAAGCTTACTAAGACTCTCGTAATACTCTCTTATATAATCCAGCGTACTGTATTACAGAGTATCTCAAAATAAGATGACTAGCTAATCAATATTTCTAGAACCCAAAATGTCGATACCAGCAGCTAGACCTTTCTTAACATAGATATAGATAATGGTTTAAACATTTTAACGATGTCAACGAAGAATCCATAATAATGTTCCTATCTCCTCAGAAACATATATTAGTTTCTCAAGTTTTATTAATACCATCGGGGGGTCTCATATAACTAGGGTTGGACGTATAAGAGGTATTAAGAATAAGGTTGGTTTGATAAGAGGTTTCGTTTATGGCGGTAAGAGTAAGATTAAGTATAGCGAGAGGAGAGAAGGTTCTTGACGTTGTAGCTCTCATCAATAGTGGTTATGAAGCTGACTCACCACAGCTTATGATCCCACTGCATACTGCTAAAGAGCTTGGGTTGTGGCCGCCACCTCTAGAATCTAGAGAAGAAGTATTCGAGACAGCAGGCGGCCCCATAAGAGTCTGGGCCGTCAGGCAAGCCGGCACCGTCAAGGTATTAGGTGATGATGAAGAGTCTAGGGAGGTCCAGCTCGACATAGTTATCTCTCCTTTAGTTGATGAACCTCTTATCAGCGACATGCTAGCTGGTGCACTTGAGATAGCTGTAGAAGACTTCGCTGAAGGATTATGGAGATTTAGGTGGGAGCCAAAAGAGAAGCTGAAGAAGAGCTTGAAAAG
>CAZKRR010000207.1:0-1669 GCA_964555135.1 uncultured Nitrososphaeria archaeon
TGTAAGTCTTATCAGATTTTATTTTTATGCTTGTATTCAGCATTTCTCGGAGCAACCCTCTCTAACACATTGAATAAGTCCTCTCTCAAACCCTCCTCGTACTCTATTGTTGTTAGAGCTACCGTCGAGCCTACTGCAAACAAGTGCAATACCCCCTCTCTTACACCAGACCTCTTCACCTGCTCCTCAATCTTCCCATTTAAATCTACTTTAATTCCTATGTTATACCTGGTTGGGGTTGACGGAGTACTGGTTTAGGTATGGTGTTACAGAGGTTTTCGCAGACATAAGCGATGAAGTTAGATTAGAAAGGTTGTCAACATCGTATCCAAGTTTAAGATATGATTATAGCGTTATCTCAAAGATACTCGATGAGATAGCTGAGGGGAGGAGTATAGCTATAATCTTTGATTATGCTTCTAACAGGGAGGTTGATCTATTAAAGTCTCTAATAGCTGAGGTTGAGGCTAGAGGTTTCGAGAAGAATAAGCTTAAACTTCTTACTTCTTCTTGGAGGATTAATTCAAAGATTCTGGAGAGAGAATTGGGGGAGGTCTTGAAACCTTATAGGAGCTGCATAGTTTATCCTTGGAGTGAAGATAAGATTGAGTATGGTGGTGGAATGGTGTCGAGAAGCATGATCGACTCGCAGGTTAGGATTTATCTATCTTCTATTCTTCCCCACGGCGTAATAGGTTATCCATCCATAGGGGATTCTCTCAGATTATCTGGATGGGTTAGTAATGATCTAGCGAGGGATGATGATTACTGGCTGAAGCTGAGAGATGAATTAAATCTCATGGGGATATGTATAATAGGTGATAGTGTTTATTCTGGATACCTGTATGAGTTTGAAGATAAATTTCTCAGGGATGCTGAGAGAAAGTATACTGTGAAGATTAAAGATGAGGCAGACATTATTCTTGTTGACTGTGGAGGGTGGCCGTGGGACTCAACACTTGAAGACAGCCTCCATATAGTCAGCCTAGTATGTGGGGGCGTTAGAGATGGTGGATTAATCGGTTTAGTATCTGAGTGCAGGGAGGGGCTAGGTAGCAACGTCTTCATAAAAGCATTATTTTCACATAGTTTCGAGGAGGATAGTTTAGGGGTGAAAGCTCTCAAGAGAGTTGCGGATTTGTTGAGTAGGAAGAAGCTTGCCTTCGTAACGACCATCCCGAGAAGCATTCTTGAGAAGACTCTCCATTCAAAGGGTTTCGATACGGTTCAAGACTTGTTAACCTACGGATTCAGGATGTACAGCAAGCAAGCTTTTGTCAGGATTGTCGACGGGATTGCATTGCTGACTAAGTGAAGAAGGGAGATTGTATTTCAGACCAACCAGCCTGTATATGTTAGAAGAATCTAAGTGGAACAAATGTTAGTACTAGTATTGCTACGACTAGTATTATAGCTGTCTTCCTTCCTTTAGAGAGCGGTGAGACCTGGTCTAGCGGAGGTATATCGGGTGTTCTAGGCATCAATAAGAGGATGAGGATTGCGAAGAAGAAGTACCCGGTAACTGCTAGTATAACTACAGAGATGTACCCTGCGATTCTATGCTGTCTACTACTCAGGAAGCTTCTAAAAATTCTTCCACCATCAAGCTGCCAGGCTGGGAAGAGGTTTAGAGCTGTTATAAGCATTCCAAGCCATGCTGCGAATCCTA
>CAZKRR010000208.1:0-1575 GCA_964555135.1 uncultured Nitrososphaeria archaeon
GACTAAGATCTACGATCTTTAATCCACTTTCTAGAAGCTTAGGTGTAATCTTCTGGGAAAAACCTGGAGGAGTATTTATGAAGACGAGCTCACATCTTGAAGTTAATTCCTCTACTGATACATTTGTAAACTTAAGGCTGGAATAGTATCTCCTCAGGTTTACATGGACGAATGATACAGGTTTTCCTGCAAACTCTCTAGAAGTAGCAATAGTTACTTCAACTTCCGGATGGACCGACAGTATCCTCAGCAGCTCCCCTCCAGTATACCCACTTGCACCTACTACTCCGACCCTAATCATCGGGAAACCTACAATATCGGTTGTATTTCAGGCTTACCTAACCGGGAAAGATTATAGCTGAGAAGCGATAAAACGTACTAATAGATTAAAAAGAGCAAATAAACTGAGGATAGAGTTAATATCATAGTGTTAACTATTCATCTTAAAGCGATGTCGTTGATAGTTGTAAAAGCTGGTGGAAGAGCGCTTGAACAGAATATCAATAACATATTGAAGAGTATTGCTGTTAGAGTGTCTAGAGGATTAAAGATAATCTTTGTTCATGGTGGTGGAGATGTTGTTACGAAGTATGAAAACTTGATGGGTGTAGAGCCGAGGTTCGTTGTCTCACCGCAGGGTATAAGGAGCAGGTATACAGATGAGAGAGAGCTTGAAGTCTACGTAATGGTTATGGCTGGAAAGATAAATAAGGAGATAGTTGCAAAATTAAACACGCTGGGGGTAAAAGCCATAGGATTAACAGGTGTGGATGGAAGATTCATAAAAGCAGAAAGAAAGAAAAAGATAGTAATCCTGGATGAAAATAATAGAAGAAAGATTATACCAGGAGGATATACAGGAATGATAAAAGAAGTTGAGGTAGGGCTCCTCACAGCTTTTATCAATCAAGGATATCTACCAGTAGTCGCACCAATAGCGTATGGGGAAGAAGGAGAATTACTGAATGTTGATGCTGATCAAGCTGCTGCGAAGATAGCTGAGTCCATACGGGCTGAAAAACTGCTCATACTCACAGATGTTGAAGGCGTATTAATTGAAGATAAGCTGGCCAGGAGAATAAGAGTAGACGAAGTAGGTATGTTAGAGTCAAGGATAGGCTTTGGGATGAATAGGAAAGTCTTAATGTGCGCTAGAGTTTTACAATCAGGCGTAAAAGAATCAATAATATCTTCAGGGTTAAGAGAAGACCCACTGAAAGCTCTAGAAGAAGACGTAGGTACCAAGATTACTCTATAGCTCTAACCGAGTTTCAAATAAACCTCTTAAAAATAGCGCTATATTATACTCTACGTATATGTTTCTCCCATTAGGGAACGATAAACCTTTAATCTCTTCTCATAAGCTTCCTTGCTTATCCTCCCCTGATTATAGAGTTTATCCAGTTTATCTATACATTCATTTATGACTGCTCTTACAATATTTCGTTCTAAAACTGGTGCACTTTCTATTTTATCCTCCCATTCTTTCTGCTCCTCCCTATAATACATTTTCTCAGGTGATGGGTAACTACCAATACTTGGTGGTGATTTCAAACGTGTTAAAATCTTTGTAAC
>CAZKRR010000209.1:0-1563 GCA_964555135.1 uncultured Nitrososphaeria archaeon
AGTAAAGTTTAGAGAGGGAGATGCAAGAAGACTACCATACCAAGCTGACAGCTTCGACGTAGTCATGATATTGGGGAATAGCTTTGGATACTTTGAATCAATTAGAGATGACCTTCAAGTCCTGAAAGAAGTTAGGAGAGTTTTAAGACCATGGGGTAAGATACTAATAGATGTAGCTGATGGAAGCCACCTCAAAGAGAATTATCAGAAGAGGTCTTGGGAATGGATTAATAAACAAATGTTTGTATGTAGGGAACGCTCACTATCATCGGATGGACAAAGATTAATATCAAGAGAAATAATAGCAAATGTTAGGAAAGGCGTTATAGCAGACCAGGTCTACGCTATAAGACTCTACAATAGAGAAATGTTAAGACAGGTACTAGAAAAGGCAGGTTTTACAAATATAGTTTTCCACGGAGAACTTTCCCCTGATTCTAAGAGGAACCAAGACCTAGGAATGATGGAGAAGAGGATTATCGTTACGGCTAATGCGAAGAAAGAATGGACACCTGTAAAGAAGAGGAGTAATGGTTTAAAGATGAGAGTTGCAGTAATACTCGGAGATGCATCAAAGACCGACATCACTAAGCCTGGAGGAGTATTTGACGAAGACGATTACTATACGATAAACAAGCTCATACAAGCATTAAGCGAATTGAAAGAATATGAATTCATATACTTGATGAATCACGATACATTACTGCAAGACATACTAAAACTTAAAAATAAGATAGACCTGATATTCAATCTTTGTGATGAGGGATTTTATAATGACCCAAGGAAGGAATTACATATACCTGCACTACTAGATGTCCTCGGCATACCCTATACTGGAGCAGGCCCACAATGCCTTGCATACTGTTTTGATAAAAGCCTTGTTAGAGGTATTGCAAGAGAGATGGGTATACCTGTTCCTAGAGCAGTATTCTTGAAGACTGACGACATAAAAGTACAGATACCATTCGATTTCCCAGTCATTGTTAAACCAAACTTCGGGGATAGTAGCTTCGGTATAACGAGTAGAAGCGTTGTATATAATGAAGAACAATTACTAAATGCAATCTCAGAGCTTAAGGAGAAATTCAATTATAATAAACCAATATTAATCGAGGAATTCCTTACTGGGAAAGACTTAACCCTTGGAATAATCGGTAATCCTCCAGAAGATTATATAGCTTTACCGATAACTGAAGAAGATTATAGCGTACTCCCCGGGAGTCTTCCACCAATATGTAGTTATGAAGCAAAATGGATTCCTGACTCACCATACTGGAACATAAAGTCTATACCTGCCAATATACCACAAGAAGTTAAAGATTACATTATTGAATGTAGTGTAAAGCTATTCAATAGACTTGAGTGTAGAGATTATGCAAGATTCGATTGGAGGCTGGATTCTGAAGGCAATCCGAGACTCCTAGAAGTCAATCCTAACCCTGGATGGTGCTGGGATGGACACTTAGCCAAAGCAGCAGCATATATAGGGATGAGCTACCCAGAAATGCTTAGAGCTATATTGAAAGCAGCTGAGAAGAGGTTAAAGATAACTAAGCCACCTCA